>JBEKPA010000072.1:0-13360 GCA_049521195.1 Occallatibacter sp.
ACGCTGACTAATGAAGCCGGCGACCGCTTCTACGACTACACCAGCAAGAACGTGGGCCAGAGAATGGCCGTGGTCATGAACGACCAGGTCCGCGAGGTGGCCACCATCGAGAGCGCGATCCGCGACTCGGGCGAGATCAGGGGCAGCTTCTCTCCAAATGAGGTTGCCGCGCTGTCGAAGCTGCTGCGCACCGGCGCGCTTCCGGCCTCGCTCAAACAGCTCGAGAAGCGTTTTGTGGGCGCGTCGCTGGGCGCCGATTCCATTAAGCAGGGCGTGACGGCGGCCATCGTGGGCATGCTCGTGGTCATGGCCTTCATGCTTATTTACTACCGGGGCTCGGGCATCAACGCCGACCTGGCGCTGATCTTGAACCTGGTGATTCTGCTCGGCTTCATGGGCGTCTCCAGCTCCACGCTGACCCTGCCCGGCATTGCCGGAGTGATTCTGACCATCGGCATGGGCGTGGACTCGAACGTGCTGATCTTCGAGCGCATCCGCGAAGAGGTGCGCGCCGGCAAGGCGGCGGCGGCGGCCGTGGACCAGGGCTTTGCCCATGCCTGGATCACCATCGTCGATACCCACGTGACCACCATTGTTTCGGCGGCAATCCTGTTCCTCTTCGGCACCGGGCCGGTGAGGGGATTTGCGACCACCCTGACCGTCGGTTTGGCGGCCAACCTCTTTACGGCGGTCTTCGTTTCGCGCGTGATCTTCGATGCCCATTTGAACAGGATGAAGCCGGGGGAAGCGGTATCGATTTAGAAACACGGCGGCAAGGCTGCCGGGGCCGCGATCTGGAATGGCTTTCCCGATCGGCCGTTGCAAAGGAATTGAACGCTGGAGCGTCACGGCTCCGGCGCCAGGAAGCGGAGAGAACCAGTGGAATTTTTTCGCGGCGTAAATGTGGACTGGCTGAGGCTGAAGTGGTACTTCCTCGCCTTTTCAATGATCTTCAGCGTGGCCGGCATCGTTTCAATGGGCATGCACATGCGCACCATTCACAGCCCGGTGCCGCTGGGCGTGGACTTCAAGGGCGGCACGCAGGTGCAGGCGCAGTTTCAGCGCACGCCCGACGTGGACAAGATTCGCCAGGCCACCTCGGCGGCGGGCATCAAGGATGCAACCATCCAGCTCATCAAGGCCGTCGATCAGCCCAGCAGCAACGAAGTGCTCATCAGCCTGCCGGAGCAGCAGGATGAAGCCTCGCTCGATGCCGGCCGCCAGCAGATTGTCGATGCCCTCCAGGCGCACTACGACAACCCCTTCACCGTGCGCAACGTCATGATTGTGGGTCCCACGGTTGGCAAGCAATTGGAAAAGCAGGCTTTGTTGGCCACGCTGTACTCCATGGCGGGCATGCTGGTTTACCTCTGGTTCCGCTTCCAACTGATCTACGGCGTGGCCGCGGTGGTGGCCTGCTTCCACGACACGCTGATCACCGTTGGCGCCTTCGCGCTCACCAACCAGGAGATCAGCCTGACGGTGATCGCGGCCATTCTGACCCTGGTGGGCTACTCGATGAACGACACCATCGTCGTCTTCGACCGCATCCGCGAGAACCTGCGCCTCAGCCGCCGCGAGTCGCTGCCGGACGTGGTGAATCGCAGCATCAACCAGACGCTGAGCCGGACCGTCCTGACCTCGGGCCTGACCTTCCTGACGGTGCTTTCGCTGTACATCTTTGGCGGGCAGGTTCTGCGGGGCTTTTCATTTGCGCTTGTAGTCGGTATTCTTATTGGCACATACTCTTCCATAGCCATTGCCGCGCCGATGCTGGTGGCCTGGCAGGAGTGGCGGGCAAGCAGAGGCAAGGCTGCGGCCCTGCCGGCGGCCAGGCGCGCCAGAGTATAGTCCATTTTTGAACAGACATTGCGCCCGTTTTGCCGGATGCTTTGCAAGTGAGGCATCGCCCTGATAAAGTGGAAAACGTTTGTGCTTTTGAAATCCTTTTGATTGGGAACATTTCAAGCTCCCGCGGTGTCTAATTTAGAGGTTACCAACATCAGAATCAGATTCGAGGCTGGCCATGTTTGAAGATTCAACGTTTGAGTCCGGAGGCAGGATCAAGAGCAAGAGTGGACGATGGATGCTTGTGACAGGGGCCATCAACCTTTCGGTTCTCGTGGTGATGGTCCTCATTCCGCTGATCTATCCTGAGGCGCTGCCCAGGGCCATGATGCTGACGCAATTGACCGTGCCGCCGCCCCCGCCGCCGCCCCCGCCGCCGCCGCCCCCGCCGGAGGCAGTGCACCCGGTTCGCGTGCAGACGGAGATGATGAACAATCAGTTGACGGCTCCCACCCGGATCCCGCACGACATCAAGATGGTGGCCGAGAAGGAAGCGCCACCCACCTCAGGCTTTGGCGTGGCCGGCATGGAAGGCCTCGGCGGCTCCTCGAGCGGCGTAACCGACAGCTTGTTCGGGCAGAGCGGTCCCAAGGTGCAAGCCGCGGCCCCAAAGAAGGTGAACATCTCGGCCGGCGTGGCGGTCGGCATGTTGATCCAGAAGACCACGCCCAATTATCCGCCCATCGCCAAGGCGGCCCGCGTCTCTGGCACGGTGGTGCTGCAAGCCACCATATCCAAGACCGGATCGATCGAGAATCTGCGCGTTGTGAACGGTCCGGCGATGTTGCAGCAGGCCGCATTGGATGCCGTGAAGACTTGGCGCTACAGGCCTTACCTTCTCAACAACGAACCGGTGGAAGTGGAGACCACCGTCAACGTGATCTTCACCCTCGGCGGATGATTTGCCCTTCGGTTCCTTCCCGCATTTTTGGGCAGGGGCCTCGCTTTTTGACCTGAATGCGAATTAGCAAAGACCCCGCATTCTCAGCAACCGTCCGCCGCGGCGGACCATCGCAGTTCACAAGAAACTCCTTAGGAGGAATGATTCAGTGATTCTCGCTCAGCTCGCACATATCGCATCGCACACGGTCAGCAGCCTTGCCCTCTTCCAGGAAGACCAGGCGGTCGGCTTCAGCCTCCCACAGCTTTGGGATCACATGGGATGGTTTGTTCGCGGCATCGCCCTGGTCCTGTTCATCGAGTCCATCTGGTCGCTGGCCGTGATGATCGACCGCTACCTCTACTTCTCCGCAGCCCGCAAGCAGTCGCGCGAATTCGCGCCCAAGGTTGCCGGCGCGCTGAAGGACAGCAAGTTGGAAGAAGCTATCAAGATCGCCGACCGCAACAAGAAGTCTCACCTGGCCGAGGTTGTAACCGCCGGCCTTCAGGAGTTCCGTTCCTCAGCCGGCTTGCCGACCGAGGAGACCATCGAGAGCTCGGGCCGCGCATTGGAGCGGGCTGAGGCCATCGTTCACGCCAAGCTGAAGAGGGGCCTTGCGGTGCTGGCCACCATCGGGGCCACGGCGCCGTTCGTGGGACTGCTCGGTACCGTCATCGGCATTCTCCACGCCTTCCAGCAGATCGCCACCCAGAAGACCTCGGGCATCGGCGCGGTCGCCGGCGGCATCTCGGAGGCGCTGGTAACCACGGCCTTCGGGTTGTTTGTGGCCATCCCGGCCGTCATGGCATTCAACTATTTCACCGGGCGTGTCGAGGCTTTCGACGTGGAGATGGACAACTCCTCGAGCGAGCTGGTCGATTACTTCATCAAGCAAAACCTCAGGCGCTAAGCGAAGCGGCTGTTGGCAAGAGCGGGAATCTCTTTGGTGGGCGGAAGAGCTAGGTTCTCTTCTGCCCGCCTCTTTGAACCTCGCGCCGGTCAGGCGATTGACGGCAGCGCCGGAAGCCATCCGGAACAAAAATTCTTTAGGCACGGAGCCTCAAAATGGGAATCACGGTTCGCAACGAAGGCACTAAGGTCAACTCGACAATCAACGTTACCCCCATGGTAGACGTCATGCTGGTGCTGCTCATCATCTTCATGGTCATCACCCCCATGCTCCAGAACAAGGTGCAGATCGATATGGCGAGGGTCGACAACACGACCAACATGCCGGACGCGGACAAGGAAGACGCCATTGTCGTCGCGATTACGCGCAGCGGAGATGTCTTTCTGGGGCAGAACCATGTCTCCGTCGATGAGCTTGGCGGCATGGTTCGCGACAAGCTGTCCATCACGCCCAGCAAAACGATCTTTGTGCGCGCGGATGCGCGAGCGCAGTACAGGGCGGTTGAAGACGCCATTGACGCCGTGCGCTTGGCCGGCGTGGACGACGTGGGCTTGTTGACCCAGAAGCGCGAAGCCGGCAGTCCGGGTCAGTGATTTCGCCCTTGCGCCGTCTATTCAACCATTTCCAGGAAACGAGGAGTTTGAAGCCATGTCAATGACAACTGGTGGGGGCCCGGGAGGGTACTCCTCCGACATCAACGTTACGCCGATGATCGATATTCTGCTGGTGCTGCTGATCATCTTCATGGTCATCGTGCCCACAACGCCCAAGGGTCTGGATGCGCTGGTGCCCCAGCCGCCCAAGAATCCGCAGAATCAGCAGAATCCGCCTGACCGCACGATCGTGGTGCAGGTTCTTTACCGCGCCGGCGCGGCTCCGGCTTACAAGATCAACGAGACCGACGTGGAAAAGAGGGAGTTGCTGTCGAAGCTGACCGACATCTATGCCAACCGCGCGGAGCGCGTCATGTTCGTCAAGGGCGACGACAATGTGGACTTCCGCTTTGTGGCCGAAGTCATCGATATTGGCAAGTCGGCCAACGTGGATCACATTGGGCTGATGACCCCGAAGATTATGGCTGGCCAGTAGCCGGCTGCTCAGCGGCAGTTTTTTCTTAGCGGGAAGGCCTGCGGAGGCCATCGGCATCGGCAACGTCTCAGGTTTATCCCAGCAGCGGCAGTTCTGTCCGGAGGCGGTTCATGCGGGCGGAAAACTGGAGTAGAATTTTTTCATCCTGGTTTCGGAGCCACCCTCCCGCGGCCAGCTTCATGAGTTTCCAGGCATGCGATCGATAGGCGCTCGCCTGAAGGAGAAGGATACGAACATGAATGGACCCGCACGTATTACGGCACTTGCGGTTGCCTTGGCCGGCATGGTGATTTACATGAGCGGGTGCGACAAACTTAGAGCCCGCGACCAGTTGAACAAGGGTGTGGATGCTTACAAGATCCAGCGGTACGAAGAGGCGATTGGACACTTCCAGAAGGCCACGCAGCTGGATCCGGAACTGCCCATGGCAAAGAGCTATCTGGCCACGGCGCTGGCCCAGAACGTGATCCCCGGACTGGATACTCCCGACAACCTGCAGACCGCGCAGCAGGCGATAGGCATCTTCCAGGAGGTTCTGCAAAAGGATCCGAGCGATGTGAACAGCCTGAAGCAGATTGCCGGTATTTATTTCAGCATCAAGAAGTTCGACGATGCCAGGACATGGCAGAAAAAGGTATTGGCCGTGGACCCCAAGGATCCCGAGGCCGCGTACACTATTGGCGTGATCGACTGGACTCAGGCCCACGAGCATACGCTGGCGGCGCTGGTTCCGGCCGGCATCACCGACGACGGTGAGGGCAACGTCAAGGCCCCCAAACAGGTGATGGAGCCACTCAAGGCGCAGAATGGTCCGCTTGTGGAAGAGGGCCTGGAGTATCTGAACCAGGCGGTGGCGAACCGGCCCAATTATGACGATGCCATGGCCTACCTGAACCTGATTTACCGGCGCAAGGCGGATGTGGACTACGGCGATGCTGCCGCGGTCAAGGCCGATGTGGCAGCGGCGGACGACTGGCGCCAAAAGGCGATGGGTACCCGCAAGGCCAACGAAGAGAAGAAGAACCAGGGCCCGGGCGGCATCACCATAGATTCAAGCGGCAACCTGAAATAGATTCAGGTGATCGCCGGCCATCGGCATAGGGGAGTGAGCCGCCTCTCCTCCCCTGCCAAACCCACTTGATCGCAGTCGCTTCCGCTGTCGTATTCATAACGATCCCCGATCCTCAATGGCCTCGTCAGACCGCGCGATTCTGAGTCAAGCGCGCCATGACCTACTTGGAACGATCATTGGTTAGGCGCGCTGCGTCCTCCTCGGAATCAACATTCCGGCAGCGAAACCATCTGCTGTTGCATCTCTTCGATTATGAGGCGCGCTCTTTCCATTCTGCTGATTGTGTTCTTCGGTCTGGGGCCCCTGGAGGCAGCCCTCCCGACCGGCGAGGACTCGCGCCTGCCGCCTTGCTGCCGCCGCCATGGAGCGCACCACTGTGCAATGTCCTCGCGGATAGCCGCGCAGATGGTTCAGGCCGCCTCCGGCAAACCCATCGTTACCGCGCCCTTGACCTGCCCCTGCTTCCCCGGTTACACAACGGCGCCCGCGTCGACGATCAATGCGCTGGCCGCTCCGCCGGTGAGGCTGCCGGTGCTCGCCGCGCAGGATCGCGCGCCCGTTCCCGGACGCGCCGCCGCCCGCCTCAGCCAACTCCGCAACGGCGCCGGCCGCGGACCTCCCGGCACAGCCCTGAGCTGAAATCTCCTGACATCTCCGTTGAAAACTTCGCCCCTTCCTTGAGGGACCGAGGTCTCAGTCTGTTCCCCGGCTGAGCAGATGGGCCAAGCTGGCCGCGAAACGCCAGCGGCCTTGAGCCGGTTTTCTCCCGGCTCACGCCTGTCTTCAACGATTCAACTGCCCCGGCCACGCTCTTTCAGCGCCGCGTCTTCCCCGCAGCCAGCGCAGCGTGACCTTTGCCCGGCTGTTCATGGAGGTTCGTGCCGTCATGCGCTTCTCTTCATCGCTTGCCGCGGCTCTTTTGCTGGCCGCTTCCATCCCTGCCTGCGCCACCGTCTTCTCGACCGTCCATGGCGTGGTCCACGATCCCCAGCACCGCCCCATCGCCGGCGCGGCCGTCACATTGCAGGCCGCCGATTCCGCCTTCACCCTGCGCGCCACCACCGACCCAGCCGGTGAATTCGAGCTGCCCCAAACCCCCATCGGGGTCTACCGGCTGACCGTCGCCGCCCCCGGCTTTGCCACCGTCACCCAGCCTCTCATCGTGGCCAGCGGCACCAACCCCATCCTGCACATCCCGCTGCCGGTGGCCCCGGCCACGCAAACCGTTGTCGTCCAGGGATTCGGGACTTCCATCTCCGCCTCCGATTCCGTCACCCCCACTACCCTCATCACCCGCGCCGAGATCGACCAAACCCCCGGCGCCAGCCGAACCATCGGCATGGAGATGATCACGGACTACGTCCCCGGCGCCTACATGACCCACGACATGCTGCACATGCGCGGCGGCCACCAGACCGGTTGGCTCATCGACGGCATCGCCATTCCCAATACCAAGATCGCCTCCAACGTCGGCCCGCAGATCGATCCCAAGGACATCGATTCGCTTGAAACCCAGCGCGGCAGCTACGCCTCGGACGTGGGCGACCGCACCTATGGCGTCTTCAACGTGCTGCCCCGCAACGGCTTCGAGCGCAACCGCGACGGCGAACTGCTGATCTCCGCTGGCAACCTCTACAACGGCGAAGCCCAGCTCTCACTCGGCGATCACAATGCCGCGACTGCCTGGTACGCAAGCCTCGCCGGCTCCCGCTCCAGCTACGGCCTGGCCACGCCCGTCGCCGCCATCTATCACGACGCCACCAACTCCCAAAGCGCCTTCCTCTCCCTCATTCGCAACCAGACGCCCAGGGACCAACTGCGCCTCAACGCGCAGTACCGCCAGGATTATTTCGATGTACCTTACGACCCCAGCCAGACCGACTGGCAGTATCTCAGCGGTTACTACAACTCGTATGGATTGCGCGATGCCCAGACCGAGCGCGACTCCTTTGTCATTGCAAATTGGGTTCACACGATTTCGCCTAAGGCGTTGTTTTCCGCCGCTCCCTTTTACCACTTCAACCAGGCGGACTATGACTCGTCCGCGAGCGACTTACCAGTCGCGACCACCTGGCATCAAGCCTCGAACTATGCGGGAGGCCAGGCCGACCTTCGCGCCGATGCCGGTCCAAACAACTTCTCGGCTGGCTTCTATACCTTCTATCAGGCGGAGAACGATCTATTTGGCATGGTCTTTAACGACGGAAGCTACCCCAATGTGTCGCCTTCATTTGTAAGCCCCAGCGCCGCATTGGTCGAGTTTTATCTCTCAGACCACCTGCGAGTGGGCCGTTACATCACCCTGCTTGGCGGCGAGCGCTTCTCCATCTACCACGGCGGTTTCAATGAGTCCGCCATCTATCCCCGCATCGGCGCAACGGTCGAGATTCCCCGCTTGCACTGGGTTCTGCGCGGCTTTTACGGCCATTTCTTCCAGCCCGCACCCCTGGAGACCGTCTCCAGTTCAGTGCTCAACTATGCCAATTTCCTAAATCAACAGAGTGGCAACACTGTAGAAGATGCCTTCACGCCACTGCCCTCCGAGCGCGATGAAGAGCACCAGTTCGGCATTCAGATTCCCTACAAGGGCTGGTTCCTCGACATTGATACCGTCAAGAACCGCGTCAATAACTTCCTCGACCACTCCAACCTCGGCGAATCGAATATCTACTTCCCCATCGCCGTCGATGGAGCGCTGGTCCGCGCCTGGGAACTGACCCTGCGTTCGCCCGAGTTAGCCCACTTCGGCCAATTCCACCTCACCTACTCGAATCAGATCGCCCAGCAGCGCGGCGACATCCTCGGAGGATTTACCTGCGTTCAGCCGCAGCCCGGCCAGCAACCCGACCCCGCCTGCGCCCTCGGCCCCAACTACATTGCGCTCGACCACGACCAGCGCGAGACGCTCAACACCGGCTTCACTGCCAACCTGCCCTTGCACACATGGTTTTCCACCAACGTCTACTTCGGCTCCGGATTCTCGAACGGCCTGGCCTGCGCCGATCCAACCTCCTGCCCTGCAAGTAACGGCCCATACGCTGGTCCCTATCTGCCCGTCCACACCACCTTCGAGGCTTCCGCGGGCTATAACCTGGGCGAGCGCTGGAAGCTATCCGTCTCGGTGCTCAATGCAACCAACCACCGCGTCCTGCTCGATAACTCCATCACCATCGGCGGCTTCCATTACAACGATCCGAGGCTGATCTCGGCGGAACTGCGTTACCGCTTCCACTTCTGAACAGAGGACCGGCTTTCACCGGAAGTTGGTTATCCCACAGTCTGCGGACTTAGAACGCTCCCATCGTCTGGCGCAGGCTGTAGGAGCTGAGCGTCTTGATGTAGTTGCCGCGATCGAAGGGCGAGGTATCGGGGACGGAGCGGCGGCTCAAGCAGCCGCGCGTCTCCCACAGCGAAGCGTACTCATGCTTCTCCAGCCAGTAGCGCAGGTCGGTGAGCACGCGGCCGATGTGATCGATGCCGTGAATGTGCAAGGCCGATGCCATCATGGTGATGCCGGCCCCGGCCATGATGCTCTTGAGCACGTCTTCGGCCGAATGAACGCCGCCGGTAATCGCCAGATCGATCTTGACATTGCCGTAGAGAATCGCCGCCCAGTGCAGGCGCGGCAGCAGCTCTGAAGGCGTGGAGAAGTGCAGCGTCGGGCGCACCTCAAGGGCTTCGATGTCGAAGTCCGGCTGGTAGAAGCGGTTGAAGAGCACCACGCCGCGCGCTCCCACGTCCTCCAGCCGCGCCACCAGGTGGGGCAGGCTTGTAAACGTCGGCGAAAGCTTCACGGCCACCGGAACCTTGACCGCCTCGGTGACCGCGGCCACCAGGTCGAGAAGCTGCAGCTCAAGCTCGGCCGAAGTCTGGCTGCGATCCGTCGCCAGCGCGTAGGTATTCAACTCGATGGCGTCGGCGCCGGCCTGCTCCGTGGCCTTGGCGAAGCGAACCCAGCCGCCGGTCGTGGCGCCGTTCAGGCTGGCCATGATGGGGATCTTGACCGCCTCCTTGGCGCGCCTCACGTGCTCGAGATAGACCTCCTGCGTCATGCGGTAGTCGTCCAGATCGGGCAGGTAGCCGAGCGACTCGGCAAAGGATTCGGTGCCTCGCGAGAGGTCCTCGTCCAGGGCCTTCGATTCAAGCTCCAACTGCTCCTCGAAAAGCGACAAGAGCACAATCGCCGCGGCGCCCGCGTCCTCCATGCGGCGAATGTTGTCCAGCGACTCCGACAGCGGAGTGGACGAGACCACGATGGGGCCACTCAGTTTCAAACCAAGATACTGCGTCGAAAAATCGATCATTCGGCACCTCCGTCAGCCACAGCTACCACTTTATCCTCAGCCTTCTCTTCCGGCGCAATGTGCGGCGTCTCGCCTCGGCCGGGCATCGCCGCCCGCGCCGAGTAGACCCGCCACTGGCGCTCCACGTCGTCCTGCGCTTCCTCCAGCAGTTTAGCGGCCAGCGCCGGATTGCTGCGCGCCAACATAGTGTAACGCGCCTCGCGGTAGCTGTACTCCTTGAGGCGGATCGCCGGCGCCTTGGAGTCCAGCTGGAACGGATTCTTGCCCGATTCGCGCAGGCTGGGATTGTAGCGCATCAGCGGCCAGTAGCCGGACTGCACGGCCAGCTTCTGCTGCTCCAGGCCATGCACCAGATCGTACCCGTGGGCGATGCAGCTTGAGTAGGCGATGATAATCGACGGACCGTCGTGGGCCTCGGCCTCCTGGAAGGCCTTCACTACGTGGCTGTCGTTGCCGCCCAGCGCCACCCTGGCCACATAAACGGAGCCATAGCTGACTGCCTCCATGGCCAGGTCCTTCTTGCTGTTGCTCTTGCCGCTGGCGGCAAACTTGGCCACCGCGCCGCGCGGCGTGGCCTTGGACATCTGACCGCCGGTATTCGAGTAGACCTCGGTATCCAGCACCAGAACATTTACGTTCTTGCCCGAGCCGAGCACGTGGTCCAGGCCGCCGAAACCGATGTCGTAGGCCCAGCCGTCGCCGCCCAGAATCCAGACGCTCTTGCGAACCAGCGAATCGGCGATGGCCAGCAAATTCCGCGCATCGGAGCTGCCGTTGCCGGCCAGACGCTCGCGCAGTGCCCGCACACGCTCCCGCTGCTGGTCGATCTCCGTCTCGGTCTTCTGCGAGGCTCCGAGCAGCGCCGCAACCAGCTCATCGCCGACGGCCGGCGCCAGCCGCGTCAACAGCGTCTCGGCAAAGATCTTCTGCTGGTCGAGAGCGATCCTCATGCCGAAGCCGAACTCGGCGTTGTCCTCGAACAGCGAGTTGGCCCACGTCGGCCCGCGGCCCTGGGGGTTGCTGGTATAGGGTGTGGTGGGAAGGTTGCCGCCGTAGATCGACGAGCAGCCGGTGGCGTTGGCGATATAAAGCCGGTCGCCGAAAAGCTGGGTGAGCAGCTTGATGTAGGCCGTCTCGCCGCAGCCCGCGCAGGCTCCGGAAAACTCGAAAAGCGGCTGCAACAGTTGAATGTCCTTCACCTGGGTGTGCGACAGCTTCGAACGGTCCACCTCGGGCAGCGCCGCAAAGAACTCCCAGTTGTCGCGCTCGGCCTCGCGAAGCGCCGCCTGGGGCGCCATGTTGATGGCCTTGTGGCTGGCGTCGCTCTTGCTCTTCACCGGGCAGACTTCGACGCAAACCGCGCAGCCGGTGCAATCTTCGGGCGCCACCTGCAGCGTGTAGCGCTCCTGCTCCAGGGCCTTCCACTTGGGTTTGGCCCACTGGAAGGTCGCGGGCGCCTTATCCGCAAGCTCCGGCGAGTACACCTTGGCGCGAATCACGGCATGGGGACAGACCATGACGCACTTGCCGCACTGGATACACAAGTCCTTGTCCCACACCGGGATGAACTGCGCGATGTTACGCTTTTCCCACTGCGCGGTTCCGGTCGGGAATGCCCCGCCGGCCGGTATTGCGCTCACCGGCAGCAGGTCGCCGTGTCCCCCTGCAATCTGGCCCAGCACGTTGCGCACAAACTCCGGCGCCTTGCCGCTGATGGAAGGGATCAGATCGAAGCCGGACGAGACGGCGGAGGGCAGCACAACCTTTTCCAGATGCGCCAGCGCATGATCCACGGCGGCATAGTTCTTCTGCACCACCGCTTCGCCGCGCTTGCCATAGGTCTTGTAGATGGCCTTCTTGATCTGTGCGATCGCCTCCTCGCGCGGCAGCACGCCGCTGATGGCGAAGAAGCAGGCCTGCATGATGGTGTTGATGCGCGTGCCCATGCCGGCGTCGCGCGCCACCTTGTTGCCGTCGATCACATAAAACTCGATCTTCTTGCGCAGCATCTCATCCTGCGTGGTCTTGGGCAGATGATCCCAGACCTCGGCCGCCGAGTAGGGCGAGTTGAGGAGGAAGACCGCCCCCGGCATGGCCGCCTCCACCACGTTCATCTTCTCCAGAAAGCTGAAGTTGTGGCAGGCCACGAAGCTTGCCCGCGTAATCAGGTAGCTGGAGCGGATGGGGTTCGGCCCGAAGCGCAGATGCGAGGTAGTCATCGACCCCGACTTCTTGGAGTCGTAAACGAAGTAGCCCTGCGCGTAGTTGGGCGTATTGTCGCCGATGATCTTGATCGAATTCTTGTTGGCGCCCACCGTGCCGTCGGAGCCCAGGCCGTAGAACAGCGCCCGGACGGTCTTTGGATCCTCGGTCGAGAACGCCGGATCGTAAGCGAGGCTGGTGTGACTCACGTCGTCGTCGATTCCGATGGTGAAGTGGTTCTTGGGCGCCGGCTTGGCCAGCTCGTCGAAGATGCCCTTCACCATGGCCGGCGTGAATTCCTTTGAAGAAAGCCCGTAGCGGCCGCCGACCACCGTGGGCTTGGCGAAGGGCAGTTTGGCGGAGTTCTCGGCCAGCACGGTTACGATCTCCTGGTAGAGCGGCTCGCCGGCGCCGCCCGGCTCCTTGCAGCGGTCGAGAACTGCGATCGACTTCACGGTGGCGGGCAGCGCGGCCAGGAACGCCGCGGCGTCGAACGGCCTGAAAAGCCGAACCTTCAGCAGCCCCAGCTTCTGGCCTTGCCTGTTCAGCGCATCCACGGCCTCCTCGGCCGCTTCGGCGCCCGATCCCATCAGCGCGATTACGCGCTCCGCATCCGGCGCGCCGTAGTAGTCGAAGAGGTGATAGGAGCGGCCGGTGAGCGCGGCAAAGCGGTCCATCACCAGCTGCACAATTCCCGGAACCGCGGCGTGGAACGGCGTGCAGGCCTCGCGCGCCTGGAAGAAGACGTCAGGATTCTGCGCCGAGCCGCGGATTCGCGGGCGGTCGGGGCACAGGGCGTTTTGCCTGAATTGAATGATGTACTGGTCGTCCAGCATGGCGCGGAGGGTCTCGTCGCCGATGGGCAGAATCTTGCCCACTTCGTGCGAGGTACGGAAACCGTCGAAGAAATGAATGAAAGGAATGCGGGATTCAAGGGTGGCGATCTGCGCCACCAGCGCCAGGTCGTGAACCTCCTGCACCGAGTTCGAGGCCAGCATCGCCCAGCCCGTCGCCCGGCAGGCCATTACGTCGGAGTGGTCGCCGAAGATCGACAG
>JBEKPA010000073.1:0-13282 GCA_049521195.1 Occallatibacter sp.
TGAAGAGGATTTCTCATGCTCGGCCTGCCTGTGCGGAGAACACGCAGATGATACGATTGCCAATTTGTGAATTCATGGTTGCAGTGTACTTTGAAAAGCGAGCAGATCAACCCACTGAACGGTTAATTGAAGCGGTCTGATCGGTTTGGAGTCGGGCGCCGAAAGCGCAAACGCCGCCGGCAACGAGAGCGAAGAAGACAAATAGATCGAACAGCTTGGTCCATCCGAATTGCAGGACCAAGATAGTGACGAGGAATGGAGAAAGCGTCTGACCGATGGAACCGATGCCATTGACGAACCCGGCCGCGCGGCCGTGCAAATGGTCGGGGACGGCGTCTAGGACGGCCATGGCGGACATGAGGACATCGGCGCCATAGATCAGGATTCCCATTAAAGAGATGGAAACGGCTGCGCCGAACCATCCGCTGCCTGCAAGGACGGGATGTAGAAGACAGATGAAGGCAAGTGCGAAGAGTATCCCAGCGCCTAAAGCCATGCGCCTCTCACCAAGCCAGCGGCGCAGAGAGTAGGCGGCGACAAGGGGGCCGAGAAAACCGAAGAGTTCGAAGTACGAGGCGAAGTGGTCGGCGGAATGCTGGGTGTAACCCAGGCTCGATGTGAGGTAAAGAGGCAGCCAGAAGAGCAGAGTGTATCGGGTCATTTTGAGAAAGAAATACACGATGGAGATGACCTGAATTCTACGATTGGTCAGGATCTGGCGCCAGCCTCGGGCCTGCGCCCAGATCGCAGTCGAGCCGGAGAGCGAGGAAGCAGGAGGTGGAGAGTGAGGTGGCACCGGCTGCGCCAGATGCGCAGTTCCGAAATAGAAGAAGAGAGCTGCGCAGAGTAAGACAGAGGAGGAAACCAGGTAAGCAGGTTCAAATCCGGTGAGTACGGCAACCCGAGTGTGCGCGACTAGCCATGCGGTCAGAGCGGTGGCAAGCACTCCGCCCAGGATGTAGCTGGTGCTCCACCAGCCGAGTACACGATCTCGTTCGTCGCGTTGAAACCACTGACCAAGAAGCCGCAACATGGCTGGCCATCCCAGGCCTTGGCCGAGACCGTTGCCGAGCAAGAGCATTAATTGGGGGACAGACGGGGTATGGAAGGCCAGAAGGCTGGTGCACAGGATTGAAATGGCGGCGCCCGCCAGGGCTGTGCGGCGCGCGCCTATTCTGTCCGCCAGCGAGCCGCCGACAAACTGGGCGATTGTGTAGGCGGCCCCGAAGCAGATGAGGCTGAGGGCGAAGTGAGAGATTCCCGGTCCGGTTGTTGGGCTAATGTCCTTCCGACAGATATAGTAACCGGCGTAGAGAACCCACGCAGAGAGGAAGACCTGACAGCGCGAAGCGGCCAGGGATTTGGTTTCCGTCCTCACGGCGTGCCGTTCATCGCCGAACGCGTCACGGGTAACGATTCATGAAAGACCACTGCCTGTGCGCCAGGCGCCAAAGGAAAAACAATCTGCGTGATCGTTCCCTGCTGGAAACTCTCAATGAGCCCGTCCGGAAACGCACTGGGCTCACAGATCGATTTGATGAGCGAATCGACGGAGGCGTCGTCGGTGCCATCAATATGAATGGAGCGCTGAGCCCCGTTGACGATGGTGAGCAACCCCGCCCGGCCATAGGAATTGACAGAAGAGTTGCCTGCGTTGCGATCGACAATCTGCCGGCCGGAGGGTGTATCACCGATTACAAGCCTGCTTCCCTCGGCGGAGGCAATGCGCTCAAGCGCCAAAGAACCGGGCACGGAGTCTTTGAAAGATGCAGGAATAGGGCCGATCAGAATCAGAATTTCCTCAGCGTCAGATTGAGGAGCAAGCGTGCGGGTGAGAGTGATTCCGGCATGAAACTGGCCGGCCAGATTGAGCAATGGAGCGGTGTCCTCGATCCTGTCCACGAGAGCAAGTCCCCGTTGGCCATCAGAGGTCGATGGGGGCACATACAGCAACGCGTGATGATCCTGGAAAACCGTTTGCCAGAATGTAACGAACGGATCCTCCTGGGCAATCTGCCAGCGAATGCAGATCACGCAAAGAAAGAGCGCAACCAGTGAAGGCAAGGCCAACTGTGGCAGGGAGAGTTCAGCAGGTTGGGGCAGCACAGGCTGGGAATCGGGGAGTGCGACGGCAAGCACGAGCTCAGGATCGGGGAGAGCGACGGGAAGACGGCGGGAGATGTAAAAGCGCGGAACGTAAGCGCCTGAAGGGATGTCAACGGTAATTTCCAGATCGGAAAGATTCGCAGCGTAGTAGGCAGCCAGCCTTTTGCGGACATCGTTGGCGCGCACGCGCACACCTGCATCGGAACCCGTGTCGTAGGAGGATTCGCGACCCAGCAGCTCGATCCCGATCAGGCGCTCCTTTAGTTCATCGACATTGCCATCGAGCGTGTGCCGGACAATGTGGCGCAGAAACTGGCAACTTTTGGCACTACTGCGGAAGGACGGACTCTTGCACACAACTTCGACGGCTGCCTGTAGTTCAGGGGCGTATCGACGCAACTCGTCTGGTTGGATCTCTTCCTTCTGCATCGGTGTTCCACAGAAATGATTTCTTGTAAACCCAGTGTAGTGCCGGGATGTTACAAAACGGTGACATCGGTGCTGCCCTTGGCTAAACCGTTAATTTAACGTGGGAAGCCGCACTGCTTAACCCGCTGAACGTTTCGGCATTCGCCAGACGCTGAAATGGTAAGGAGGATGCTATTCCGCACACATGCTGAGACCGGCAGACAGGTTGGCGCGAACAGATGCCGGCAGATGCACCGGTGCGCAATGGACCTGTGCGCTCCCGGTAAGCGGCGAGTTTGTTATGGCGTTGACAGGCTGTCTCTTGCAAACCGTTGGTACTGCGTTCACAAGAGCGCGGTGGAACTGGAGTCTTGATGCGTTTATCTGCCGGTCAACGCCGGATCTTCGGGATTACCTGGATCGCCTACGCTGGCTTTTATCTCTGCCGCAAGAATCTGGGTGTGGCATTGCCCCTGCTCAACAATGTCTCAGGGCTTCGCGGCTTCGACCTGGCAAACATCGTATTCGGCTATAGCTTGCTGTACGCCGTTGGCCAGTTCGGATGCGGGCTTCTTTCCGATCGCATCGGAGCAAAGCGCGTGGTCGGCGCCGGCCTATTGTTGGTGGTGGCCAGCAATATCCTGATGGGCGCGCATGCATCGTTCATTTGGCTGCTCGTTTTTGCATGCCTGAATGGCGCCGGTCAGTCGACCGGATGGTCGGGACTGGTAAAGACAATGGCGATCTGGTTCCGCGGCGATAATCGTGGAATCGTGATGGCGTGGTGGAGCACGAATTACGTTCTCGGTGGTTTTCTGGCAACGGCGTTCGCTACCTGGACAGTTGTGCAGGCATGGCTGCTTCCTCAGCTTGGATGGCGGCGGGGCTTTCTGTTTCCGGCGCTGCTACTGCTGCCAATTACTATTCTTTTTCTGATGGGCGCCAAAGATACGCCGGAACAAGCAGATCTCCCTTCCGGAATGCGCCGCGATGGGAGCGCGCTCAGCGCAGTACGCACAGATTGGAGCGGCGTGGCCGTTCTGCTGCGCAAGCCATCTTTATGGATGGTGAGCATGTCGTATTTCTTCCTGGAGCTATGCCGGTACGCGCTGATGTTCTGGCTGCCGCTTTACATGGTGACCCGGCTGAGGTACAGCCTGCAGGCATCGGGATATCTATCGTCTTTGTATGAGCTGATCGGTATTCTCGGCGCGGTGGCGGCGGGTTACATTTCAGATCGCTTCAGCCAGTCACGGCGTGCCCCCGTCTCCGCGATCATGCTGTGCGGATTCGGAATCGTTCTGCTGTTTGAGCCGGCCCTGAGCCGATATGGGCTTGTGGGCACGGCGATTGCAATCTCCCTGGCTGGCATTTTCTCCTTCGGTCCGGACACGCTGCTTTCCGGGGCGGGCGCACAGGACATCGGCGAAGCAAAGGCCGCGGCTACCGCCTCAGGCCTGGTGGACGGAATTGGGCATCTTGGAGCGATCTTCTCGCCGTATGTTGTTGTATGCGTGAGCGAACGCTTCGGGTGGGACCGGCTCTTTCTTGTTCTTGCCGGTGCCGCGTTTCTAGCCGGCGCGGTATTGTTGCCGATCTGGAATCTCAAACCCGCGTGCCAAGTTGTGGTTCCGCTTGAAGATGAGGCGTTGCAGCAGACGGCCTGATGGGCAAATGAGAGAAGGCCGTCGATTGGACTTGATCTGCCCGCGAGCCGCGGACGTTTGCAGGCGATCCCTTCCTTCAGGCCTTTGCCCGTCGATGCGATTTGAACGGCAGGCCGTTTCCCCTACGATGTCGGGCGCTTCCGAATGGCGGCGCGAGGTTGTTGTGAACGCACAGCTTACCGGCATGAACCAATTCCGGGCCCGGATTCCGCGCCGTCACCAATCGGTAATGAACAGACGTTCATTACCGTTAAGCGCGCTTGCTTTCACTTCGCCTTCATACTCTGTGCATTTCTGCTGGCTACTATCGCATCAAGTTCAACGGCAAACCGAGTGAATCTCAACGGCGCTTCTTAAGCCGCCGTGTTGATGCCGAAATTTCACCAACCTCGAACGGAGCCGCCATGCGATATGCAAGCCGCCTTCTCTTCCTTCTCCCCGCATTTGTCCTCAGCATCCCACTCTTCGCGCAGAATGCCCGTGTCAGCGGCGAAGTGGTCGATCCTCAACATGCCAGCGTCAAGGGTGCGAAGGTGGCCCTGACGCGCATCAGCACCCAGGTCAATGAGGTAACCACCACCGACGGAAACGGCGATTTCATCCTGCCGCCCGTTGACCCGGGAACCTACGAGATCAAAGCGCAGTCCCCTGGATTCGAAACCACGGTGGTGACCGGAATCACTCTCGAAGTGGGCGAATCCAAGGTGTTCACTCTGGCGCTGAAGGTGGGCGCGGTGCAGCAATCCGTTCAGGTGAGCGATGTGCCGCCGGAGCTGACAACCGATCGCGCCGACCGCGGCCTCACGATCGAACCGGCATTCGTCGAAAGCATCCCGCTCAATATTCGAAACCCATTGCAGATCATCAGCGACGGAGTTGGCGTAACCAAGGGCGACGATGGTTTGTCGGGTCAGAATTATTCCAGCGAAAGCCGCTCCAACACGTTCCGCATCAACGGCGCAAAAGGCTCGACTACCGATGTAATGCTCGACGGCGCAGCCAATATCACCAACTACTATAACCAGGATGCCGGGATTCCAGGAACCGATTCGGTACAGGAGACGCGCATCTATACTGATGCCTATGCCCCGGAGTTTGGCCGCACCAGCGGAGGCATTGTGGCCTTTGCGCTGCGCTCGGGCACCAATGCGCTGCACGGCTCGGCCTTTGAGTACTATCGCAACGAAGATATGGACGCCAACGGCTACAACGCCAACCTGGCCGGGGCGGCGAAGGGATCTTTCGGCAGGAATCAGTTCGGCTTCAGGATCGGCGGTCCGGTCGTGATTCCCAAGGTGATGAACGGCCACAACAAGACATTTTTCTTCTTCTCCTACGATGGGCTCCGGGACATGACCGCGGAATCCTGGCTGGAAACCGTTCCCACAGCTTTGGAAAGGACGGGTGACTTCTCTCAATCCTTCGATGCCAAGGGAAACCTGATTGTCATCTACGATCCGGCGAGCACCACCCTGCAACCGGTGGGCAGCACAGTTTGCACTTCAACCCCTGTAAAAACCGCAAATTCAACATATTGCCGCAAATCCTATCTGAGCGAGAATGGGGCCAACAAGATCCCGAACCCCAGCGCATTGGGAATCGCGCTGCTCGACCTCTATCCGCTCCCAAACACCACCGTGCCAAACCCAAGCAATCAGAACAATTTCTTCTCCAATGCGCCGAACACCGACGACAACAACAGCTACGATACGCGCATCGACCATCAATTCAACTCCAAGCACAGCATCTTCGGGCACTATACAGACTTCAGCAATCGCATTCTAAATGCCGACTTTTTCGGCAACGGATTGTCACCCCAGATGGCCAATGACCGCATCCCAGGGAAGAGCATCCTCGTGAATCACACCTGGGCCATCAAGTCAAACCTGATCTTCGAACATCACTTTTCCTGGGCGCATAGCGAATCCAATCGTGGTGAGCTGGTGCATCGAACTCCTGGAAGCCTTGGCTTCAATGCCGCCAACGTCGCGCCTGGCGTCACCGCAACCCTCAGCCCCTCGCTCGGCATCAGCGGCGCTTCCGCGCTGGGCGGCGTGACTTCTCTGGGAAACGAGTATCCCCTGGAGAGCAACTTTTCGTCGGTTTGGCAATATGCGGCCGACGCCAGTTGGGAGAAGGATAAACATACAATCAAATTCGGCTTCGATACCAGGCGTTACCCTGTGCAGCTATGGGATCCGGATCAGATGTCCATCAGCGCAGCCGACAAGTTTACCAGTGGTCCGTGGACGACGACACCTTCGACCGACTCCGGCTCGGGCATGGCCGAGTTGCTGCTTGGCCTGGCAACCGTCAGCTCGGGATACGAGCCTGTGACCCGGTCCCACCACTACTACTACGGCGCCTACGCTCAGGACATCTGGAAGCTCACTTCCAAGCTGACGGTTACTTACGGCTTGCGGTACGACCTCGAGTTGGGCGACATTGAGAACGAAAACCTGCTCAACTACATCGACACCACCTCCACTTCGCCGATCAACGGCAAAGTTTCCTCTCTTCCCGGCGAACCTGCACTTTCGACTCTGGTGGGCGGCGTGGGTATTCCGGGCCTGAACGGTACCAGCAGAGAGCTGCAACTTCCCGAGAAGGTGCACTTCTCGCCGCGCCTTGGTCTCGCTTATCAACTCAACAAGAAGACCATCGTTCACACCGGCCTCGGCATCTTTTTCCATCCGGCCGCGGCCTGGCAGCAATTTCCCAACGCCGACGGAGCAATCAGAACTTCAACCTCTATCGACGCGCAGTCCAACGGCGCAATGCCCGTCGTCGGTTACAGCCTAGCCAGCCCCTTTCCCTCGGGCCTTCCCACTCCTTATGGGAACGCCGCCGGCCTGGGTATCGATCTCGGACAAAGCATCGCCGGCCCAGGGCGCAATCAGAATATTGCCTATCAGCTCAATTACTCGCTCGACGTTCAACGTTTGCTGCCCGCCAGTTTTGTCGTCGCCGCGGCTTACGCCGGCAACCAAGGCGTGCACCTGATGCAGCCCCTCTATATGAACCAGATTCCCGACTCCGATCTGGCTCAGGGTTCGGCATTACTCGCCAACGTCAGCAACCCCTTCGCCGGCGTCATCACCGACCCAACCTCTACGCTCAGCCTGTCTACGGTCGCCTACGAACAACTGCTTCGTCCATTCCCGCAGTTCACCGGTTTGGAGCAGCTTAACTCGGGCGTGGGCCACTCCACTTACAATGCCGGGCAGTTGACGGTCGAACATCGCGCCAAGCAGGGGCTCTCCGAGCTCTTTGGCTACACCTTCAGCAAAGCCCTCGACAACGTCGGCGAGATGACCAGCGTGGCGGGGACTTACACGGGATTCCAGGATTACTATTGCCCGCGCTGCGACAAGTCCCGTTCCGACCAGGACGAGACCCACGTAGTGCGCTGGAGCACGCGCTACGAATTGCCCTTCGGCTACCAAAAGCCGCTTCTCAATCGCGGCATTGCCGCAAGGTTTGTGGGCGGCTGGGCGGTCAGCGGAATCTACTCCTTCGATTCAGGCCGGCCGTTAACGGTGAGCGCCACCAACAACTCCCATTCCTACAACGGAGGAAGCTACCGGCCCAATACGACCGGCATCTCGGATAAGGCGCCTGGCGGTGAGCAGCTCAAAGCCGGCGGTGAATACTTCAACCCTCTCGCCTTTGCGCAGCCGCCCAGCTACACCTTCGGCAACGCGAGCCGCCATTTGGCGGACATCAACAGTCCCTATTCGTGGAACCTTGATGCCATGGTGGAGAAGGATACGCGTATTTCAGAGCGCTACGTCGCCACCTTCCGCGCGGAGGCCTTCAACGCTCTCAACAATGTAATCTTCTCAGGCCCGACCACCAGCTACGCCTCCGCAACCTTCGGATCCTTCGCTTCTATGAGCCAAAGCAACACACCGCGAAACATTCAGATCAGTGCGCGTTTCACGTTCTAACCCCAGGCAGGATTCCGCGGCCGCGCCGTGGAATCCTGCTCACCGGAAAATGGAGATGCAGATGACAAAACGACTCTGTTTAATGCTTGCACTGCTGGCGAGCGCCGCGTGCTTCGCGAACCTTGCGCACGCCACCCAAACGATTTTCATCAACGCCAAAGTCATCACCGTCGATGCGGCGCACCCTTCCGCGCAGGCCTTCGCCATCGACAACGGCCGATTCACCGCGGTGGGAACGAACGCGGAGATCCTCAAGCTCAAGACGGCCTCGACCACGATGATCGACCTGAAGGGCATGACGGTAACTCCGGGATTCAACGATGCGCACCTGCATCCGCAGGCGATCTTCGACGAGAACTCGCAGTATTACAGGGTGTGGCTGGGCGCCGATCGCGTCAAGACGATCGACGATCTTGTCGCTGCCTTGAAAAAGAAGGCCGCGATTACTCCTCCGGGAAAGCTGATCAACGGATATGGATACAACGATGTCACGTTGGGCCGCCACCCCAACCGTCATGATCTCGACCTGGTCTCCACCACCCAGCCGGTGTCCATCACGCACGGGTCGGGTCACATCACAGTGGTGAACAGCTTCATGCTTGAAGCCGCCGGCGTCACCAAAGAAACGCCTGACCCTCCGGGTGGTGCGCTCGATCGCGATCCCGATGGAACGCCCAACGGCGTGCTCCGCGAGAGTGGGCGCGGCATGCTTTCGAGAGGACGCCGCGAGCAGCAACTCGCCGGCTCAAGTGACAAAGTCGCAACCTCCGATCAGCCGAGCGAAGGCCGTGGCCAGCGCGGCGAGGGCCGCGCACAACGGGGCGAAGCCGGCGACCGGCGCGATGCGGGACCGAACGACAGAATGAGCATCCCGCACGACGACGAGATTAAAGGCTACCTGAACTGCTTTAAGCAATACTCCGCGCGAGGCATCACCAGCGTGGGCATCGCCGGCGGGAGCCCGTCCTCGTTCCGCTTGATGCAGGAGTTGCGCGATCAGGGAAATCCGGTGCGCGTTGGTTTCATGTTCGGCGTGGGCTCATTCGACGATCTCCAGGCGGCGGGCATTCAACGGGGCTTCGGCGACGATCGCCTTCGCATTTCCTCTCTCAAGAACTTTCAGGGCAACTCGCTGAGCGGGCGGACCGCATGGCTCAGCCAGGCCTACTCCGACCGGCCCGGCTATTTTGGAATTCAGCCCGCTCGCAGTCAGGAGAAGCTGGATGAGGACGTTCAGAAGTGGTGGGACGCCGGATGGCAGGTTGCGACTCACTCCAACGGCGATCGAGAGATCGACATGATGCTCACGGCAATCGAACGCGCGGAGGCGAAGAATCCCCGTCCCGATGCCCGGTGGCGAATCGAGCACGCGAGCGTCATGAATCAGGCGTTGCTGGATCGGGCCAAGAAGGATGGCGTGATCCTGGTGTTTCATTCCTATATGTGGGAGTACGGGAATATCCTTGCCTCCTATGGGCCAGAGCGCCTTTCGATGATGCACGCCTATCGCACCGCGATCGACATGGGCATTCATGTGGCCGGCCATTCTGACTCGCCAATCTCCGCAGCCTATCCCTTGCTGAGGATTCAGGACATGGTTACCCGCAAGAGCCAGCAGGGCGTCCCGACCGGCGCGGAACAGAAGATTGGTGTCGAAGAGGCCATCAAGGTGTGGACGCTTGACGGAGCCTACGCCACATTCGAGGAGAACAATAAAGGTTCTATTACTCCCGGCAAGCTGGCGGATTTTGTAATTCTCCAGAAGGATCCGCGTGCGGTTCCGCCCGACACCATCAAGGATATTCTTCTTGAGGCAACTTACCTTGGTGGGCAAAAAGTCTACACGGCGCCGGAGAAAGCCGTAGCAATGACTCCGCAGCCTCCCATCAATTACGGCGATGGCAACTACGGCGATGGCGATGAAGAGGAAAATGAGAATGGGAGCAATTAACAAAGATAGGTTGCTCTTTAGCCCCGGCCCCCTGACCACAAGCGCTACGGTCAAGGGGGCCATGCTCCGGGATCTTGGATCACTGGACAGCGAGTTTCTGGCCACGGTTCACAATGTTCGTGGGCGCTTGCTCGATCTGGGCCCTTATCCACGCGAGGAATACGAATGCATTCTGATGCAGGGCAGCGGAACGTTTGTCGTCGAATCAGTGATCTCATCGGCGATTCCACGCGAAGGAAAATTGCTGGTGCTGGTCAACGGCGCCTACGGGCGGCGCATTGCTCAGACAGCACGTGTTCACGGCATCGCATTGGACGTCTTTGAAGTCCAGGAGAACAAGAAATTCACTGCCGAACTTGTCGCTGAACATCTGGCGTCGGCTTCCGGAATTACTCACGTCGCCGTGGTGCACTGCGAAACGACCAGCGGCATGTTGAACCAAGCGGAAGAAATCGGCCATGTAGTACATGCCGCAGGCGCTGTCTACATTGTCGATGCGATGAGCAGCTTCGGTGCCGTTCCCATCGATATGGTGGGTTCGCATATCGGTTTTCTGGTTTCTTCCGCGAATAAGTGTATCGAGGGAGTGCCGGGGTTTGGGTTTGTCCTTGCCAACCGTCGCGCTTTGGATTCGGCAAAGGGCAATGCGCGGACGCTGAGCCTCGATCTCTACGATCAATGGGCCAGCATGGAAGCGGATGGTCATTTCCGGTTCACACCGCCGATTCACACCATTCTAGCCTTTGAACAGGCTCTGAATGAACTTGAAGAAGAGGGCGGAGTAAGCGTACGAGGAGAACGCTACCGTCAAAACCACGTTGCCCTCTGCCGCGGCATGAAGGCCATGGGCTTCGAGATCTATCTCGCGGACGAGGACCAAAGTTTCATCATTACTTCGTTTCGGTACCCTACCAACCCGGCCTTCCAATTCGCAGATTTCTATGAAAGGCTTTGGACCCTCGGCTTCGCAATTTATCCTGGTAAGTTGTCTTACGAACCCTGCTTCCGAATCGGAACCATCGGACGAATCACCACTGCCGACATCGAAGCGCTGCTCTCTGCCATCCGCCGAGTACTCCTCGAGATGGGCGTCCGCAGTGCGGGTGAAGCGCGCGAAGAGCGGGAGCCTGAGACTGTAACCGGCTCAGTAGGGCTACGAGCACTATGAGGTCAAATCTTTTAAGCGCTGCATAACATGCCGCTTGCTGCCCTCGCGGACATCATTCAAAGCTGGCAGGAGATCGATGCAAGGCGCATCGTTGCGTGGGAATTCTGATCGATGAGTGCGGAGCAAGTTGGTTGCAGGACACTATCGCGCATCATGCTTAGCAAAATGGTGGAACCTCTGGTATACAACGGTCCTCAAACTTGGCCTAGGATGACGTGCAGGTTGCGGTCGCAGCATAGAGGGCCGTACATCTCGCACTTTCATAAGGCGCAGTTGCAATGGGTCCGTTGGCGATAAATTGGACGATGTAGGTCCAGCGGTGACATTATGAGCAAGGCTGTTTGGTTCGGACTGGACGCGATATTCAAGTTGATTTTACAGCGTTCGGCTGAACTTTCAACTGGTAACAAGGGACGATTGTCGATGCCGCAAGATTGCGTTTCCGGGGCGGGCCTGTCGCAATCGCATACTCGGACCTCGGTGCCTCCAGCGGCGGCGAGTTTGCCATTGGTCTACAGCGCCACAGCATAGACCGAAGCCCGCTACCGATGCATCCGTCAAAGCCGAACAGGAGAAGCGCCGCCGCGAGGAGGCCATAGCCCAGGTCACGGGCTTGCGCGTCCTGAGCGCCATCGGCGAAGCGGTCCCCGTTCGCCTGATGAAGCGCGACCTGCTGTTTGTGGTCGAGCGACTCGCCGCCGTCTTGGACGAGCGCCGTCTGGCCATCGTCTTGCGCCAGCACAGCCTCGGCAAACCGAACAACGCCGCCGATGCCCCGGCCAAACTGCTTGCGGCTTTCCTTCAAAAGTCCGACGAAAGCACCCTCGGACGCCTTTTGGTCGAAGTGGCCATTCTGCAAACGGCGCATTCGCCGAACGAAACCGGCAAGGCGCTCCGCGAGGCCGCCGACTTCTACAAGGTCGATGTGGCGGCCATCACCGCCAAGGTCAGCCAGGAGTTTGCAGCGAAGGACAAGGCGAAGGCCACAAAGGAGGCCAAGCGGAAGCCACCAGCAAAGACTGTAAAAGAGAGCAAAGCGGCGTAATTCCAACCAGTTGTCTTCCCGCGGAGCCTGCCCAACAGGCTCCGCATTTTCTTTGCATTCCTGCCCGCCTACCCGCCCTGCATGAGGCTCCTGCCACGTGGCAGGAGCGCCTGTTTCCTCCCTCCCGACAGGCAGGAGCGCGCCGATAGCATTGCAGCGTTTTACTGATATGTGAAATCCATTCTCTGGAGCCAATTTTCGGGCGAATACTCCTGACTTTCCCTTTTGCTTCAGGCGCGCATCTTGCGTTCCTTTTTTTAGAACCCGCAGTGCTAGAATCTGGAAAGTTCTGAGCATTTATAGGCAGCAGGAGGAAGACGGAATGGGAGGCTTGATCCCATTAGGCGATGCGTCCCGGCGTCCATCGCGCATTCCGTTTGTCACGGCCCTGATCGTTGTCGTGAACGGCCTTGTGTTCCTGTTGGAACTGATGGGCGGCGATCCGTTCGTGAACACGTGGTCCGCGATTCCCGCCCAGATTGTCTCCGGCCATAGCTGGATTACGTTGATTACCTCGATGTTCCTGCACGGCAGTTGATCGCACATCATCGGGAACATGATCTTCTTATGGGCCTTTGGCCCGGAGATCGAAGACGCGATGGGCCGCTGGCGGTACCTTGCTTTCTACCTTGCCGGTGGGCTGGTGGCGATGATCGCCCAGGTCGTGGCCGACCCCCATTCCACGATCCCCGGCCTGGGCGCGAGCGGGGCAATTGCCGCAGTCATGGGCGCGTTTCTGGTCACCTATCCTCGCGACCGCATTCGCTCTATTTTGATCATCTTCATTTTTGTTCGCACCACCTTCGTCCCGGCCGCCCTCCTGATCGGATTCTGGTTTCTCACCCAGCTCGTCGACGCCGGTTCCGTGGCGGATGAGCAGACGGGCGGGGTTGCGTACGTGGCGCACATCGGAGGCTGCATATTCGGGGCTATCACCGCGCGCTTGTTCGAGGACCCGCGTCGAATCGGCGGGCGTGTCCTGATCCC
>JBEKPA010000074.1:0-13231 GCA_049521195.1 Occallatibacter sp.
AGCGATTGCCGGCGCCGGGGTCTTGCAGACTCTGATTCGGGGCGTCCTGGCGGGTGCATGCGTGGTCTGCTGGCTCGCCTACTGGGTGAAGATCGCGGAGTTCTCAAAGGCGCTGGCCACACCTCACGAGGCCGGAAGCGCTGAGCCTGCGAATGCGAAGCTCAGGCCCGATTTGCCTTACCTGCTTATCGGGATAGCTGGGCTTTGCGCCTTCTTCCTGATCATTCCGCTGGCCGCGGCGGCGGTGTACCTGATTCCCGGCCCTCTCGGCGGGGCTTCCAGGTCCGCCGACACCTATGCCGTTGTTTACCCCCACTGGTACAGCCGCCTGTTCGCATTGGGCGAGGTGGTGAGCCAGGAGCGGGTGGAAAAGCTGGCCCGCCAGCAGTTGCAGCAGCAGCGCTACCCCGACAGCCCTATGATTCTGGGCCTGTTTGAGCAGCGCATCGGCCAGCAACTGGTGGGCCAGCAGGTTTTGCTGGCAGAGGCGGAAAGGCTGGGCATTCACGCCACCAGCGACGATGTGTGCCAGTACCTGCAAACCGGCCCCCCCGGCCAGGTTCTCTTCCCCAACGGCCAGTTCATCGGTGACGAACAATACGCCGCCCTCATCAAGAAACGCTTCAATCTCCCGGTGACGGAGTTCGATGAGGACCTGAAGAACAATATCGTCCTCCGCCGGCTCGAGGCGCTGATCACGGCCGGGGTGACGGTGAGCGACCAGGAAGTTCGCGACGAGTATCGCAAGAGCAACATCAAGATCAGGTTCGACTACGCGGTGATCTCAGCGGACGATCTGAGCAGGCAGATCAATCCCCCCGACAGCCAGCTCGAGAAGTTTTTCAAGACCAACGCCGCGCGCTACGCATCGGCAGTGCCGGAAGAGCGCCGGATCACCTACTTTGCCTTTACGTCCAACCAGCTTCCGGGAGGGGTTCCGCAGCCCAGCCAGCAGGAGATTCAGAAGTACTTCGACGCGCACCAAGCCGATTATTCGGTTCCGGAACAGGCGCGGTCGCGGCACATCCTCATTCAAGCGGCAGGCGGCGCTGACGCCACGACCGACGCGGCGGCCAAGGCCAAGGCTGAGGGAATTCTGAAGCAGATCCAGGGCGGCGCGAACTTTGCCGAACTGGCCAAGCAGTACTCCGACGACCCCGGCAGCAAGGACTCGGGCGGCGAACTGGGCTTTGCCAAGCGCGGCGCCATGGTGCCGGAATTTGATGACGCCATCTTCGCGCAGAAGATCGGCGAGACCAAGATTGTGAAGACCCGGTTTGGCTACCACATTGTGCAGGTGGAAGAGCGCCAGGCGGCGCACTCCGAACCGCTGAGCGATGTGCAGCCCGCCATTCAGGCCACGCTGATTCGCCAGAAGACGGCGCAGGCCGAGGAGGATTACGCGCAGGCTCTGACCAAGGAGGCCACCAAGAACGGACTGGAGAAGACCGCCGCGGCCCATCACCTGGAGCTGGCGACCACGCCGCCGGTGACCAGCCAGGGCGCGATTGCCGCGCTGCCCAACGGATCGCTGGTGGTCGCCAAGGCCTTCGAGTCCAAGCAGGGCGATCCGCCGCAAGCGGCGCCGACCGGCGAGGGCTACGCGATCTTCCAGGTTACGGGAATCGTCGCGGCCCACGCGCCGAACTTCGAGGATTGGAAGAGCCACGTTCTCGAAGACTACCGCGAGCAGGTGCTGCCTGCGCTGCTCAGCCTGAAGACCAAGCAGTTGGCGGACAAGGCCAAAGTTGAAAACGACTTAGCCAAGGCCGCCAAGGAAGAAGGCGCGACGCTGAAGGCCAGCGACCTGGTGAGCGCCTCGAGCCAGGTGCCCGACCTGGGCCAGGTGGCGCGGGTCGCTCCGCAGCTCTTCGACCTTGCCGCGGGCCAGATCAGCGGACCCATCGACGCCGGGCGGACCGGCGTGGTGGCCAAACTAGTGGACAAGCAGGAGCCCACCGCGGACGAGATTGCCAGGAACCTTGACCAGGCCCGAGAACAGCTCCTGGAACAGCGCCGCTCGAACGCCTTCAGCGTATTCCTCAGCAGCGTCATGGACAGGTACAAGAAGAATAACCGCATCCGGTTGAGCGCCAAGGCGCAGGAGCCGGGAATGCCGGGCACGTAAGCCGGCCGGGAATCCGCACAAGACCGCAAGAGAGGCTCGCAGCCGCTTGAGGATTCGGGCCGTTATTGCTCATGCGGGCCGGGTTCCGGCATTCCGCGGCGGCGGCGGAGATAATGAAGCCATGGAGTTTCAACGCTCGTCCGGAGTTCTGCTGCACATCACTTCCCTGCCGTCCTATGGAGGCATCGGCGACCTGGGGCCTGCCGCTTACGAGTTTGTGGCCTTTCTGGCCGCGGCTAAACAGCACGTCTGGCAGGTTCTGCCGCTCGGCCCGACGGGATATGGGAACTCGCCCTATGCGGCTTCGTCGGCCTTTGCGGGCAATCCCTCTCTCATCAGCCTGGAATTCCTCGCCGACTGGGGCTGGATCGCAGGGGAGCGCATCGGCGGCCTGGCCGGGCAAAGCGGCAACGTGGACTTCAACGAGGTCGAAGAGCGGAAGCTGCCGCTGCTCCATGAGGCGGCGGGGAACTTTCTGGATCGCGGGCCGCGCGACCCGAAGCTGGCCAGGCAGCGGCGCCGCTTCGAGGAGTTTTGCCGCGCCGAGGCCGCCTGGCTCAACGACTACGCCCTCTATGCCGTGCTGCGCCGCCAATTCCATACCGGCGCGTGGGCGGTCTGGCCCAAGCCGCTGCGCCGCCGCCAGACGGAGGCCCTCGCCCAGGCAGCCGCGGAGCATGGGCGGGCGCTCGACCGGGAGCGCGTGCTGCAGTTTGCGTTTTCCGTGCAATGGAAGAACCTGCGGGAGGCCGCGGCGCTCAGCGCGATACGCATCCTGGGCGACGTGGCCATCTTCGTCAATATGGATTCGGCCGACGTGTGGGTTCACCCGGAGCTTTTCGAGCTCGATGACGACCTGAAGCCCATCCGCATCGCCGGCGTGCCGCCCGACTACTTTTCGCCCACCGGGCAGCGCTGGGGCAATCCGCTGTATCGCTGGCAGGTGCTGGCCGAGCGGGGTTTTGCCTGGTGGATCGAGCGGATTCGCCGCGCTTGCGCGCTCTATGACATGGTCCGGCTGGACCACTTCCGCGGCTTCGAGTCTTATTGGGCCATTCCGGCCGAGGAGGAGACGGCGGTCAAGGGCGAGTGGGTGAAGGCGCCGGGGCTCAAGCTCTTTAGGGCGCTGGAAGCCGCGCTGGGGCCGCTGCCCCTCATTGCCGAGGACCTGGGCATGATTACCCCGGCGGTGGACGCGCTGCGGCTGGAGCTGGGATTGCCGGGGATGAAGGTCTTGCAGTTCGGCTTCAACAGCAAGGGCGCGCACATTCATCTGCCCCACCGCTTCACGCCGGATACCGTGGCCTATACCGGCACGCACGACAACGACACCACGCAAGGCTGGTGGGATGCGGCCGGCAAGGTGGAGCGCGGCGCTGTCGAGGCCTACGCGGGGCCGGTTGGCAAGCGCCCCGTCTGGCCGCTGATCCGCGCTGTGGAGGCCAGCGTGGCGCAGGTGGCCATGGTTCCGGCGCAGGACCTGCTTGAGCTTGGCTCGGAGGCGCGCATGAATACCCCCGCGGTCGCCGGGGGCAACTGGAGCTGGCGCGCTCCGGAGGGATGCTGGAAGTCGGAACTTGCGGCTCGGCTGGCCGCGCTGGCCGAGGTGACGGACCGCGACAACGATCCGCTGGGCGAGGCGGAGGAAGAAGAAGCAAGCGAAGGATAGAACCTGCCAGCCGGAGAGTGTGGGCAGCTTCCAAGTTGTTCGTCATTCACGCGGGCCACAGAGAATCGGAGTTTGTTAAGTGCAGTTGGGGCGTTCAGTACGTGCTAAGCTGATTGGGCGGAAATCCAGAAACTCTCCAGCCGACATCGGCGTTTTTCATTAATAATCCAGTTGGCGACTTTGCCCGTGTCGTGACAGGGCACCACCGCTTAGGCCGGTGTGCATCGAAGAAATCCCTCAGCATCTTGCCAAACGTCAAATTGCTTCGTCGCAGGAGATGCATCTTCTCCTGTGACCGTCACAGTCAACCTGAATACATTTCCCTGGTGGAGAGTACTGTTGATGTCGGGGACCGTGTGAAGAACGCTTATCGGACCTCCTTTATGCGCCGAAACGAGATCAAAACCTCCGGGCTGACCAGCGTTGAGGGACGTGCTATCGCGAACTGGCTTTCCCTGGCTATGCTTGACGACCAGCGGCACCGGCCAATTGAGATGGGTTTGGGGTGGTTCAATTTTGACCACCTCTGCCCTAACGTTTCGGATCGTTTTAGCGGTGCTCTTGTTGGTTACTTCAAGCCAGTATGCGGTAGAGTTGCCGCCATTCCATGTCTGTTCTATGGGACCCCTAACCTCAAGACGCTCCAGTATTTGTGAAGAAGCTGGAGGCGTTTGAGTCGTAGCTTCATCTGGACTATCTCCAAAATGCCTCGTAAGGATATTCCAACATCCAATATCAGTCAGCGTACTTCCGTCTGGCAACTTGATCCCGGACATAATTTGTAGGTTACCGTTGGGGTCAAGAATCGCCGCTGGAATCTCGAATCTATGATTGGGCTTCCAGCCAGGATGAACAACCTTCCCTGGTCTGGCCTTTGGAACTTCGGTAGCCAATGGTGTGCTGACAAATTCCGGGTCTTCAAGTTTGAATACGATTGGGTCTTGGTTGGGATTCTTTGTAATCCAATTAGCGCCGCGTTCAATCGTGACCCTTGAACGAAGAACGCCGCCTACGCGCACTATTTCCCATTTCTCCGTGAATACACCATCTCGACAATCAATGTTGATGGTGTAGTGCTGACTATCTGGGTTAAGGGGATTCCATTGGAATCCGCCCGATGATCCCTCCGGGCTAGCCTCGGCTACATAAACCTGCTTTCGGGATTCGCCCGTTAGCTCCGGAGGAGGATAAGGAGAATTAGGATGTGCGACCAACCATTGATGTTGGATGTTGATGCGGTCTTCGTCATAAAAATTGATTTTGCAGCTATGCGCGGTACGAGGCCCGAAGTGAGGTAAAGTCATCATCCATGACGCAGAATCGTTATCTCCCAGCGGCACACCAAAAACAAATACAAGGCTGGGTGTGCGAAGAGCTGGCGGAATTCCGGCTTCGGTAATGCTCTTCAAGTCCGCTGGCGTGTCAGGAAACTCTTCCCCTCCGACAAATCTCTTTAGAAGAGATTCGGCACCATCACGTAGGAACTCTTCAAATTCCGGACCTGACCAGTTGTCGGATACCTTCACACCAAGCGATAAGACATGGCTCTTGATCTTGTCACGTAGACGCGCGGAAAGGTTGGAAACTGCGACGATACGAAAGGTATGCGGAATGCCGTTATCCGCGTTCAGTACCTTTGCAATGTCTTTTTCAGCTTTGGCAAATTTCAAATTCTTGCGATTGACGCATTGAATGCAGACAGACTCCCCGTTCTCACGAACACCCCAGATGTCGCGTCCGAGGTCGCTCCCCGTCTGACCATACCATTCCAACGATCGCCATTTCTCGCTCCGCCAGTGGTAGGCAAACACAAGGCGCTCGAACTGTGCGCCGGAAAAATCCTCGAAGTGAATCGGCTGAACGTAACGGGCGAGCTTTGGCATGTCTTTCCCCAGAGGCACCTGACGATATTTTCTTCATGGTACTCTTCAAGGGGCGGGCGGCCCAGGTCTCGATCTTGAGATCTGGGAAAACCCAAAAGCTTCAGCCAACACATATTACTCCTTGCAAGTCGGCCAGTATTCAGGAATTCGGCTGTCAACTGTCGCGAACAACCCAATGCGTGTTTCCAGACTGACTGCCACCTGCGGTTCCGAGTTCCGGGAGGATGGCCGCCTATTCGGAGACCGGCCCGCCGCGCAGCCAAACCTCGGTTTTGTTCCTGCAAGCCAACCTTGCTATTCTTGCCCCACATGGAAAATGCGGCGATTCAGACCCACGGGCTCACGCGGCGCTTCGGCGCGCTGACCGCCGTGGACGATGTCACGCTGAGCGTGGCTACGGGGCAGTTCTTCGGCTTTCTGGGGCCGAACGGGGCGGGCAAGTCCACCACTATCAAGATGCTGACCGGGCTGCTGGAGCCGAGCGCGGGGACTATCGAGATACTGGGCCAGCCGTTCGGGGCCGAGGCGCTCGACCTGAAACGCCAGATCGGCGTGGTGCCGGAGGGGATGGCGCTGATGGGACGGCTGACCGCGCCCGAGTACCTGCGCTTTGTGGGGCGCATGTACGGCCTCGATCGTGCGACCACCAACCGCCGCACCGAAGAGCTGCTCGACTTTATGCAACTGGCCAGCGAAACCCGCAAGCTGGTGACCGACTTCTCGCACGGAATGCAGAAGAAGCTGGCCATGGCCGCGGCGGTGATTCACGGGCCCAAGGTGCTGTTTCTCGATGAGCCGTTCGAGGGCGTGGACGCGATTGCCGCCGGCATGTTGAAGGCCATGCTGCAAGGAATGATCAACCGCGGGGCGACGATCTTCCTGACCACCCACGTGCTGGAGATTGTGGAGCGGCTGTGCAGCCATGTGGCTATCATTTCGCAAGGGCGGCTGGTGGCCAACGGATCGATCGAGGCGCTGCGGGCGGGTGTGGCCAGCACGCTGCCGGGAGTTGAGCGGGAGCAGCGGCTGACGCTGGAAGAGATTTTTCTGTCGATTGTGGGAGCGGGCGGCCAGCAGGAGCCGGCGCAGGAGCTGTCATGGCTGGCGTGATGCCAATTCACAGTTCCTGGAGCGGGTGTTTTGCTATCCCACCCTTGCGGCAAAAATTCGCCGCGGCGGATCGCAAGGATGGGGCACCCAGACATTACACGAATACAGAAACGAGGCTGGCATGAATGGGGCCGGCATGAGCGGGGGAATGCTGGGCGCGCAGGCGCGGGCGCAGTACGCGGCCATGGCCGCGTTGCGCTGGCAGATGTTCAGGAACGGCCTGCGCTCCAAGCTGGGCGCGTTCGAGCTGGGCGCGCGCACCGTCGCATACGTCGTCTATGCCATCCTGGGGCTGGCGCTGGGCTTGGGCGTTGGGGCGGCGGCCTGCCTGCTGGCTTCCAAGGGAAGCTGGCAGTTCTTGCCGTTGCTGTTTTGGGGGATCTTCTTACTCTGGCAGATGATTCCGGTCATGATGGCTTCGTTTCAGGAGCAGTTCGATCTGGGCATTCTGTTGCGCTTTCCGGTGCGCTTCGGGTCGTATTTGCTGCTGTACCTGGTCTTTGGGCTGGCGGATTCCTCGACGATTCTGGGCGTGCTGTGCTGCATTGGCCTCTGGGTTGGCATCACCATAGCGCGGCCGGAGCTGTTTGCCTGGACGGCGCTGGGGCTGGCGGTCTTTGCGGCCTTCAACATTCTGCTGACCAGGGCCATCTTTGCCTGGATCGATCGCTGGCTGGCGCAGCGCAAGACGCGAGAGATTGTGGGCGCGGTGTTCATGGTGGCGATGCTGAGCCTGCAACTGCTGAATCCGGCGCTTCACCACAGAAGCAGGCTGCCCAGAAATGCCACGCGAGAGCAGGCTTTGGCGCAGGCGCGGGAGTACCAGCGGTCGAAGGCCGAATTCAAAGCCCGGTATGGGCCGTGGCTGCAGACCGTCGATCAGGTGCAACAGTGGCTGCCTCCGGGGCTGGCCGCCGGTGCGCTGGGGAAGGCGGCCGGTCAGCGGCCGGGAGCGGCAATGGGATCGCTGGGGGCGCTGGGGATCTATTTGCTGGCTGCCGGGGGCGTGCTGGCGGGGCGGCTCCGATCCGAGTATCGCGGAGAAAACCTGGGCTCGGCGCCCAGCCGGAGAAAGGCGGCGCAGCGGCGCAAGGGCGGATGGTGGCTGGATGGCTCCGGCCCCATCGCCGCGGTGATGGAAAAGGAACTGCGCACCCTGGTGCGCAGCTTGCCGCTGCTCTATGCGGTGGGAGCGCCGCTCCTGATGGGGGTTATCTTCTCGGTCGCATTCCTCAGGGGGGGCGGTTCCCAGGGACGCGGCTTCCCGATGGCGGTGCCGATTGCCGTGCTCTACGCGCTCCTGGGGTTCACGCAGTTGTTCTATAACAACCTGGGCACCGAGGGAGCGGGGATTCAGGTGTACTTTCTTTCACCCACGCCCATCCGAAAGGCGATGCTGGCCAAGAACCTGTTCCATTCCTTGTTGTTCCTGCTGGTGGCCTTGCTGGCCGGCGTTCTGACCAGCCTGCGCCTAGGCGTTCCCGGCAGCGCGGTGATAGCGGCCACCGCGGCCTGGCTGCTCTTTGCACTGCCTTCGAACCTGGCCGCCGGCAACGTCTTTTCGCTCACCATGCCCTATCGCATCAATCCGGGGCGGATTGCGCGGCAGCGCGGATCGCAGGCCAACGCGCTGCTCAGCCTGCTGGTGCAGTTGGGAGTGATCGGCGTGGGCGCGGCGGTCTTCGCGGTGTGCTGGTTCTTGCAGAACCTGTGGCTGGCCGTTCCGGTTTTTGTGGCGCTGGCCGGGGCAGCGGTCTTCGCCTGGATGCGCGTGCTCGGCAACGCCGATGCGATGGCCAACGGGCACCGGGATACGCTGATTGCGACGCTGATGAAGACGGAGTGAGGATCAGGGGTCAGGGATCAGAGATCAGAGATCAGGGCCGGCAAGGAATCCCATTCGGATTCGGCCTCAATGCATTTTCGCCTTGCAAGCTCGCTCGCCACACCACACCGACCGCCAGTTTGTTGACCGCTGATCCCTGATCTCTGACCCCTGTTCTTAAAACGGAATATCGTCGTCGGAGATTTCGGCGGATTGGACGTAGTCGTCCGGGGCGCCGGCCGCCGCCGGAGGCCGCTGGTCGAAGCTGGCCGACGAACTGGCTGAGCTTGCAGAACCCGCTGCCCGGCTGTAGCCGCCCGCGCCGCCGCTTGCGCCCTCGTCTCGGGCGGAGAGCAGCGAGAGGTCGAAGACCACGACCTCGGTCTTGTAACGCTTCTGGCCGGACTCCTTGTCGTCCCAACTGCGTGTCTGGAGCTTGCCCTCGACGTACAGCTTGGAGCCCTTCTTCACGTAATCGCGAATGATCTCCGCGGTGCGCTTGAAGGCGACCAGCGTGTGCCACTCGGTGCGGTCCTGCCAGTTGCCCTGCGCATCCTGAAACCGGTCGCTGGTCGCCAGGGTGAGATTGGCGACGATGGCGCCGCCGGCGGTGGAACGGATTTCGGGGTCCTTGCCCACATTGCCTAAAAGAATGACCTTGTTAACGCTCTTTGCCATGTTCTTGCTCTCCAGTAATTGAAAAGAATAGCAGACGATCACCTGCTGCGGGAAAGCGCCCGGTTGCGGAGCCATTTGGCTGCGCCGAGGGCCAGCAGCAAACCGCCGAAAGGAATGCACATCAGGGCGACGATGAGGGCGAACCAGCCGGCGTTGGTGCTGGCGCCGGTGGGCGAAAAACCGCCCAGCACGGTCAGCAGCAGCAGGCCAGACAAAAGGCCCGCGCCCAGGATCGACGCGCCCCATTGCAGCAGTTGGCGGGTGCCGTCGTTGGCCTGCGTTGGATTTGCGTTGCTTGCGGGCATCTTCGATCCTCTGAACTTGGGACGGTTGAGGTTCGAGGTATCCCACCCTTTTCGCCAAGTGCGCGAAAAGGATGGGGCACCCAGTCTGGGTCCTCTACTCTCTGTTTCCTGTTCGCTATTCCCTATTCCCTACTCCCTAGTCTCTGGCCCCTAACCTTGCGCCAGGCGCAGCATGATGTAAGTGACGACGCCGGTGATTGAGACGTAGAGCCAGAGCGGGAATGTCCAGCGCGCGACTTTGCGGTGCTGCGGGATGCGGCCGGTGAGCGAGAAGAAGAACGTAACCAGCACCAGCGGCAGCGCCACGACGGCCAGCACGATGTGGCTGGCCAGGAGCGGCAGGTAGAGCGAGCGCAGAGCGGCGTGGGCGGGATAGCGAACGTCGCCATGCAGGGCGTGGTGCAGGATATAGCTGACCAGAAACAAAGTGGAGAATCCAAAGGCCGTCATCATGGCCGCGCGGTGAGCCGGAATGCGGCGCGCCCGGATGAAGGTGTAGCCGATGGCCAGAGCGGTGGCGCTGAGGCCGTTGAGCAAGGCGTTGAGAGCGGGCAGAAAGGCGTACTGCGCGCTGGACGCCGCGGCGGGATGGACGTAAATAAGCCAGAAGAGGAAGACTGTGGCCGCCGCGCTGATAACCAGGATGGCGGCGATGGCGGGGCGGGTACTGGAGGTTCGAGTCTTCAATTGAGGAGTTGCTGTGACCATCATGGTTCCGCTTCCTTAGTGCTTTGCCGTGGCGCAGAGCATGAGCGTGGTGAAGAGCAGGGGCAGATAAAGGACGCTGACCTTGAGCAGATCGCGCGCCAACATGCGGCTTTCGGTCTCCGTGGGGGCGCGCAGGATGCGGGCGAATCGGATGGTATAGGCCAGGTAAAAGAGGCCCAGCGCGGTGGCGAGGCCGGCATAAGTCGGGCCGGCTAAACCCAGCAGCCAGGGCGTGAGGCTGACAGGAATCATGACCACGGCGAAGAAGAGCGCCTCGGCCACGGTGGACCAGCCGTCGGGCTGGACGACGGGCAGCATGCGGATGCCGGCGCGGGCGTAGTCGTCGCGATAGAGCCAGGCGATGGCCATGAAATGAGGGAACTGCCAGACGAAGAGGATGGCGAAGAGCGCCACGGCCGGCCATTCGATGCGGCCTCGCGCGGCGGTCCAGCCGAGCATGGGGCCCATGGCGCCGGGGAACGCGCCGATGAAGGTCGCCATGGTGGTGAAGCGCTTGAGCGGCGTGTAAATAGCGACGTAAGTAAAGGCCGTGAGCAGCGCCAGGGCCAAGGTGAGCAGGTTGGTGCGCAGCGCCAGCCACACGGCGCCCAGCGCCAAAGCGCCGAGGCCGGCCAGAATGCCGTGAGCCAGCGAGAAGCGGCCGGCGGCCAGCGGACGGTCGGCAGTGCGCTTCATGCGCGCATCGATCTTGCGCTCCAGGGCCTCGTTGAGCGCGCCGGCCCCGGCGGAGACCAACCCGATGCCGAGCAGCGCGTCGAGCAAGCCGCCCTGGAAGCTGGAGATTCCCGACTGCATCGACCCCAGGTAAAAGCCGCCCCAGCCGGTAACCAGCACCAGCCCCACAACCTTGACCTTGAAGAGTTCGCGCAGGTCGTGAATCAGAGTGGCCGTGGCGCCGGGCTCGGGAGCGTGGAGGTGACCCTGTCGATGAGCCTGGCTCGAACCCGGACCACGCCCGGCGTTCTCAGCCGACGGTGCGGTGAGCACTGCCGGATCGGCGACTTGGGAGACGGGAGTCATCTGGACGATTGCATACCTCGGCACAAGCACCCGGCCCGTGTGCTGCCGCGAGCCTTTCCCGATGATAGCAAGCTGGAACTCGGTGGGCCGATTCGCATAAACTCGGAGCAGCCCGATCCAGGTTCCCTGTCAAATTGAATGGAGGACCACGTCGGACAATCCGTTGACTAGCAGCGTGTCATACTGCACGGTAACTCGCTCGCGCCTTTTTCCGCCACTGTTTTGCGCGTGCGCGATCTCACTGATGCTGGCGTTTGTCAGTTCGATGGTGTTGATCGGGAGAGGCTTTCCGCTCGCGCTTGCCCTGGCGAAACTCAATGTAGCCGATTTGAAGCTTTCATTTGTGCACAAGGCCTGGAAGAGCAGGGGCGATGCTTCATCGACCTCTCTGACAATCACTACAGGCTTGTGCTGCCGCTGGCCCGTGGGCAGGCCGGAGTGCTCATCGCGCGGCGATTCGATGCCGAAGCTGAAATCGCTGATTTCTATGGCGTCCGATCGTTTTCCCTTGGCGGTGGAACCTTTGATCGTGCCCTGTTTAGTGCCTGTCAACATCAAATAGGCGTTGAGCGCCATCGCGAACCTCCTCTTGAAATCCCAGGTCCTCTCAATCGCCGGGGAAGGCTCGGGAACTGGGTTTCAGGAACTGGATTATATAGCACGTCAAGCATCCGAGTATCGCTAATTCTTTCGAATAATCCGCAGTTTCATGCTTGCCGGCGGTTGGGCCGGAATGCGCATTCCGGCATTCGATTTCTGTAACTCGAAGCCACCGATGGAACGAAAGGTGCGGGGCGACAATTGCGCCTATTCTCGGTTACCCCAGGCGGGCGGCCAGCAGAATCGCGTCCACAGCCTCGGCTGGGGTGAGCGCATCGACGGGGATGGAGACGTGCGCGGTGCGGTAGAGCGGAAGGCGGCGAGCATAGCGGCTGGCCAGGTTGGCCTGGTCGGCGAGAATGGGCCGCGTGTGCTCGGTGCCGCAGCATCGGGCGAGGGTGGTGGCCAGTTCCACCTCCAGATGAATCAGGAGTGTGCCGGGAGCGGTGAGCAGCAGCGCGCGGGTGCCTGCGTGCTCGATTGCGCCTCCGCCCAGAGCCAGAACCAGGGCCTCGCCGGCGCACAGGCGGGCGATGGCCGCCTGCTCGCGCTCGCGGAAAGAGGCTTCTCCGTGGCGGGCAAAGAGCTCGGCGATGGTTGCGCCGGCTTCGGCCTCGATGGCTTCGTCCACATCGAGAAAGCTCCAGCCCAGACGGGCGGCTAGGAGCGGGCCGACGGTACTCTTGCCCGAGCCCATGAAGCCGGTAAGAACGATGCGCCGGAGCGGGGCCGCGGGGTCGCCCCGGGCTTCGGATTGGGCATGGGTGTTCACCTTAGGGAACCTCCGAAAAAGTCCGAATTGTGTCAGGGCACGACTTCAGTCGTGCCGCAAATGCAAGAAACAAACGTGGGCTTTCGCCCCTGAGGGAACGCCCGCTTCAGGACGAGGACTTGTTCAGGGTCTCCTTAGGCATCACTCGGCGGACAAAGGCGCTCAGCTTCCAAGTTAGCAGGCCGTGGCGCAGGTGGCCAGAACTCGGTTTGACAGACCGACTGAACCCGCGCACGCTGCGCTTGCAATCGCCCCTACCGGCTCCCCGCAATCATCTGCGCGGCATGCTGGAGGCTGGTTTCGGTGACCTTGGCTCCGCTGACCATGCGCGCCACTTCGTGCATGCGCGCCCGGTCGTCGAGCAGGCGCACCTGCATCTTGGTCCGTCCATCGGCCTCGCGCTTGTCGATGAGGAAGTGCTGGTCGGCGAAGGCGGCAATCTGCGGCAGGTGGGTTACACACAGGACCTGCTGGCCGCGGCCCAGCGCCTTCAGCTTCTGCCCTACGGCTTC
>JBEKPA010000075.1:0-13220 GCA_049521195.1 Occallatibacter sp.
GCCGGGCCTCACTCGCAGGACATTTGCTACGCGACGGAGAACCGCCAGGTTGCGGTGCGCAACGTGGCTCACGACGCGGGGCTGGTGCTGGTGGTAGGATCGACCAACAGCTCGAACTCCAATCGATTGGTCGAGGTATCGCGGAACCTGGGAACGATCGGCTATCTTATCGACAACTCCCAGGCGATCGACCCGGCCTGGCTGGTTGGCGTGACGACGGTAGCGGTGACGGCCGGCGCATCGGCCCCCGAGGTGCTGGTGGAGGACGTGGTCAACTATCTGCGACAAAACGGATTCGATTCCGTCGAAGAGGTAGAAGTAATGCCGGAAAATGTTCGTTTCGGGCTGCCGCCGGAGATTGTGCAAGCCATCGGCAGCGCGGGCGGGGCACAGGCCTTGCCGGCGCGGTGACCACAGAGATCAGAGATCAGGTGTCAGAGATCAGAGATCAGGTTTCAGAGATCAGAGATCAGGTAGTGCATCCTGAGGCGTTTTGAACCGCATGAGCATTCAGCAGGGAAAGACGCAATCCGCGACGCGCAACATTGCGGCACCCAGGTTTGGGCGGCTGGATGCGGACTTGAGCGATGTGGAGTTGGCCGTCGCGCGCTCGCGGCAGTTTCTTTTGTCGCGGCAGCATTCTGAAGGGTACTGGTGCGGGGAGCTTGAGGCCGACTCCAAGCTGGAAGCCGACTACATCCTCTTGCACACGCTTCTCGAGAGCGGCGACCCCGGCCGGCTGCGGCGCGCCTGCGCCGAGATGCTGCGCTACCAGAACGACGACGGCAGTTGGAGCATCTATCCGGGCGGGCCGGGAAATATCTCGCTCTCGGTCAGTTGTTACTTTTCCGCCAAGCTGATGGGCATCGGCGCGGAAGACCCGCGGCTGGCCAGGTGCCGGGAGTGGGTTCTGCGCCATGGCGGCGTGGTGGCGTGCAATACATTCGCCAAGATGTATCTTTGCGCGCTGGGCCAGTACGACTACGATGCGGTGCCGGCCATTCCGCCGGAGATCGTTCTGTTTCCAAGATGGTTTTACTTCAATATCTATGAGATTTCGTCCTGGTCGCGGTCGATTCTGGTCCCCCTGGCCATCATGTACGCCAAGAAGCCCTTCAAGAAGATTCCGCCCGAGCAGGGGATCGACGAACTGTTTGTGGGCGGCCGCGCCAATGCCATACTGCGTCTGCGCATGGACCGTAAGGCGCTCATCTCCTGGCGCAACTTTTTCCTTCTTCTCGACAGGATGCTGCATTTTGCCGAGGCGGTCCACATCCGTCCGCTGCGCAAGCTGGCGCTGGCCAGAGCGGAGAAATGGGTGCTCAAGCGCATGGATATGACCGACGGGCTGGGCGCCATCTATCCGGCCATGCTCAATGCCATCATTGCGCTGCGCTGCCTGGGCTACTCCGAAGACGATCCGCAGGTGATTCGCGCCCGCGACGAGTTTGAGAAGCTGGGCATCGAGGAGCCGGCCAGCGACACCATGCCTGAGCCGACCTTCCGCATGCAGCCCTGCGTCTCGCCGGTCTGGGACACGGCGCAGGCGGTATTCGCGCTGGGCGAGGCCGGCGTGCCGCGCGGCGATCCACGCATGATCAAGGCCGCGGACTGGCTGCTCTCGAAAGAGGTGCGCCACAAGGGCGACTGGGCCGTGAAGGCGCCGAAGACCGAGCCGGGCGGCTGGTACTTCGAGTACAACAACGAGTTCTATCCCGACACCGACGACACCGCGCAGGTGCTGCTGGCGCTGAACAAGGTGGACAATCCCCGCGAAGGTTATCAGCACAAGGTGGCGCAGCGCGCCATCGAGTGGGAGTTTGCCATGCAGTGCAGGAATGGCGGCTGGGGCAGCTTCGACAAAGACAACACCAAGATGATCTTCCAGTACATTCCCTTTGCCGATTTCAACGCCATGCTGGACCCGCCCACGGTGGATATTACCGGGCGGATGCTGGAGATGCTGGCAACTTACGGCTACACGCGCGCGGACAAGCGCGTCGAGAAGGCCGTCCAGTTCATCTTCAGCCGGCAGGAGCAGGACGGAAGCTGGTTTGGCCGCTGGGGCGTGAATTATATCTATGGCACGTTCCTGGTGCTGCGCGGGCTTGAGGCCATCGGCATCGACAATCACGAGCCGCAGATCCAGCAGGCCGCGGAGTGGATTCGCATGGTCCAGAATCCCGACGGCGGCTGGGGCGAAACCTGCGGAAGTTACGACGATCCGGACACGCGCGGCGTGGGCGTGAGCACGCCCTCGCAGACGGCCTGGGCGCTGCTTGGGCTGCTGGCCGCGGGCGACGACCGCTCCGATTCTCTCGCCAAGGGCGTCCGCTGGCTGCTCACCCGCCAGTTGCCGGACGGCGGTTGGGACGAGTCGATGTGGGAGGGCGAGGAAAAGCGCCGTCAGAGTATCATTACAGGTACAGGCTTCCCCAGAGTCTTTTACCTGGCCTATACGATGTATCGACAATACTTTCCGCTGATGGCTTTGACCGGTTATCGGCGGGCCATGGAGCGCGCCGCGGTTGGCGCTGGAGGTTAACTCAAATATGGCTGTTCCTATCTCCCAGATGTGGACGGTTTCAACTTATGTGCTGAAGAAGAAGCTGACCGGCAAGAAGCGCTATCCCCTGGTGCTGATGCTGGAGCCGCTCTTCCGCTGCAACCTGGCCTGCGCCGGTTGCGGCAAGGTGCAGTATCCGCCGCACATCTTGAAGAAGCAACTGACGCCGGAGGAGTGCTTTGCGGCAGTGGAAGAGTGCGGCGCGCCGATGGTCTCCATTCCTGGCGGCGAACCGCTGCTGCATCCCCAGATTGTCGAGATCGTCAACGGCCTGGTCGCGCGGAGGAAGTACGTTTACCTGTGCACCAACGCGCTGGAACTGAAGCGACGCCTGCCGGAGTTCACGCCCTCGAAGTACCTGACCTTCTCCGTGCATCTCGACGGGCAGCGCGAGCATCACGATTTTTCCGTCTGCCGCGAGGGCGGCTACGACATCGCCGTCGAGGGCATTCAGGAGGCGGTCAGGCGCGGCTTCCGCGTCACCACCAACGCCACCTTCTTCGACGGGACCGACCCCAACAGCGTGCGCGCCTTCTTTGACGAAGTGATGGGCATGGGCGTCGAGGGCATCGTGCTTTCGCCCGGCTACAGCTACGACAAGGCGCCGGATCAGCATCGATTCCTGGGCCGCGCGCGCGTGCGCCGGCTCTTCCGCGCCATTCTCTCCAACCGCAAGCCCACGTGGAAGTTCAATATGTCGCCGCTGTTTCTCGAATTCCTGATGGGCGACCGCGATTACGAGTGCACGCCGTGGGGCATGCCGGCCTATAACATCTTCGGCTGGCAGAAGCCCTGCTACCTGCTCCAGGAGGGCTACGCCGAGAGTTACAAGGAGCTGCTCGAAACCACCGCCTGGGAGAACTACGGCGTGGCCAGCGGCAATCCCAAGTGCGCCAACTGCATGGTCAGTTGCGGTTATGAGACCACGGCGGTCATCGACGGCTTTGGTTCGGTAAAGGGCTTCCTGGCCATGGCGCGCGGAAACTTCAGGCTATATCCCGACCGGCACGCGCTGAAGCTGCTCGATCAGCCCGCGCCGCATGAGCCGTCGCGGTTGGTGAAGATCGCGGAGCCGATCGCCAGTCTTGAGGAGACCAGCGTATGACCGCCGAAGTGGCGAAGTACACGCGCGAACAGGTTGAGGCGCTGGAGCTGGCTCCCGGCGCGGAGCAGGAGAATCTGGAAGGCTGGGTTCCGGCGCTGGCCAATGACGAAGACTTGCGCCAGGCCATGGAAAAGGCCCGCGACTATCGCGGCGATGTGACATTGACCCTCAAGTCCGGCGAGCGCATCGAGGCTTTCATCTTCAACTGCCAAACCGGCCCCACCCTTGAGGATTCCTTTTTGCAGTGCTTCACTGCGCGCGCGTCTGAGAAGCGCAAGGTGAGCTATGCGGATATTGCCAGCGTCGAGTTCAGCGGCAAGGATCGCGCGGCGGGCAAGCACTGGGAGGATTGGGTGAAGAAGTACAACGAGCGCAAGGCTGCCGGGGAGAAGGGGATTGCGCTGCATCCGGATGCGCTTGACTAGCTAATCGGCCAGATGCATCACCGATTCCTGGGCGTCATCGGCAAGGCGGCCAACTTTCTTCCTCGGCGGCTCCCCCCTCACTTCCAACGCGCTGGCCGGCTGCTACAATTCCGGCTATGAAGATCGTCGCGAAAGTCTCCCGTGGTTTTGGGATTGCCTGCTTCCTCTGCGCTGGTCTTCTGTTGATGATGATGTATGACGACCATCACAGCGGGGCCTGGTTCCCCAATCTGCTTGATGACCTGGTATGGCAGATGGTCGCGGTTCTTGTCGTTCTGGGCCTGGGCGGAATCATCTTCGCCTACAGGTCAGAACGCGCCGATCGCGATCCGGTTGAGGGGCTCGGGCTAGGAACCGACCTTGACAAGAAGGATGACGAGATTTGAGCCGGGTGCCCCAAGTCTCGCTTATGAGACCTAGGAAAGCACGACCACCCCGTTCCCCCCAGTCTCTCATCCTAGCGCGCGGCGTAAACTGATCTCTGACCCCTGATCTCCGATCTCTGGCCTTCCATGAAAGTCTTCCTTACAGGCGCGACGGGATTCATCGGCAGCCACGTGGCCCGGGCGCTGGCCATCGAGGGCGCTCAGTTGCGCATGCTAGTGCGCAAGACCAGCAATCTGGCCAACCTCGAGGGCATCGACGGCGAGACGCATGTGGGCGACCTGAGCGACCCGGATTCGCTCCAGCCCGCGCTTGCCGGTTGCGACGCCGTAGTCCACGTGGCCGCCGACTACCGCCTCTGGATTCCCGATCCCAAGGCCATGTACCGCGCCAATGTGGATGGCACGCGCGAGTTGCTGCGGCTGGCCCGCGAAGCCGGCGTGAAGCGATTCGTCTACACCTCCAGCGTGGCCACCATGCACTTCCGCACCGACGGCCTGGTCGTCAATGAAGACACGCCGGTCGCGCTCAGCGACATGGTGGGCCACTACAAGCGGTCGAAGTTTCTGGCCGAGCGGGAGGCCGTCGCCGCGGCCGAGGCCGGCCAGCAAGTCGTCATTCTGAACCCCACCACCCCCATCGGCCCCAACGACTCGAAGCCCACGCCCACCGGCCGCATCTTTGTGGACTTTCTTAACGGCAGGTTTCCGGCTTACATGGACACCGGGCTTAACCTCGTCGATGTGGCCGAGGTGGCCCGCGCGCACGCGGCTGCGTTGATACTGGGTCAGCCCGGCAAGCGGTACATTCTGGGCGGCGAAAACCTCACCCTGAAGCAGATTCTCGACAAGATGTCGGCCATCACCGGCATTCCGTCGCCCACCATGAAGGTTCCCTTTGCCGTGGCGGCTACCTATGCGTTCTTCGAGGAGTGGATCACGGGCCGCATTCGCGGGCGCGAGCCGAGGGCCACGCTCGAAGAGGTGCGCATGGGCCGCAAGAAGATGTACGCCAGTAGCGCCCACGCGCAGCAGGAGCTGGGCTTCCGCATCGTGCCGGTCAACCCGGCCATGCGCGCCGCGATCGAGTGGTTCCGGGCGCACGGGTACGCGCCGCAATAACAGCCGCGATAACAAAGGAGGAGACACCTATGACCTGGTTCAGTAAAAAAGGGTGGCGAGAGAATGGGAACATATTCGGAATCGCCGTCGTATTGCTTCCTCTCTCTATCGTTTTTCTGTTCGAAGGAATTCAATCAAACGACCATTTTGGAATCATCTTTAATGGATTGGTATCTGCGATTCTTGCGATTGTTTGGCCTTGGCAAATTACTCGTTTCTTAAAGGAATATGGTAGAACCCGCCTCTGGGTTGGACTCCTGATACTGCCTACCCTTGTGATGGTCTATGCGTTCATGATGAAGTGGAAAGATGTGGCAGGGGCAATGTTATTCTTCGCTATCCTAGTTCCGACATTGCTCGTCGCGTTTACAGAACCCCCGCCGACCACCCAGCCTCAAAGCGCCGTCCCGCATGAATGTCCCAAGAAGGATTGAAGATGAAGATCGTGAGACTGGCGTCACCGATAGGTAGAGCAGGGTATTTTGAGGCTCCGTTGTTCTCTCAATACCCGGTGATGATCAGGGTGCATCAGCGAGCGGGTGAAATCATCGAGCCTTCTGTATGACCCGCGTCGCCATCATCGCCGCCATGCCCGGTGAACTGAAGCCGCTGGTCCGCGGCTGGCCGCACAGTAGCCGGAACGATGTGCATTTCTGGGCCCGGCGCGACTCCGAAGAAGAATGGATCGCCGCGTGTGCTGGAGCCGGCCAGCAGGCTGCGGCTCGTGCCTTCGCAGCTATCGAGGAAGGAGGCCCCGTCGATCTGGTCTTCTCCGTTGGCTGGGCGGGCGCACTGACCCCCGAACTCGCCCCCGGCACTGCCCATAACGTCGCCGGGGTTATCGATATCCGCACCGGCGAGCGCTTCCGTTGCGACGCCGGCGCAGGAGAACTCTGGCTGGTCACCAGCCCCAGGGTTGCCGGCGCGGCGGAGAAGCAGCGTCTTGCCGCCGCCTACGGAGCCGGCCTGGTGGATATGGAAGCCGCCGGAGTTGCACGCCTGGCGCAGATGCGCGGCATTCCTTTTTATTGCATAAAAGGAATCAGCGACGGATACACGGACCAACTGCCTGACTTCAATAGATTTATTTCTGCAAATGGGAAGATCAGACTGATTCGATTCATCCTCTTTGCCCTGCTCAGGCCCTGGTACTGGCTTGCACTGGCGCGGATGGGCGAGAATAGCAGGGTGGCCGCGGAGAGCATCGAGGAATCCATTCTTAACTTTCTCGACGAAAGGGCCTGCATCAGAAAGCGCGATGGCTACCCAAACTTCAAACGCTGAAGGCCAGGCCGAAGAGAAGATTCCCAGTTCCATGCGGGCCGTGGTTTATCGCGGCGTTGACGATCTGCGCCTGGAGACGGTTCCCGTGCCGGCCATTGGGCCGGGTGAACTGCTGGTGAAGGTAGCCACTTGCGGCGTCTGCGGGACGGATCTCAAGAAGATTCACACCGGGTCGCACTCCGCGCCGCGCATCTTCGGCCATGAGATGGCGGGATCCATCGTGCGGGTGGGCCAGGGCGCGAAGGGCTTCGCGGTGGGTGAGCGCGTGGTGGTCCACCATCACGTTCCATGCGGAGAGTGCTACTACTGCCGCAAGCAGACCTTCGCGCAGTGCCCGGTTTACAAGAAGGTGGGCGCGACGGCCGGCTTCGAGCCCTCGGGCGGCGGCTTTGCCGAGTATATTCGCGTGATGGACTGGATCGTGGCCAACCGCGGCGTGGTACGGATTCCCGCCGGCGTGCCCTTCGAGCAGGCGGCGTTTCTGGAGCCGGTGAATACGGTTCTGAAGGCCGTCAAGCTCCTGAACCTGGCTGCGGACGAGACGGTGCTGGTCATCGGCCAGGGGCCGATCGGCGTGATGCTGGCTGCCTTGGCGCGCCGCACCGGGGCGCGCGTGCTCACCTCCGATCTCTATCCTCAGCGCCACGCGATTGCCGCTGGATTCGGCCTCGACCACCCCATCGATGCCGGCAGGGAGAATGCGGTTGAACGAGCGTTTGCGGCCACCGATGGGCGCGGGGCGGACGCCGTGGTTCTGGCCGTGGGCGGCACGGCGCTGATCCAGACGGCGATGGACGCGGCGCGGCCCGGCGGCAAGGTGATGCTGTTTGCGCAGACCCAGCACGAAAAAGCCAGCTTCGATCCCGGTGCGGTGTGCATGGATGAGAAGACCCTGCTCGGCTCCTACTCCGCCTCGGCCGCTATCCTCGATGAGGTTGCCGATCTGGTCTTCGGCGGATACCGCAACGGATTCGATTTGACGCAACTGATCTCGCACCGCTTCCCGCTGGAGCGGGCGGTGGAAGCGATCGAAATCGCTTCTCACCCCACGGCCGGCTCAATGAAGATTATGATTGAGCCTGTTCCGGGGGCCGGTCGAGAGTAGGAGGAAGCCTGCATCCATGGCGAGCACGGTAAAGGACGCGATCCTCCGCGGCCGCAAGACGGTCGAGACGGTCGTCGAGGGAGGCCTGGACACCGTCGAGACGGTCGTTGAAGCAGGCCTGAACACAGTCGACGCAGTGGTCGTCAAAGGCCGCAGGACGGTCGAATCCGCCGTCAGCCTGGGCCGCAGAACCGTCGAGAGCGCGCTTCTCGGGCGCAGCACCATGCAGGCCGCCGTCCTGCACGGCCGCGAAGATATCCGCATTGAGGAGGTTCCCATCCCCGAGGCCGCCGTGGGCGAGCTGATCGTTCGCGTGGGCGCGGCGCTTACCTGCGGGACGGACCTCAAGGTTTTTCGGCGCGGATATCATGCCCGGATGATCGTTCCCCCGGCGCTCTTCGGGCACGAGCTGGCGGGGACGGTTGTGGAGGCGGGTGAAGGAGTGGCGGGATTTGCTCCCGGCAACCGCGTGGTGGCGCTGAACTCGGCCCCCTGCGGGAAGTGCTTCTTCTGTGAGCGGGGCCAGGAAAACCTTTGCGACGACCTGCTGTTCAACAATGGAGCCTATGCCGAGTTCATCCGCATTCCCGCGCGGATCGTGGCCGGGAATACGCTCAAGGTGCCGGACGACGTGCCGCTGGAGCACGCGGCGCTGACCGAACCGCTGGCCTGCGCTGTGCATGGATTTGAGGATTCGGGCGCGCGCCCCGGAGATACAGTAGCAGTAATCGGCGGCGGGCCACTGGGGCTGATGATTCTACATGTGGCGGCGCTCGCCAGCTGCCAGACGATCGCGATTGTGAAGTACGATGGGCAGGTGGAGGCGGCGCGGCAGTTGGGCGCGGCGCACGTGGTGCAAACCAGCAGCATCCGCAAGGCTATCCGCGAGACGCGCGCGCTTACGGAGAAGAACCGGGGCGTGGACATCGCCATCGAGGCCGTCGGCCTGCCGGATGCGTGGCAGGAAGCCGTGGAATTGGTGCGCAAGGGCGGCACGGTAAACTTCTTTGGCGGATGCGCCTTGGGAACCCACGTGAATCTTGACACCAATCGCATCCACTACAGCGATATCACTTTGCGCTCCACCTTCCATCACACGCCGGCCATCTGCCGCAGAGCGCTGGATATGATTGCGGGAGGGCGCTTCCAGGCCCAGGCCTTTATCACCGGCCGCGCCCACCTTTACGAACTCAACCGCGTCTTTGAGAAGCTGATGAAGCGGAGCAGCGAGATCAAGACCGCCATTGTGCCCTGAGGCGATGCGATGACGAGGAAGGCAACAGTGCGACCGGACAGGGAAACGGAAGCGGCCCAGAAAGCGGCGGCGCTGGAGAAGGAAGCGCAGCTAGCGGAGGAGTTGATTGCGCGCGGCTGGGCGGCGCTGCCGGAAAGCTATCGCATTCCCGAGGTCGCGCCCGCGCTCGATCAGGCGCAGGCCTATTGCAAGCAACTGGCTGAGTCGCACTACGAGAACTTCCATGTGGCCTCGTGGTTTCTGCCCAAGGCGCTGCGTCCGCATTTTCACGCCATCTACGCCTACTGCCGCATCTCGGACGATCTGGGCGATGAGGTGCGTGACCCGGCGGTTGCGCTGGCGCTGCTGGACCTTTGGGGCCGGGAGCTGGATGCCTGCTACCAGGGCAAGACGCGCCATCCGGTCTTTGTGGCGCTGGCCGAGACCATCCACGATTGCTCCATTCCCAAGGATCTGTTTGCGGACCTGTTGAAGGCCTTTCGCCAGGACCAGTCGGTCACGCGTTACGAGACCATGGAGGATGTGCTGGCCTACTGCCGCTACTCGGCCAACCCCGTCGGCAGGCTGGTGCTTTATGCCTGCGGCGAGGCGGACGAGGAGAAGTTCAAGCTTTCGGATGCAACCTGTTCGGCGCTGCAACTGGCGAATTTCTGGCAGGACGTGCGCCGGGACTACGCCCGCGGGCGCATCTATCTGCCGCAGAAAGACATGGAGATCTTCCGCGTCAGCGAACTGATGATTGCCGAAGGGATTGCGACGGACGGATTCCGCGGGCTGATGCGCTGCGAGGTCGATTACACGCGCGGACTCTTTGAGGAGGGATTCCCGCTGATCGGAATGGTAGGCCGCGATTTGGCGGTGGACCTGGACCTGTTCAGCCGCGGAGGCCTGGAGATTCTGCGCGCCATCGAACGGCAATCCTACGACGTGTTGACCGCCCGGCCGGCCATTTCGAAGAGAACCAAGGCCAAGCTCGGGCTGTGGGCCGCGGCGGCCAAGCTGCTGCCGCTTCTGAGCCTGGCCAGGCGCGCGCGGCGCATTGAGAAGACAGATTGACTCATCAAGATCCATTGGGCGGAGGCGCGGCGAATGGACGCGCGCCGCATGGGCCTGAGCTGGCCGCGGCCTATGCGCAGTGCCGGGCGATTGCCCGGCGCGAGGCCAAGAACTTCTACTACGCCTTTGTGGCGCTGCCCGCGGCGCGGCGCAATGCCATTTGCGCCATCTATGCGTTCATGCGCCAGGCCGACGATCTGGCCGACGACGAGAGCCATTCCCGCCAGGAGCGCCGCACCCGGCTGGACGCCTGGCTGGCGGATTGGCGCAACGCCTGCCAGGCCGGCGATTCTTCCCACCCGGTCTTCGAGGCGGTGCGCGATGCGGTCGAGCGGTTTGCGATTCCGCTCAGCCTGCTGGACGAATTGGTAGCCGGGGTCACCATGGATCTGAAGGCGGAAGCAAGCGATGCGCCGGATACTTACGCCACCTTTGCCGATCTCTACCGTTACTGCTACCTGGTGGCTTCGGTCGTGGGCCTGGTCTGCATCCGCATCTTCGGCTACAAGGATAGCCGCGCCGAGAAGCTGGCCGAGGAGACGGGCATTGCATTTCAACTGACGAACATTCTGCGCGATGTGGCCGAGGATGCGGCGCGCAACCGCGTCTATCTGCCGCTGGAGGATCTCTCGGCCCACGGCGTTTCTTTGGATTCGCTGCTGCATCGGCCCGCAGGCGCCCCGCCAACGGCCAGCGAGCGAGCGTTGCTGGCGGAAATCGCAGCGCGCGCGGAGAAGTTCTACGAGTCCGCGCAGGCGCTGATGCCGCTTATCGACCGCGCGAGCCGGCCGGCGCTGTGGGTGCTCGTCTCGATTTATCATGGGCTGCTCAAGCGGATCGAGCGCGCGGACTACGATGTGTTCTCACGGCGGGCGAGCGTACCGATGGTGAAGAAGCTGGGGATTCTGGCCGTGGGTTTAGCGCGAATAGTATGGGCGCGGCTTGCGCGCTGAATCGGCGGCTCCGGCTGGCCGGCTCAGGGTGAGGCCATTTATTCTCAGCCCATGCACAAGGACGCTTCCCCAACGCCCCCTGCCGCCAACCTGCTCGAAGATGCAGCCTCCTCCTACCTGCGCTCGGCGCGCCATCAGCCGGTCCACTGGAACCCCTGGGGCGAGGCGGCCTTTGCCCGCGCTCAGGCTGAAGACAAGCCCATCCTGCTGGATATTGGCGCGGTGTGGTGCCACTGGTGCCACGTCATGGACCGCGAGTCCTACGAGAACCCGGAGATTGCCGCGCTCATCAACCAGCATTTTGTGGCCGTGAAGGTGGATCGCGACGAGCGGCCCGACGTGGACGCGCGCTACCAGGCGGCGGTTTCGGCCATCACCGGGCAGGGCGGCTGGCCGCTGACTGCCTTTCTCACCCCCGACGGCCGGCCCTACTTCGGCGGCACCTATCTTCCCCCCGACGACCGCTACGGGCGGCCGGGCTTCGGGCGCGTTCTAACGGCGCTGGCGCTGGTTTGGCGGGAGCGGCGCGATGAGGCGCTGGAGACAGCCGCGAGCGTGATGGCCGCCATCGAGTACAACGAAAGCTTTTCCGGCGGCGGCGGAGAGCTGACGCTGGCCCTGGTGGACAAGATTGCCGCCTCGGCGCTCAAGTTGTTCGATCCCCGCCACGGCGGCTTCGGTTCCCAGCCCAAGTTTCCCCACCCCTCGGTCCTCGACCTGCTGCTGGAAGCGGCTATGAACCGCGGCAACGGCCCTGCCCGCGATGCCTTCCTGACCACGCTCGAAAAGATGGCGCGCGGCGGCGTCTACGACCAGTTGGCGGGCGGCTTCCATCGCTATAGCGTTGACGAGCGCTGGGTGGTTCCGCACTTCGAGAAGATGCTCTACGACAATACCGAGCTGCTGCGCAACTACGTGCACGGCTTCCAGAGCTTTGTCCGCCAGGACTTCCTGGAGACCGCGGTGGAGATCGTCGCCTGGCTGGACGCGACCATGACGGATCGCGAGCGCGGCGGATTCTATGCCTCGCAGGACGCCGATATCGACCTCGACGACGACGGCGATTACTTTACCTGGACCCTCGACGAAGCCCGCGCCGCGCTCGACCCGTCGAATCTCGATCCGGCCGAGCTGGATTTCGCCGCCGGCTACTGGGATATCGGCGAGCTGGGCGATATGCATCACAATCCAGCCAAGAACGTCTTGCATGTCAAACAGACCGTAGGCGAGCTGGCGGCCCAGTCCGGCCGGAGCGTGGACGAACTCATCGCGCTGCGGGATTCATCCCGGCGCAAGCTGCTTGCGGCCCGCGCTCTGCGGCCCACTCCTTTCATCGACCGCACGCTTTATACCGGCTGGAACGCCATGGCCGTGACCGCTTACCTGGAGGCGGCGCGGGTGCTGCGCATAGATTCGGCGCGGGAGTTTGCGCTGCGTACGCTCGACCGGCTTCTCGCCGAGGCCTGGGACGGCGGCCGGGCGCTCAGCCACGTGATCGCCTACGGTTTGTCGCGGGAGGGAGAAGCAGCCCCGCCGGATAAAGTGCCCGGTACGCTCGACGATTATGCCTTCGCCGTTCACGCCTGCATCGACGCATGGTTCGCCGGCGGAGAGATGAGCTATTACCATGCGGCCGTGAAGCTGGCCGACGCCATGATCGCCCGGTTTTGCGACCGGACGGCGGGAGCGTTCTACGATGCCGCCGCGCCCGGGGACGGTGCAGTGCCGCTGGGCGCTCTGGGAGCAAGGCGCAAGCCGCTCCAGGACTCGCCTACCCCGGCCGGCAACCCCACCGCCGCCTCGGCCCTGCTGCGCCTTGAGACCCTGAGCGGACGCCGCGAGTATCGCGAGATCGTCGAAGATACGCTCGGCTCCTTTGCCGGAATCGTGGAGCACTTCGGTCTTTACGCCGGCAGCTACGGGCTGGCGCTGGAGCGGTTTCTGCTCGATCCGGTGCAGGTGGTCG
>JBEKPA010000076.1:0-13182 GCA_049521195.1 Occallatibacter sp.
CCGGCCAGTTCCCAGCCTCCCAGTAGCTTTGAGGCCAAGTCCGTGGAATGACGGAGGAACGGCATGGACCATTCGTATTCGAGGAATGCCACCTGGTGACGGTCGAAAATCGACGGACCCCAATCGAATTTCCAGCCCGCGTAGGGGTTGGAAACATTATCGAGGTCGAAGCCGTTCCCGTTGCTTTGGCTGGTGTCGTAAGCGTGGGCATAGGTGTAGCCGAATTGGGCCTGCAGATCCTGGTGAATATTCAGGTGCATATCCGCCTGGATGCTGTTGTATATGCCGTTAGCCTCGTTCTGATACATCTGGATTCCGGCGTATCCCGCGTACGGAAGATCAAGGTTGTAGTTGGTGCTGCTTACAGCCAGGCCAGCCAACACAGTTTGAAGCGATTGAGTCGCCGTTGGCAACGGCAGGTTAATATCCCTGTCGTCGCTCTGGTGGCGGATCAAGGTGCCAACATACGACACATCGAATATCGTGCCGGTGGTGACTTGGTGTTGAATTCCAGCGCTGTACTGGGTAGTCGATGGCAGCTTGTAGTTGTCTGCTTCAAGCCCCTGGATGCTGGCTGCCACGATCGGCGCCGAGAGCGTGTTTCCAGTGGTGACGCTGGTCTTGGGATTTTCGAGCAGGACGTTGTTGAAGTTGACCTTGGCATTAGCGGGTACGTTGAGGGCTGCGTTGTACATATCGTTGCCCTGAACGCGCTCGAACATGACGCCCATGCCGCCACGAACCACGGTTTTTCCTTGTCCAGTCAAGTCGTAAGAGAAGCCCAGACGCGGACCCCATGCGTTCCATTGGTTGTTCGCCAATCCTCTGGGGATTCCGGGCGTGATGCCGCCGATGCCGATTCCATTCACATAGAATTGGCTGTTGCCGAGGATGGAGCCGGAGCCGTTAATCAGCCCAGGAGTGACGGCCGTGCAGCCGGGATCTGACGGGGCCGGGGCGCTGCACAGGGTTCCGTTATTATCGAAGGTGGCAGCGTCGGCAGGGTTGTAGAGGTTTGGATAGAAGTTAGATGTCTTCTTGTTCGCCTCGTAGGTGTGCGGGATGCCGTCCCAGCGCAGGCCCAGGTTCACGGTCAGCCGCGAGGTTGCGCGCCAGTTATCGGCGAAGTAGAGGGAGGGGCTGATGTTGTTCCACTGGCCCGCCTGGTGCACCGCCGACTCGTTGTAGCTTTGCGCCAGACCCAACAGGAAGTCGGCAAAGTCGTAGTTGGTGTAACTGCCGTTGAACCCGAAGTCGCCCTCCACCGGGGCGAATGCATCCTGCGCCTTGCCGAAGAACGCCCAGCTTCCACCAAACTTGAACTGGTGCGCGCCCTTCACCCAGGAGACATCGTCGCGGATGGAGTAGTCCTTGGCGACGTTATTCCACGGCGACCAATTAGCTTCGTATTGGGCCCCGGTCTGCTCCTTCAGATCGATTTCCGGCATTACGCTTCCCGGAATCGCTCCCGTGAAGACGCGGTTATAGGTGTAGTCTGACGGCGCTGCCAGCGTGGCGCCATACGCCGCGAAAGGCAGAATGTGGATTTGATTGGAGTCGTAGTTGAACGCAGTCTCGTTCACCAGGTTGGAATTGATCGCGTAAGTGCTGTGGATCACCGCGCTGTACGCCGGATTGCCAAACGTGTTGCCGATGGTGGGCACGTTGTCGCCGCTCCACATCACTGTGGCGTAGCCCTGTTGGGTCTGCTCGGAGACCCAGTGTCCGAACACTGAGAATTTGTCGTTGAATTTGTGATCGATGCGAGCCAGCTCTTCCGTAATGATGTTCGGCTCGGCCACCGGCACTTGGAAATACTCGCCATTTGTCGGCGCCGGGAAGATCTTCCCCTCCGTCAGCAGCACCTGCGCATCGTGGTCGAGCAGCGAACTGGGGATCTGGTTGCCCGGGAAGGTTTTGTCGCCATTGCAAGTCGTGACCCCGGCTTCTGACGTCGTACTCGTACTGAGCGGTACGCTGGCATTTGCGAAGGCGGTCCGCATTGTTGGGCTGATCTGGAAGGCGCACGGCGTGGTCGCAATAATTGGTTTTCCCTTGGAATCGTTGACGCCGTTGAGATTGCCCTGGTACTCGGAGGTCAACGGAACCAGCTGTGTAATGACTCCATTGCCGCTCACAAACCTTCTCCACTCCTGGTTGTAGAAGAAGAAGGTCTTGGGCTCGGACCGGTTGGGGTGGAAGCTGGCCGGACCGCCAATGTTGGCGCCGAAAATGTTGTAGCGCAGTTCGGGGGCTTTGGTGCCCGGGGCGCTGAAATAGTTCCTGGCGTCCAGATAGTCGTTGCGGAAGAACTCCCAGCCTGATCCGTGGAACTGCCTGGTTCCCGACTTGAATGTCGCCGAGATGGTCGCGCCCGAAGAGAGTCCATACTCGGGGCTGTAGTTCGAGGTCATGGTGCGGGCTTCAGCGATGGCCTCCAACGAGGGCGAGACGATGGGGCCGCCGCCGCCGCCGCGGTCCGCGGCTTCGCCGCCATCCATCAACCACAGGTTGTGGCTTATGCGCTGGCCATTGAATTCAACGGCGAAGTCGGAGCCCTGGGACGACGGTACCTGCTGGCCGGCCTGTTCGCTGACCGCGCCGGGAGTCATGGACTCCATCGACACCAGGCTTCTGCCGTTCATCTCCAGCTTCTCGATGTCCGTGCCGGTGATCATGTCGCTGACCTCACCGGTGTCGGTTTGCAGGTGGAGGGCCTCGGCCGCGACAGTGACGGTCTGAGTCTGGGATCCAACCTGGAGCGCGAAGTCGAGGCGCAGGCGGTCGCCCACCTGGAGCACCACACCGGTTCTCTCGACTGCTTTGAAGCCGGATGCCGTGACCTTGACCGTGTAGTGGCCGATGGCCAGATCCGGAACAACATACTGCCCGTCCCCGGCCGACTTGGCTGAGCTGCTCAGCCCCGTATCCAGATTGGTGATGGTGATGGCGGCGTTCGCCACGACCGCGCCCGAAGGATCGGTGACCGTGCCAACGATGGTTGCTTCCTGAGCGAACGCGCTGCACGCGAACAACGCGAACATCGCGCAGATTGCAAAAATCCAGTGCAAACGCGGTCCGGCTTTCGCCGCCCGACGTCTCCTGAATACACTCAATTGCGTCATTAGGTCCTCCTGTCACTTCTTGTTATGGAGCAGCAAACACGACGGTCGACGAGACTCGTTCCGAGATCAAAATCGACTTGTCGCTCTTACGTCTTGGAAGCTCCTGGTTTTGGTTTGCGACGGCAACAAGACCAAGACTTCGCCGAAACTCCGGCTTGTTGCGCGGTCACACTCTGGCCCATGGTCGCAGTTCGCGAAATTCTGTTCATCCTGCTCCAAAGCGTCTTCGCCACGAAGAACTACGTGCCTTGAAACATGCCGGAACGCTCCTCAGAATCCCGGCCATCGGTTGGTTCCGGCCTATCTGACCTTGGTTGAACGATCCCGCCAAAGCGCCGAAACAGCCCGATTTTTCTCCATGAAATGGAAGCGGCAATCCCGCATTTCTCCGCTTTCTTGGATTCCGATGCTGAATCGCTTTACTCAAAGAAGTAAAGCGATTCAGTTAGGTGAAGAAATCATCAGTCTCCTGGATCGCACACATTACACGCCCAAGACGTGCCGGTTGTCAAGCCCTTTTCTTGCCCTTTTGCCGCTCCTGTCCGAGCGCCGAAACCGTCCGACTCTTCTCCGTGGAATGGAAGCGGGCAATTGGCCTTTCTCCGCTTTTTTGGATTCTCATGCTCAAACGTTTCAGTTGTAGAAGTCAAACGTTTTAGCAGATTCGCAAGAAACTCTTATTTCAGAGTCCGGCACATTACACGCCCATGAAGCGTCCTTTGTCAAGCCCCCATTTTTTCTTTTTGGCTCGCCTCGGCCGCGGCCAGTCCGGGAGCCCGCCCAAGGACCTCAAAAGGAGAGAAGAAAGCGGTGGTCTATTCATCAATAAAGTCACTTGAATCTAGGAGATAAATCGGAAGGCGCGATCATCCCCCGCCGCCCTCCACGGCTCGCGCGAGGCGGAGCGCCATCCACTCAGCGCTTGCTGTCAGGTGAACGCCCTGCGCGCTTCGGCTTCAGGGTCCGGCGTCGACCGGGGTATCACCGAGTACACCGTGGTCTGCTCGATCCGGTCGCCGACGTTCATCGTCGTCAAGGGTCCGAGAGTCTCCAGTTCTACATATTTCAGAGGATCTGGGTTGGTATAGACCTCGGTGACGCAGCCGCCGTCGGGATACTCTCCCGGCCCAGCCTCGGCGTCGATCCGGACCACGCACCTCCGTCCCACCCATGCCAGGCTGCTTCCATCCGTGCCGACCTTTACGGACTGCCGCGCATGGCGTGCAAAGGAGAGCAGGCGTCCGTCGATCTTCAAGTCTGCGGGTTCGGCCGCCATCAGGCGTAGATAGCCCGCCGCAAACTTCGATTTTGCCGCCAGGAGGATGTAAATCTGCTCGGGTTCCTGCAACTGGGTAACGGTCCAAATGCCCACCCTGACAGCGCCGCCTAGAAGCTTGCGATACTCGGTTGAGATGCGCATGGCGGGCTGCCCGCCGTCCAGTTCCACATGGCGCACAACCTGGATGCCGAAGCCGGGGTCGATGGGCGAGGTCACCACGACGCCGCGCTCACTGGCAACCGCTTCAGCGGGCTGCGCGTCGAAGGCCGCGGGAGGGGGCCAGTCGCGGCCCTGGTGGCCGGTCCAGACCGTCTGCGGAGCGGGCCAGCATTTATCTCCGCCAAAGTTGATCCAGTCGTTCGAGACCGCGTCGTGGAGCTGACCATCCAATGCCCGGTTCTCCCAGAACGCGCCCTCCGCCTCGCCCGCCAGCCGCAGTTGCATCACGCGGCCGATGGCGGGAACGATCACTGCTTCCACGCTGCTGTTGGAGAGGAGATAGGAGCCGGGCCAACCGTGGTAGGAGATGCGCGCAACGGACACTTCCGTCCGCTGATCGGCTGGCAAAACCTGTGTATCCGATGTTCCCGAGCGGCGATCCAAGGGACGTGGCCTTTCTTGTGCGGTAGAGGGGCTTCGAAATGCTCCCGGGTGCTAACAGCTGGCGGACTGCGGTCCCTTGCGGAAATGCAGCCGGCCGGCAGACTTCGGTTACCGGTTCCCGGCGGCGGCTTTGTCGGTCTCGACCTCGCGCACGGCTAAATGGTCATACCAGGTGAATTTGAGAACCAGCGACGTTACCAGGATCGCGCCCAAGGCGATGGCGGCGCGCTGGAACTCCTGAATCACGATGTACAAGGGCAGCGCCACCAGGGAAACCTGCCATACGATCCCGATGGCGATATTGAACATATCGCGGAAGAAATCCATGTTGCGCTTGAAGCCGGGATCCTCCGCCAGCACCTTCCTGAGCACCGGTCCCCAGAAGCCCCACGGCCGCACGCGGCGGTAGAAGTCCATGAGCACCTCATCCGATTCCGGCTTGGTGAGCAACGTGCCCAGAAGGCAGCCGATCAACGAAATTCCCACCACTAGCGGGAAGATGATCGCCACATCCATATTGATGGAATACGCGGCCAGCAGCCGTTGGACGGCCGGCACCTGCGCCACGACCGGCGGCAGCCCCAGTGCGGAGGCGATCCCGGTCACCATGCCCCAAAAGTATCCGTAACCGTTGAAGCGCCACCAGTACCACTTGAGGACGTTGGAAGCTGTGTAGCCGCCCCATAATCCGGAGACGATCCATACCACAACCGCGTTCACCGAGGTGACCTTCCAGCCGATGGCCACGCCGATGACAACCACGGCAAAGGAGGCCAGATAGCTCAGGCGGACATAGGTCTTTGGCGCCGCATGGGGATTGATGAAGCGCTTGTAGATATCGTTGACGAAGTACGGCGGGGCAGCGTTCACGGTGGCCGCAAAGTTGGACATGAAGGCCGCCAGCAGGCCGGCGATCAGAAAGCCCAGCAGGCCGGCCGGGACAAACTGGCCCAGCGCCATGGGCAGCACCCGCTCGAAGTCCATGTCGGTTCCCATGGCGCGGAGGTTGGGGTTATAGAAGGCGGCTGCCAGCACCGTGAGTCCGATGACGAGAAAGTAGCGCGGAGGAGTGAGCACGACGTTGACCCAGGCGCTCATCATCGAGGCTTCGCGCGGCGTCTTCGCCGATAGAACGCGCTGCATATCGTAGTTGGGCGCCGGCCCGGCCGCCGAGATCGGAATGCCCTTGAAGAGCAGCATGATCACGAAGAAGCCGAACAGCCCATAACCGTCCTGAGAAATCTTCGCGGTGGCCGCCGGCAGGAGCGTGGCCCAATCCAGATTCAAATGCCAGCCGAAGAAGATGTTGTCCCAGCCCGCCGGCACCCACCGGTGCAGCATCTCCGGCGCCACTCTGCGCATGGCGATGATGCCCACAGCAAAGGAGGCGATTGAAAGAATGAAGAACTGCACCACCTCGGTGATGACCACGCTGATCATGCCGCCCTTGATGACGTAGATGGCCGTAATGGCTATCAGGATCAGCGCATACTCATTGGCCGACAGGTGCCAGGGCAGAAACGTCTCGGCAAACTTGCCGATGCCTTTGAATGCGTAGCTGAAGAATCCTATGATGCTGACAAAGGCGTAGATGACCACGATCAGGTGGGACAATTGCGCTCCCGGCCCGGTGCCGAAGCGGGTCTTGATCCACTCCGCGCCGGTCATCACCTTGGATCGGCGCAGCCATGCGGAGAGGTAGACCATCAGGAATATCTGGTTGAAGGTGGGCCAGAGCCATGGTATCCACACGCTCTTCAGTCCGTAGACGAACATCCAGGAAACCAGCAGCATGGTGCCGCTGATGTCGAACATTCCCGATGCGTTGGAGATGCCCAGCATGTACCAGGGCATGGCGTTGCCGCCCAGGAAGTAGTTCTGCATGCTCTGCGAGGCGCGTTTTGAAACCCAGTAGCCTATGAACACCGTACTCAGCAGGTAGGCTACGATGATGACGATGTCAATTGCGTGAAGGTGCAGCATGCGACTCCTCGATGCCTGACGGCATCCTCTTTCCGCTCTCCGCGGTCGACATAACTAAAACTCCTCCGGTTGGAACCGGGTTCCGGCAGCGGCCGGTCATTGCAACTCACCGGCGAGCAGGAAGACCAGCGACGCCTGCCAATTGATGCAAATCTCATTGCTTGCGTAGGATGCCGTTTGATCGGCATAGACTTTGGCCGGCGGCAAATCTTTCGGAAGCGCAGCCAGCACCGGGTCTTCGCGGTCTTTGTTTGGCCCTCCCGACAGCAACCCCGGCCAGGGTCCGGGCTGCTTTCCTGACCCGCTGGGCCGGTGATGCGGGTGCTGATACGGGTTCTCCCCCACCTGCGTCACCCACGAAAGCGAAAACGTGTTCCGTCCCAGCAGGTAGTGCAGATTGTCCCGCGCCGCATCCATGAAGCCCGGGTCCGGCTGAAACGCATTTGCCATCAGCAGATACATGCCATATTCGGCCGCAATGCCATTCGAGCCCCAGACGAAATCCCTTGGTTGAAGGCTCACGCGGTAGGGATTGGCGTTCGTGCGTTCGACCAACGCATGCGCCCCCGCCACGGTTCGTTCTCGAATCGCGGCCACGGCCTTCGCATCCGCGCCTTTGCGCGGAAAAAGCGCGTAAGTCCACAGCCCCATCGAACCGAGCGTGGTCCACTTCGCTCCGGGCGGAGAATCCAGGCCGGGAAGGAAATTGGCATAATTCTCCCCGAAAAAGTAGTTGTACCGCGCCTCGCCGGTAGTGCGCCAAAGCTCTGCCGCCGCCCACAGCCGTTCGGCCATGCAGCTATCGTTGCCGTATTCGCCGGTGGTGATTCCCGGCGGATTCCGGAACGTCACATTGGGGTATTTCTCGGTCCAGGCCCAGGCCCGCCGCGCCGCCTCCAGCGCCCGCGCGGCAAACTTCGCATCGTAGGGCTGGTAAACCCGAGCGGCGATTGCGCCCACGACCGCCAAATCCGCGGTCGCGCAGGTGCTCTTGTAGGGTGCCGATCCGGTCCCGATCACTTCGCTGGGCAGCTTGTCGTCCTCGGGCGCGATAAAGCCGGGAAAATGCTCGCTGGTCTGCTTATGCCAGACGCCCCCGTCGTCGTCCTGCATCTTCAGCATCCACTCCAGGTTCCAGCGCGCCTCACTCAGAATGTCGGGCGTGCCGTTGCCCGACTCGGGGATCTTGAGCGAAATGTTCTTGATCTTTTCCCCGAATATCTCCCAGGTCCAAAGCAGCGTGCCGGTGGTGATCCCGGAGTTTACGACGTAGCGTCCATAGTCGCCTGCGTCATGCCAGCCGCCGATATTGTCCCGTGGCCCTTTGGCCCCCGCGGAGGGGCTGAATTCGCCATGCAAGTGGCAGGCGGGGTGCGAGTAGCCAGGGAACTCCGGTCCCAGGTCGACCGCCGTGCCGCAACGCTGCCCGTAGAAGGCGCGCATCGCCATGTAGTAGGTGTGCTCGAAGACGTTCGGGCCCACAGTGAAGTCCCAACTTCGTCCCACACCGGGCACGTCAAGGTAGTAGGTTCCCGGCTGGCGCAATCCGGAAAAATCCGCTGCTTGGACCTGGTCCCCGGTCTCCTTGTCGGCCTGGGCAAGCCCCAACTTGCCTTGAAAGACCACCGTGTTGCCGCGCGAGCGCCTGACTTCAAAGGTTGTGGCCGGAGCGCCGATCAGCGCCACCTTGGGGCCGTCCAACGGATAGCCAACCTGGTCCACCTTGATGGCCAACTGCGCGTTTCGAGCCTCTTCCCTATCCGCGGCGGGAACCAGGGCAGCCGGATAAAGGAAGAGGCAGGCAAGGAGAGCTGAGATCGGCCATTTTCGTCCGCATCGCGCGCCAATCCACGGCCGGGAGAAGGAAATCGTCATAATTATGGTCTCGCCTCGCGGAAGAGCCACGGAATGATTTCAAAACGCCAAATCGTCTCACATCGCCACCAGCTCTGGCAACGACGCCGAACACAAGCGGGTAAATCGTTTCACTTTGGCGCACGGAATTTGCCCATACGCACATCCCATCGAGTATAATCGCGTTTCGTCTTCCGATAGTATCAGAATTCCGCTGGAAAAACGTTTGATTGAGTTTTTCAACCGGAGGCCGCGCAGGCGCTGCTGTTTCGTGGGGGGGACAATCATCATGAAATTTGGATACTTCGACGACCGAAACCGCGAATATGTGATTACGCAGCCGGATACTCCGCTGCCGTGGATCAACTACCTGGGCTGCCAGGTGTATTTCGGCATCATCTCCAACACCGCCGGCGGCTATTCGTTCTATCGCGACGCCCGCCTTCGCCGGCTCACCCGCTATCGCTACAACAACGCGCCCTTCGATCTCGGCGGGCGCTACGTCTATCTGCGCGACCGGGAATCGGGCCAGTTCTGGTCGCCCTCGTGGCAGCCCACGCGCCGCGAGCTGGAGAACTACTCCTGCCGCCACGGCATGGGCTACACCGTCATCGGCTCGACCCTGGGCGGCATCGAGGCGCACACCCGCTACTTTGTCCCCCTCGACGAGAACCTCGAGGTCTGGCAGCTCACGGTGACCAACCGCCGCGCAACCAAAGCGCAAATCTCCGCCTTCTCCTCGATCGAGTTCTGCCTGTGGGACGCCCAGGACGACGCCACCAACTTCCAGCGCAACTTCAACACCGGACAGGTGGAGGTCGAGCAGGGCGTGATCTATCACAAGACGGAGTACCGCGAGCGCCGCGATCACTTTGCCTACTTCGCCTGCTCGGAGCCCCTGGCCGGCTTCGATACCCAGCGCGAGGCCTTCCTGGGGCGTTATCGCGGCTGGGACTCGCCGGCTGCCGTCCAGGCCGGCCAGTTGACCAACTCCATCGCTCACGGCTGGGCGCCCATGGGCGCTAATCAGGTCAACCTCGACCTCGCACCCGGCGAGACCAGGCAGATCGTCTTCCTGCTCGGCTACCACGAGAATCCGGTCGACCAAAAGTTCGATCCGCCCGGCTCGCAGACCATCAACAAGAAGTTGGTGAAGCCGACCATAGCCAAGTATCTCAATCCCCTCGAGGCCGACGCGGCCTTCGAGCGGCTGCGCCAATACTGGGACAGCCTGCTCGGCATCTTCCAGGTAAGCACGCCCGACATTCACACCGACCGCATGGTCAATATCTGGAACGCCTACCAGTGCATGGCTACCTTCAATATGTCGCGCTCGGCGTCGTTCTATGAATCCGGGATCGGCCGCGGCCTTGGCTTCCGCGACTCCAATCAGGACCTGCTGGGCTTTGTGCACATGGCGCCCGCGCGCGCCCGCGAGCGCATCCTCGACCTGGCGGCGACGCAGTTGCCCACCGGCGGCGCATATCACCAGTACCAGCCGCTCACCAAGCGCGGCAACAACGATATTGGCGGCGGCTTCAACGACGATCCGCACTGGCTCATCGTTGGCGTCAGCGCCTATCTCAAGGAGACCGGCGACTGGAGCATCCTCGATGAGCCGGTGCCCTACGACAACGAACCCGGCTCCGAGCAGCCGCTCTACAATCACCTGCAGCGCAGCTTCTCTTATACGTTGGCTCGCCTGGGGCCGCATGGGTTGCCGCTGATCGGCCGGGCCGACTGGAACGACTGCCTCAATCTCAATTGCTTCTCCGATACGCCGGGGCAGTCCTTCCAAACCACCACCAATAAGGACGGCAAGGTGGCCGAGTCGGTCTTTATCGCCGGACTGTTTGTCCACGCCGGTCGCGAACTGGCCGCAATTGCCAGCCGCCGCGGGCTGGCCGCCGAGGCCAGTCACTATATTGGCGAGACCGAGAAGATGCTGGCGGTCATTCGCGAATACGGTTGGGACGGCGAGTGGTTTCTGCGCGCCTACGACGATTTCGGCGCCAAGATCGGCTCCAAGGATTGCGACGAGGGCAAGATCTTCATCGAGTCCAACGGCTTCTGCGTGCTGGCCGGGATCGGCCTGGAGGACGGCACCGCCCTGAAGGCGATGGATGCGACCCGCGAGCACCTGGCTACCAAGCATGGGATCGTCGTGCAGCAGCCGGCTTACTCCAGGTACTACCTCAATCTTGGCGAGATTTCTTCTTATCCGCCGGGATACAAGGAGAATGCGGGCATCTTCTGCCACGTGAATCCGTGGGTGATGATCGGCGAGGCACGGCTGGGCCGCGGCGATGCGGCGCACGATTACTACAGCCGCATCAATCCCTCGGCGCGCGAGGAGATCGGCGAGCTTCACCGCTGCGAGCCGTATGTTTACGCGCAGATGATCGCGGGCAAGGATGCGCCCACCTTCGGCGAGGCCAAGAACTCCTGGCTCACGGGCACGGCGGCGTGGAACTACTACGCCATCGCCCAGTGGATACTCGGCATCCGCACCACGCTCGACGGGCTTCAGATCGCTCCGGTTATTCCCGGGAACTGGCCGGGCTTCACCGCCACCCGCATTTTCCGCGGGGTGACTTACAAGATCTCCATCGAGCGCCAGGGCGAGGGCAACCGGATTGCGCTGACCGTGGACGGTAAGCCGATCGAGGGTAACATCGTGGCTCCGCCAGCGGACGGACGGAAGGAAGTTACGATCAAGGGCATTCTGAGTTAGGTCTCTGACCGCAAGAAATTGTACCATCTCTGGGTGCCCCAGGTCCCTCGCATTTGGGGACCTGGGAAAGCACGCAAACGCAATAGAATGAATGTCGGGCTTTAGCCCCTGAGGGAAGCCTTCTCTGGAAATGGAACTTGTTCAGAGCTTCCCTTTTAGGAGAATTACGTTGTACGTTGCCAGCGAACAGCGCTACGACACCATGCAGTATCGCCGCTGCGGCCGGAGCGGCGTGCGCCTGCCCGCCATCTCCCTGGGCCTGTGGCATAACTTCGGCGGGGTGGACACCTTTGAGAATTGCCGCGCCATGGTGCGCCGGGCCTTCGATCTCGGCATTACGCACTTCGACCTGGCCAATAACTATGGGCCGCCGCCGGGAAGCGCGGAGAGTAACTTCGGTGAGATTCTGCGCCTGGACCTGAAGGCGCATCGCGACGAGTTAATCGTCAGCACCAAGGCCGGATGGGATATGTGGCCCGGCCCGTACGGAAACTGGGGCTCGCGCAAGTACCTGCTGGCCAGCCTGGATCAGAGCCTGAAGCGCATGGGCCTGGAGTACGTTGACATCTTCTACTCGCACCGGCCCGATCCGGAGACGCCTGTCGAGGAGACGATGGGGGCGCTCGATCAGGCCGTGCGCGGCGGCAAGGCGCTCTACGCCGGCATCTCCAGTTACGACGCTAAGCAGACCGCCGCGGCCGCGAGGATTCTGCGCGAACTGGGAACGCCCTGCCTGATTCATCAGCCCAAGTACTCGATGTTCGACCGCTGGGTTGAAAGCGGACTGCTGGACGTTCTGGGCAATGAGGGCGTGGGCGGGATCGCCTTCTGCCCGCTGGCGCAGGGCTTGCTGACCGACCGTTATCTCGACGGCATTCCCGCCGACTCGCGCGCGAACAAGCCGCATGGGTTCCTGAAGAAGCGCGACATCGACGAGCATCGCCTGGCCAAAGTGCGCGCGCTGAACGCGGTGGCCGCCGAGCGCGGACAGTCGCTGGCGCAGATGGCTCTGGCCTGGGTGCTGCGCGACAGCCGCATGACTTCGGCGCTGATCGGCGCCAGCCGCGTGGAGCAGATCGAGCAAAATGTGGCGGCGCTGGCGAACCTCGAGTTTTCGGTGGTGGAGCTTGGCACAATCGACGCGATTTTGAGTCAGACTGCCTGACCCCAACGCGGCGGATGGTTAATCAAGGAGGCGCTCCCGTGCAAGAGTTACGGCGGAAGATGGAAGCGGAGTTACTTTCTGACATCCTGCCCTTCTGGCTCAAGTACGCCATCGACGATGAGTTTGGCGGCTTTCGCGGCCAGATTTCCAATGATTTGACGGTCGATCCGCGCGCCGCCAAAGGACTTATCCTGAACGCGCGCATCTTGTGGACCTTCTCGAAAGCTTTCAACGTTTATGGCAACCCGGTGTATCTTGCCGCCGCTCGCCGCGCGTATGAGTATCTGGTCCGCTTCTTCCGGGACAGCGATTTTGGCGGCTATTACTGGATGGTCGATTTCGAGGGCCGGCACATCGATACCAAGAAGCGCATCTATGGGCAGGCCTTTGCCGTCTACGCGCTGGCCGAGTATTACCACGCAACCGGCGACGCCGAGAT
>JBEKPA010000077.1:0-13166 GCA_049521195.1 Occallatibacter sp.
GCAGTCGCCGACGGCTATTGTCCTGGAGGAGATTGCGCTGGAATGGGTGCGCCAACTGCTGGGCCTGCCGGAGGGAACGGGCGGCGCGGTGGTCACCGGCGCCACGATGGCCAACTTCACCGCCCTGGCCGCGGCGCGCCATGCCCTGCTGGCCCGCGCCGGCTGGGACGCGGAAGCAGACGGCCTCTTTGGCGCGCCTCCCATCACGGTGGTGGTGGGCGCGGAGGCTCATGCCTCCGTGACCAAGGCCCTGGGGCTGCTGGGGTTGGGCCGGAAGCGCGTGGTGCGCGTGCCGGTGGACGGGCAGGGACGGATGAGGGCCGATGCGCTGCCTGCAATGGACGGCCGAACCATTCTCTGCTTGCAGGCGGGCAACGTGAATACCGGCGCCTTCGACGCGGCGGCGGCGATCTGCCCCGTGGCGCGCGCGGCCGGCGCCTGGATTCATGTGGACGGGGCCTTCGGGCTGTGGGCCGCGGCTTCGCCGGAGTATCGGAAGTTTACCAAGGGATTTGACCAGGCTGACTCCTGGGCCACCGACGCCCACAAATGGCCCAATGTCGGCTACGACTGCGGCATTGCGCTGGTGCGCGACCCTGAGGCGCTGCGGGCCGCCATGTCGATTCAGGCCTCGTATTTGTCGCTGGGAGAACATCGCGAGCCCTCCGACTACAATCCGGAACTCTCGCGGCGGGCGCGCGGAGTGGAACTTTGGGCCGGCTTGCGGTCGCTGGGGTGGTCGGGCATGGCGGAGATTGTAGAGCGAACCTCGAGCCACGCGCGCCGCTTTGCCGCCGGGCTCAAGGCCGCCGACTTCCAGGTGCTGAACGACGTGGTCATCAACCAGGTTCTGGTTTCCTTCGGCACGCCGGAGCGGACGCTGCGGACGATTGCGCGCCTCCAGGCGGAGGGAACCTGCTGGTGCGGTTCGACCGTGTGGCAGGGACAGACGGCGATGCGCATCAGCGTGTCGTCGTGGGCGACAACCAGGGAAGACGTGGAGCGCAGCCTGGCGGCGATGGTGAAGGCGGCGGAAGAGTAGCGGCGGCGCGGCCTACTTGGTCAGCTTGACAGACGCCGCCTGGCGGCGGAGGCTGATATCCATGCGTAGATTCATTCGTTTGAGCTGCATTGCCGCCGTTCTGGCGCTCTCACTGGTCCCTTTCGCTTGCTCGCTCGAGAAGCAGCCGGCCTCTGTCTACCACGCGCGGCGCGTGGCCCTGGGGGCAAGGCTGCGCGGCGGCGTGGCTGTGCTCTTCGCCGCCGAGGAGCCGCAACTGGACTTCATGCCCTATCGCCAGGATTCGGATTTCTACTACCTGACCGGGTGGAACGAACCGGGAGCGGCGCTGCTGATTGTGGGCGATGCGCCGCAAGCGCCGGCTCCGCGCGCGTACAAGGAGATACTGTTCCTGCCCACGCGCGACCTGCACATGGAAAAGTACACCGGGGCCAAGCTGGATGCTTCTTCGCCGGGGGTTGCCGAGGCTGCGGGAGTCGACTCGGTGCAGGCGATGACGGATTTGCCGGCGGTGCTGAACAGGCTGATCGCTGCCGACCGGCATCTGGCGGGGAACCTGTGGACGCAGCCCGGCGCTCCGCAGGCCAAGGCGCTGCTCGGGTTCACCGCGGCCACGCTGGGGATGGACACCGGCGATGCGGCGCACGACGTTACCGAGCCGGCCGGGCAGTTGCGGGCGGTGAAAGACGAAGGAGAGATTGCTCTGCTGCGCAAGGCATCGGACGCATCGATTGCCGGGCAGCGGGCCATGATGCGGGCCGTCAAGCCGGGCGTTACCGAGCGCGCGCTGGCCGGCGAGATGACCGCCGTGTGGATGGAAAACGGTTGCGAGCGGGCCAGCTATGCGCCCATCGTGGGCTCGGGGATCGACTCGACGGTGCTGCACTACTCGGAGAACACGCGCACGCTTGAGGATGGCGACATTTTGCTGGTGGATGCGGCCTGCGAGTACTCGATGTACGCCTCCGATATTACGCGGACAATACCCGTGAACGGCCGCTTCACCGACCGCCAGCGGGAAATTTACAACATAGTGCTGGGGGCGCAGCAGGCCGCCATCGACGCCTTTGTAGCCGGCAAGTCGAAGATCAACGACCGCGACCGACGCGACCCTGACTCGCTGGACAATGCGGCCTACAATTACATCAACACCCACGGCAAAGACCTGCACGGCCAGCCGCTCGGCCAGTACTGGCTGCACGGCCTCGGGCACCTGGTGGGCATTGACGTTCACGATCCGGCGGAATATCCGGCCCTGCTCAAGCCGGGAATGGTCTTTACCATCGAGCCGGGTGTCTACATTCCCGAGGAGAAGCTGGGCGTGCGCATCGAGTGCGTCTTCCTGGTGGGCGCCGATGGCAAGCTCATCGATCTGGTGGCCGCGCTGCCGCATACTGCCGAGGATGTGGAAGCAGCGATGCGCGGGAAGTAGGCGACGAGATGGACCCGCGCGACGAAGTCGAACCCGATCAACTGGAGAAGCTGGCGCAGGCCTTTCGAGAGCAGCTCCTGGCTTGCCTCGAGGAGTGCGCGCTAGGGCGCAAGGGGCTGTTTTCCGGCTACGAGCGCCTGGGCGGCGAGGATGAAAATGGGGTATGGCCGGAGGCGGAGCGCCTACGCGAGCTGGCTCTGGCGTTGCAGGGGGTCTTCCTGCAGCAGGAGCGGGAGAATCCGCTGTGCGATGAGTTTCTCGACCTTTGCTCCATCCACGGCGAGAGCCATCCCGGAGAACGGAAGCTGGCGCGGGCGTTTTTGGAACGGATCGAGAGGGGCGAAGTGGGGACGAAGCCGGAGGGGGCGGCAAGACCGTGGTGATCCTTCGCGCATTTCTTGCCTTGCTGGCCGGCTTTGCCACCACGGCTCTGCTGGTGATGGCGATGACGATACTGCTGGCTCGCCTCACGCCCAGTTGGACCGTGGGAGCGCCGCGCCGGGGCTACATCTTCGTCACCCTCGGCTACTCCTATCTTGCCGCCGCGGCTGGGGGCTACGCAACCGCGTGGATAGCAGCCGCCAGCCCGCTGGAACACGCGCTGGTGCTGGGGATCGTGGTGCTGGTGCTCTCCGCGGCGGCCGCCATGCTATCCAAGGGCCAGTACCCGACCTTGTACCAACTGGCGCTGGTGGCCATCATGCCGCTGGGCGTGCTGGCAGGAGCACTGCTGCGGCTCAGGGTGCTGGGAATTCTGTAGCGCGGCTCCCTGTTTGGATTGCCCAGGCTGAATTCTCAGAGAGCCGCCGGGGTTCTGTTGCAGCGTCCTTACCAGCGCAAGCCGAAGGTTACGGGAATCAATTCAGTGGTTCCCAGACCGTTGGTTTGGGTAATGGCCGGAGTGTGGATGTAGACGTAGCGGGTCTCAGCGAAGAGCTTCATCGAGCCGTCGCCGTAAACTCCGCCCAACCGGCGCGTGAGGCCCACACCTACGTTGAGGCCGGCCTGGTTGGACGTGAAGCTGTTCGCCGTCACGTTCACCGGGTACCCGTAGAAGTCGCAGCATTCCTCGACGGTGAAGTTGGTGCTCTTGTGATAGTACCCGCCTCCTCCGGTGACGTAGACGCTATTGGTGTGCTTGGGGAAGAGGTCGATCACGGGATCCACGGTTAGCGAAAGAATGTGCGCGTTGCCGCCCTGGCCGCCGCCTGCCGCCACGAATGCGCCCGGAAGCTTGTTGTCCAGGAACTGAAACTCGCCCAGCAGCGTGAAGCGCCGGGAGAAATGCAACCCTGCGCCGCCGGTGAAGTTGCCGCCCCAGGTAATGTAGGGCGTGTCGTTGCCAACCGGTGCGTTGAAGCCCGCGCCGGCCTCTGCCGCAAAATGGCTGAGGCTGAAGGCCCCATGCTTCCCGCCGCTCTCCTGGCCTGCGCCCGAGCCTGAGCCCGAGCCGAGAGCCGCGGCCGCGCCGCGCAGGGCCATCGCGTCGCCAGAGCCGCTGTCGGCCAGCAACTGGTTTGGGGTGGAACTCGACTCGGAGGCCGAGAGAGTGTTGGAGGAACTGGAAGAGAATGTGGACTGGGCCTGCGCGGAGCCGAGCGCAAGGAATGCCGCGGCCAACAGGAAACAGCCATGCCGCAACAGCGAGATCCGATGGGGAAAGGACATCTCATAACCTCGATGATCGAATTGTGTGTTGCGCCCTGGGGATCGAACGCCGGGCATTAGATTAGACACGAATTCAGGCCCGGAGGTTGCGCCCGTGTGCAGCGCGATAGTGGGAAATCGTAAAAACTTCCCACTTGTTTGGATTGTGCCACTATGCTAAACTTGTGTCACAAATGGAGAGGAGTGGGACAAATGGAAGTTTTGGAACCTCAAGAGCAAGACGTCGTTTGGGAACCTCCCAAGTTTGTAGAGGATCATCGCGTTCGTACACGCATTGGGGCAAAAGGACGTCTTGTGATCCCGGCCGCGATGCGGGAAAAGCTAGGGATGAAGGAGAACGAGGTTATCGACCTGCGGGTGGAGGACGGAGAGCTGCGCATCGTGACCCTGCGGGAGACAATCCGGCGGGTGCAGGAGCGGGCAAGGAAATACGTCAAGCCAGGAACACTTGTTTCGGAAGAGTTGAGCGCGGAGCGGCGCGAGGCGGCAAAGCATGAATGAGGTCGTGCTCGATGCTTCTGCGATCTTGGCGATTGTCTTCGATGAACCTGGTAAAGAGAGGCTGACGGCCGAGATTCTTGGTGCTTCGGTGGTTAGCACAGTGAACCTGGCAGAAGTGCAAACCAAGCTCATCAAGAAGGGCTTTGAATCCGAAGAGGCGTGGTGGGCAGCAGTTCATCTTGTGGTTGCCGTGGAACCCTTCACACCGGACCACGCGAGGATCGCCGGCGATTTGATCGCGACGACAGAGAGATATGGATTGTCGTTGGGGGATCGCTCCTGTCTGGCGCTGGCGATTGCGCTCAAGGCTCCGGTCTACACCACCGAACAGGCTTGGAGAAACCTGAAGGTGGGTATTCCGATTCATGTGATTCGGTGAGGCGGGTCGAAGGTGCCCGAATCTAGAATTAGCCAACAGCCTCAGCCATTACGCCCATTATCTGAAATATGGTATCATGCCTGTATATCAAAGGAGGCCATGATGCGCACCTTGGTTGATATTCCGGCGGAAGACCTGGATCTGGTCAACGGCGTCGCCAAAAAACTCGACATCTCCCGCGCGGAGTTCGTGCGCCGCGCGATCTCGACCTATCTGGAGCCGCATCGCGCCGATCCGGCAGCGGAAGCCTTTGGGATATGGCGCAACCGCCCCGTTGATGGCCTGGAGTATCAGGAAAGGATTCGAGGGGAATGGTAGGAACAAAGGTTCTCTTCGACACCAACATTCTGATCGACCACCTGAGCGGCGTTGACCGGGCGGGAGCCGAACTCCGTCGATACCAGGACCGCGCCATCAGCATCATCACCTGGATGGAGGTGATGGCCGGAAGCAATTCTGAAGATGAGAGCCGCATCCGGGCTTTCCTCTCCGCCTTCCGCTGCCTTCCGGTCACCACCGAGGTGGCGGAACGATCTTTTGCCGTGCGGCGGCAGCGAAAGTTGAACCTGCCGGATGCAATCATCCTGGCAACCGCCGAAACAGCGGATCGCCTCCTCATCACCCGCAACACCCGCGACTTCCCCGCGGATGATCCAGGCATTCGGGTTCCGTATCAGCTTCATGGGATTCGGTAGATCGCGAGGAAGTCGTGATGAAGGTGCTCTCTCGGCTTCCTCGGATCACGAACAGTTAGCGGATAGTGACCGGAGCCATGGAACCGATCTGGACTGATGCCCCTTTGGGTGCTTCCTTGAAAAGGAATACCAAGTTAATTTCAGCCCCGGCGGGAACCTGAATGTACCATTTTCCCGTAAGTCCTGTATAGAACTCGAAGTTCGGCCGACCGTCATAAGGGCTTTTCCAAGGCCATCGAATAGCGATAGGGGTGAGCGTCCTTCCGTCGGCCAAACGGAGAATGAAGGTCTTGAGGGATTCGATCTGAAACGCCTCATCGGCAGTGCCGACGTTCTTCACGGCAAGGCGAATTGCAGTGGGGCGTCCATACTCCTTTTCAATGTCCATGCATCCGGTTACAGTGGTCGACGTGATGCTTATCGGAAGCCGGAAGCTAAATGGCTTGTTCTCCGGATCCTGAAATTCGCAGAGGCTTTTGTACTCCCAAATAGAGGCTGCAAACTTGAGCTTCTGGGGTTGTTGGGGATAAGCCGCCGTCAGCGAAAACAGAGTCAACACTAGAACTTCAAGAGTAGTATGTCGTTTCATGATCGATTGTTCCTTCGTTACAAATTCACGCCAAGTATATATTGAATTGCCAGGTGAGAGCGTAGGAGGATATGAAGATATCAAAGGCCGGAGCGATGCTCCGGCCTTCGTTGTTAGTTGCTGGTTGCGCTCACCCCTGTATGTCGAACTGCTCGGGGTGCAGCGTGGGGTCGCTCTTGACCAGAATGTTCTTGCCGACCAGCTCCTCGAATTCGGTGAGCCAGCTACCGTTGCCCTTGAGCACCTTCACCGTCTCCGGGTTGACGCGAAGCAGAACGTCGGCGCCCTCGAAGTGTTTCCGCATCTTGCGCAGCTCCGTATAAATCTCGTTGCAGACCGTCGTCGGGCTTTTCACCATGCCGGTGGCCTGGCAGGTGGGGCAGGGAACGCTGAGCGTCCGCTCCAGAGACTGCTTTACGCGCTTGCGGGTGATGGCGACCAGACCAAAGTCGTTGAACTGGAGAACCTTGGTGGGGGCGCGGTCGCTCTTGAGGGCTTCTTCCAGGGCGGCCATCACCTTGTAGCGGTTCTTGCGGTCGTCCATGTCGATGAAGTCGATGACGATGATGCCTCCCAGGTCGCGCAGTCGAATCTGGCGGACGATCTCCGGCACGGCGTCAAGGTTGGTTTTGACGATGGTGTCTTCAAGCCGCGCGGACTTGCCGACGTACTTGCCGGTGTTGATGTCGATGGCTACCAGCGCCTCGGTCTGGTTGATGACGATGGAGCCGCCGCTCTTGAGCCAGACCTTGGAGCGCATCGCCTTGGAGATCTCGTCCTCAATGCCGAACTGCTCGAAGAGCGGCGTCTCCTTGGTGTAAAGCTTAACGCGGCGGACGAGAGTGGGCGAAAAGCGGTTCAGAAAGCTGACGATGCGCTCGTAGTCGGCCTCCGAATCCACCCAGATGGCGGAGAAGTTGGAGCTGACCTGGTCGCGCAGGATGCGCTCGATGAGCGACAGGTCGCGGTAGATGAGAGCCGGCGACTTGGAGCTCTCGGAGCGCTGCCGGATATCGTTCCACAGCTGGATGAGCATGCGAAGGTCGGCGCGAAGCTCTTCTTCCGATGCGCCCTCGGCGGCGGTGCGAACGATGAATCCGCCTGAGGCGTCGCCGCGCTCGTGGACAAGGATGCGCTTGAGGCGCTGGCGCTCCTCGTCGGCGGCGATCTTGCGGCTGACGCCAATGTGGGAGACGGTAGGCATGAAGACCAGGAAGCGTCCGGGCAGGGCTATGTGCGAGGTGATGCGGGCGCCCTTCTTGGCGATGGGCTCCTTGGCGATCTGGACGAGTATCTCCTGGTTCGTCTTCAGCAGGTCGCTGATGATGGGCAGGTCGGAGGTCTGCATGGAGCGGCGGGAGGGACCGCGGCGGTTGCCCTGGGCTCCCTGCGGTCCACGACCGCGGCGTCCGCGCATTCCGCGATCGCGGGGCTGCTGGGGCTGAGCGTGACCTTCGCCGGCGGCGGGTTGGTCCCCGGCGGACTCGTCTTCATCCTCGTCGAACCCTTCGTCGTCCTCGCCGTTCTTGTCGTCGAAGTTCAACTGGATGCGGTGGTCGAGGTGGGCTTCCTGGAGCATCTCGCCCAGGTCGCCGGTACGCATCTGCGGGGGCAGCGTCTCCTCTTCAAGGTCGTCCAGCTCATCTTCCTCGGCCTTGCCATGATGATGGCGGGGAGCATCGGACTCTTCTTCATCGATGAGTTCCTCCACGACCAGGCCGCTGCCGGGGGCATAGGCTGAAACCGAGGCCACGGAAGCGGGCTGGGACGGCGGCTTGACGGGTTCAGGCGCAGGTTCTTCGATCTTCTTCTTGCCACCCAGGCCAAAGAGCCGAAAGGCCGAAGGGGGCAGCGGGTCAACGCGGTGAGAAGCAGCGCGATCCGCTTCCGGCTGCGCCGATTCGGGCATCGGCGCTCCGGCCGTATCGGGTTCGCCGCGAGCCGGCGCCACTGCACCCGGGTCTTGAATAACTTCGGCGGCCGCGGGGTTGATGGCCTCGTCCTCGGCGGCTTCCGGTGCGGAGGCAGGAGGCGCGTCTGGCGAGATGGCGGCAGCGGCCTCATCCTGCCTAACGGCCGAATCCACAAGCGGCTCATTGACCGACAGGCCCGATGGCTCTTCGATAGCCGCCTCGACTCGATCTTCCTCATCCTTGACGGGGGCCGGTACTGCCGGGTCTTCCTTGACTGCGACGGAGGGGTGCGCCGAGGGGGCCGTTTCTTCGACCGCGGCTCCTTCGACAGGTTTGAGGTACTCTTCCTCGACGAGTTGATCCTCTTCAGCCTGGGACTCTTCGACGGGTTTGAAATGTTCTTCGCCGGCGAGTTGCTCTTCCTCTACGAATTGGTCTTCCGCGACCGGTTCAGCGGCAGTGGGTGGACTTGTCTCGGACCGCTCCGAGACGAGTTCCTCCTCTTCGAACTCGTCGGGGGAGTAATCCTTGCTCTGGATGGCGCCGGCTTCGATGGTTCGCGGCGCGGCTTCCGCGGCGGACTCGGGCTGGCGACCGCGATGTCTGGAGATCGATTCGCCGGGCAGAAGGCCGCTGCCGTCCCACTGGATGGGGGCCTCAATCAGGGTCGCAGGCTTGAAGGCGCTGGCCGGACGGGCCGGTGAGACTGAACCGGCCGCGGGTGCGGATTTGGGGAATTCGTCTTCCGCCGCACCGCCGTACTTGGAAAGCGATTCGCCAGGGAGGACAAAGGGAACGGGTGCGTGGCCGGCGCGGGCTGGGGGTGCACCTTCCCTGCCCAGCGGCAGCGCGACCGCCGTGGCGCCTTTCAGGGTTGACGCATCGCCGGCAACGCCGGTGGCGGCGGCATGAATGACGGGCGCAACCTCAGCTTCCGCGGGAGCATCCGCGTAGCTCTCAGTGGACTCCTCGGAGCCTGCTGTCTCGGCATGACCTTCCGGAGCCCCGGCTGGTCCGCCACGACCACCGCGGCGGCGGCGGCGTCCACGCCAGCGCTTGGCGCCGGGTTCGGCCGAATCTTCGCCAGCGCCGTCAGCAGGCTCGGCAGCGATCGAAGTTTGAGGAAGGGCATCGGGTATGGCTTCGACGGCAAAGCGGCGTTCTTTGGGCTGACGCTCCGGAGTTGGATGCTCGGGCCGGGATTCTTGCTTCTGATCCGGTCTTTGATCGAGCTTCTGACCGGAGCGCCGCTGTCGAGCATCGCCGCGACCGTTATTCCCGTCAGGGGCAGGGCTATGGCGGACCTCTCGTGGAGCCTGGCTGCCCCCACTGGCAGCGGCTTTTTCAATCTCGTCGGTCTCTTCCGCGTCCTCGAGTTCGAGGAAGTCGGTTACATAGAGGAAGGCGTCGCGCTCCAGGCCCACGTCCACAAAGGCGGACTGCATGCCGGGCAGAACGCGGGTGACGCGGCCGTTGTAAATCGACCCCGCCAGCGTGTACTCGTTTTCGCGTTCGTAGTATATTTCCGCGAGTTGATCGTCTTCAAGAATTGCAAGCCGCGTCTCATGCGGCGTGGAGGAGATGCAGATTTCCTTTGCCATCGTACCTTTCCGTCCAGCGGCGTTTGCCGGCTGGGAACCGCGGCAAGGTTGGATGGAGACAGACGAGACCGGAAGGAGAGGGGATGAACGAAAGGGATGACCTGAGAGTCGCTAGTGTGCCGGCGGCCGCGCCAAGGGCCGCCCCGGAGGGCGGCGCGCTGCGCGCTTTGTGGCGCCTGCACAGCTTGCCCCGCGGGACCGATGGAACCAGTGAAAGCGGGACAAACTGAACAAACTGAACGAGCCGCATGGTGCGGTAATCCGATTGCAGAGAGTTTGTGGCCAACCGTTCCGGGGCCCCCAGCGACAGGTCTCCGTCGCTGGGGTGGAACCAAGCCGGCATTGCCGGCGGGGCCGTTCCAACCTTGGCTTGCGCACGATCATGCCGCGCGATCGGAGCGAAGCTTCCGTGCTCGGATGCTCCCGCGCGTTGCGTGCAACTTCTATGCTGCCAATGGTTTTCCCGTCTCTGCGTGCTCATGAACCCAATCCTGCCGGGCTCGAGATCCATCCGGACCTGGCCGGCTAAATGCTTGAAACTTGAACTCTCGCGGGTCGGACAGTTCCGGAGGACGCAAGAGGTGAACCTGTCGAACGCGGTCTGGGCCAAAGGCCATCCCAGTGACGAAGACCTGTCACTGGGGCCTCGGTTCGCCCCGAGACCGTCAGTTTACGAAGCGGCGCATGCGGACGTTCATCGCCACGCCCAGCGCCAGGAACGTAAACAACACCGAAGATCCGCCGTAACTCATTAACGGTAAAGGAATTCCGGTGACTGGCATAAAACCGATGACCATGCCCACGTTGACCGCGATCTGGAAAGTCAACACCGCCACTACCCCCATGATAATGAGGGAGCCGGACAAGTCGGCGGCTGTTTGTGCGTTTTGAATCAAACGCATCAATATGAAGAAGTATAACAGCAGCACTGAAAGCGCGCCCACGAAGCCGTGCTCCTCGCTAAAGGCGGCAAAGATGAAATCGGCATGGGGAATGGGCAGGAAGTCGCCCTGGGTCTGGGTTCCCTTGGCCGCGCCCTTGCCCCACACGCCGCCGGAACCGACGGCGATTTTGGATTGAAGAAGCTGATACCCGGCGCCCTTTGGATCGCTGCCGGGGTCGATGAAGCTTGTCAGCCGCGCCTTCTGGTAGGGCTTGAGCAGCTTGCCGCTCATCCACACGCCGGCCACCAATGCCAAAGCGCATGTGCCCAGGATCGCCGCCTGACGGGCGTTGATGCCACCCAGGAAGAGTCCGGCGATCAGAATGGGTGTGTAAGTGAGCGTGGTGCCCAAGTCGGGCTGCTTGAGGACCAGCAGCATGGGAATGCCAACCAGCACAAAGGCCTTGAAAATGTCCTTGGAGGTAAGGCTGCGCCCGCCCAGGTTAGCAAAGTAGCGCGCCACGGCCAGAATCAGCACCAGCTTGACCCACTCCGAGGGTTGAAAGTGCATCGGGCCGAGCTTGATCCAGCGCTTGGCGCCCAAAACCTTTTGTCCCACCGCCAGCACCGCAACCAGCGCCGCCAGGCAGACCCCGTAGGCCCATGGAACGAGGTCGATCAGCTTGTGGTAGTCGACCTTGGAGAAGAGAAACATGGCCGCCAGCCCGCCCGCGATCCAGTAAAGCTGCTTGGTGTAAAAGCCCATGTGCCCTGGGATCCAAACCTTCTGGTCGTTGAAGAAGCCGGCGGTTGCGGCGTACTTGGTGTGCAGCGTGGCCGAATAGATCTCAAAGACCGAAATCGTGCATAGCATGAGCACCATAACCAGCAGCGTCCAGTCGAAGTCGCGAAGACTCAAAATGCGGCGCATGAGGCTATTGTCCCTTCCCGAGGCTTGCGGGCCGGGCCACCGCCTTCGGCCGCAGCGCGGCGTCTGGATTGTCAACCTTCCCGGCAACAATCTGTCCGTCCTGAACGAGGAAGCGTCCGGCTTGCATGCGGGACGGCTGGGCATTTTCCTTGCCGGTTGTTTGGGTGGAACTGGAGGCCGGGCCGGGAACGGTCCAGACGGCGCTCATCTCCACTGGAGACGCTGCCTTCATCGGCTGCAGGTTGTGCGCCAGCCGCCGCTGCTTCTCCACATAGGCGGCTACAACCTTGGCGCCGATGCGGGCAGGGTAGTAGCTGAACTCGCCATTCTGCCAGAGCACGGCGACCACCAGTTCAGGGTTGCGCCGGGGCGTGAGGCCGACAAACCAGACGTTGGGATAAGTGGACCTGCCTTTCGCTGTTTTGCCCAAAGCCTCGTGGCTCATCAATTGCGCGGTTCCGGTCTTGCCGCCGAAGTCGATGCCTTCAAGGTGGGCTGAGCCGGCGGTATGAAAGTAGCCGGGCTGGGTGACCTCCGCCATGCCGTCGGTGATGGTAGTCCAGTTCTCGGATTCGATTGGCAGGTCGACGTCGCCCGATCCCGGATAACTGTCGAGCAGTCCCTTGCGGAAGTCCGCGGGAAGCTGATCTGGAAACACCACGTGAGGGCGGACCATGTGCCCTCCCGAGGCGATGCCGCCGATGATGCGCGCCAGTTGCAGCGGCGTGGCTTCCACTGCGCCCTGGCCGATGGCCACGTCGAGGGTTTCGTCCGGATACCATCGGGCATGATAGTTCTTCAGCTTCCACTGCGCCGAGGGCATCAGGCCTGCCAACTCGCCGGGCAGGTCGATCCCGGTCTTCTGGCCGTAGCCGTATTCAGTGGCGTACTTGGCGATTCTGTCGATGCCCAGCCTGTCGCCCAGCATGTAATAGAACGTGTCGCAGGAGAATGGGATGGCATTGTGAATATCCACCGCGCCGTGGTGCTCGTCGCAGTGGTGGAAGAAGCCGTATGGGCCCCATCCGCCCGCGCAGTTGATCTTCATATCCTGCGCGATCCCCTCCTGCAGGCCGGCCACCGACATGAGGATCTTGAATGTTGACCCGGGAGCCAGTTGGGCCTGAATAGCCTTGTTCATAAGCGGGTGGTTGGGGTCGTTGATGAGCTGATTCCAGTCGGATCGGTTGATGCGCACGGCGAAGGAATTGGGATCGAAGCTGGGACGGGAGACCATGGCCAGAATCTCGCCGTTGCGGGGGTCCATGGCCACGATGGCGCCGTTGCGGCTGCCCAGCGCGAGTTCGGCTGCGCGCTGCAGGTCATTGTCGATGGTCAGCCGTAGGTCCTGGCCGGGAACAGCGTGTTGAATGCCCAGGTAGCCCACCTCGCGGCCGTGGCTGTCCACAATCACGTCGCGGGAGCCGTCCTGGCCGCGCAGCAACTGATCGTAGGTCTCCTCGACGCCGGCCTTGCCCACCACATCGCCCGGCTCGTCGGCCGCATAGCGCGACTGGTTGAGATCATCCTCGCTGACCTCGCCCACGTAGCCG
>JBEKPA010000078.1:0-13134 GCA_049521195.1 Occallatibacter sp.
CGGCTCCGCGCCCACCGGCCACGTTGCCACCACGGCCAGCGCGCCTGTATCGATCACCGAGAGCGTGTCGTCCCAGGAGTTGGTCACAAACAGCCGCGCGCCGTCCGGCGAAAGCGAGAAGCCGCGCGGCACGCGCCCCACCGCGATGTTCTTGATAACCGCGAAGCTCGCCGCATCGAGCACCCGCACCTCTTCGCTCTGCTGGCAGAGCACATAGAGCCGCGCGCCGTCTGGCGAGAGCAGAACTTCGAGCGGCGAAGCGTAATCCACATCCTCCTCCGCGCCCGTGCGCTCATCCGCGCGCACACTCCGGCCGGGGACAAGCGCAACCGCAAACAGCGCCAGCGCAACCGCGAACGATGCGGCCGCCAGCGGCGCCAATCCTGCCGTCGCTCCATCCCGCATCCCGATTTGATTGCGCCAACTCACTTCGGTTCCTCCACCGTGAGCACGCGATCCACGCTCAGCTTCTCCAGCGTCTGCTCGCGCCCGCTGGGCCAGTGAACGATGAGTTTGTCGATGAAGGTTGCGGCACCCAGCCCGAAGTGCAGCCGGGGGTCGTCCTGCGAAAGGTAGCCCGAGCCGGCCACGCGCTCGGCCGTATGGCGCTTCCCCGCGGCGAAGACTTCAACCCGCGCTCCGATGCCGTCGCGATTGCTCTTGGTCCCAACCAGCTTGATGGCGATCCAGTGGCCGGTATCGGTGGAGACGTTGTGCAGCAGCGTTCCCTTTCCGCCCAGATTGACAACAAAGGCATCCATTTTGCCGTCGTTGTCGTAGTCCGCGAAACATGCGCCGCGCGCCGTGGTGCGCACGCTCATCACCGGCCCCGCATCGCGCGATACATCGGCGAATTTGTCGTTGCCCAGCCCGCGAAACAGCGTGTGCTCCTGCGGAATCAGGTGAATCAACCCGCCGTGGAAGATGAGAATGTCGAGCTGCCCATCGTTGTCGAAGTCGTAGACGCCCGTGCCCCAACTCACGTATTGCGCGTTGGTCTGCGAGACCCCGTTGGACGCGCCCAGGTCTTCAAAGCTCTGCTTGCCGGTACTCCACCCCACGGACGAAGACCCGTCCGCGGGGGCCCCGGTGTTCCGCAGGAAGCGGTTGTAATGCCCATCCGTGACCCACAGATCGAGCACTCCGCGGCCCTCGAAATCGGCAAATACTGGGCCCATCGACGAAGTCGATTCGCCATTCTGCCCAAAGGCCGTGCCGGTATCGTTGCCGATCTCTTCAAAGGTTCCATCGTGCTTGTTATGAAAGAGAAAGTTCTCCGTGCGATCGTTGGCAACGTAGATATCGTCCCAGCCGTCGTTGTCGAAGTCCGCCGCCGTCACGCCCATGGTGCGGCCAACGTAGGCGCCGATGCCGGACTTTTCGCTCACATCGGTAAAAGTTCCGTCGCAGTTGTTATGAAAAAGCTGATTGGTTTCGCCCTCGTAATCCAAGGGCCCGGGATAGTTATCAGCCGCGTAGAATGCTCGATACTTGGGATCGAATTTGACGTAGCGGCCCACAAACAAATCCACGCAGCCGTCCTTGTCGTAGTCCAGCCACGTGGAGCTGATGGCCCAGCCGTCCACCTTGATGCCGGCCTTCGCGGTCACGTCGGTAAAGTGGCCGTTGCCATCGTTGTGATAGAGAATTACTTTGCCGTAGCCGGTGACCAGCAGATCTTCATAGCCGTCGTTGTCATAGTCGGCAGCCGTCACGGCCACGGAGTACATATCGGGATTGAGGCCCGCCTTGTCCGTCACGTCGGTAAAGCGGCCGTTGCCGTCGTTGCGATAAAGATGATTGTGCGGAAGCGGATTTGGCTTCACCTTCAGCGGATATGGATGCATCGAGTCGTCGAGCGGCCGTCCATTCACCACGTAGAGCGACTCCAGCCCGGAGTTGTTGTAGTCGAACCAGATGCAGCCGGCGCCCGTTCCCTCCAGCAGCGAACCCAGCTGGCGCGAACCGAAGCTATGCGTGAAGTCGATGCCCGCTTTATCGGTTGCATCTTCAAAGCGAATCACGGGCACCTGCGGTGCGGCCAACGGCGCCTGCGGCGCAGAAGCCACCGGTCCTGCGGCAAGCGCTGCTTGCGCAGCAGCCACCTGCGGTGGGGCCAACTGCGCCTGCGGCGCGGAAGATGCGGGGGGCGGAGGAGCGGTTTGCGCGGCAGCTATGGAGACAGCTCCAAATAATAGAAGAAAGCGCCACTCCATCTCAATTGCCTCCCGCGGGTTTCTGCTGCGTTGCTCCGTTGACATTCGCGCCGGAGAGATCGACTGGCGTAGTAGTGCGCAGCAATACGGCCGGCACGCGATTTTCCGACGAGCGGTCCGGTCCCGTGTGGCAGCCCACGCAATAGCGCTGCTCGCCGCGGCGAATCCAGAACCATCCGCGCTCCTGGCGCACGACCGCGCCCTTGTCGTCAAGCAATGCAAAGCGAATCGGTTTGTCGGCCGGCGTCTTCACAAAGAAGGAGCCGTCCGCCTCGACCGGCGCCGTGCCCGTAACGACTGTGTGCCCATCGTCGAGCGTCTCCAGCCGCACCGATGCCGGAGCTGCCTTGAGGTCGCCCTCGCGCGATTGGCGCGCATCGAGCGCCATCATGTTGGCATAGCTCCAATCGTGCAACCCGGAGGGATGATGCTTGGGCCTGGTGCGCGGCGCAACCAGCACCGACTCGACGAGATCCTCGCCGCTCTCAGTCAGCACAGTTTGCATTGCGGGAGACCCAGCGCTCGAAGACGACGGAGGTTTCCACAACTTGAGCGCATAATGCGCACCGGCCGCAGCCCGCGCGCTCACCAGCCAGTCGCCCGAAGAGGTCTCCGCAATCGCGCCCGCATACTCGGCGCGCGGTGCAGTGATAGGCGCCTCGTGCGCCAGCGGCGAAGTGAACTGCGCCAGCGCTGCTCCATGCGTGAAGGCCACGTCGCCCGAGGCCAACTGCTTTCCGCCCCAGCGCGCCCTGCCGTGATCGCAGCGATACGACTCGACCCCGCTCCCGTCGGAGTAGACCAGAAACAACTCCGGGGTCGAGCCCACGCCGAGCGGGAAGCCGGCTTCAAAGAGAATGCGCCCATCCAGGAGCACATCCGCTGGAATGGCGCTGGCCGGCAGATATGAGAGCGGTAGCACCGTCGTACCCGCGGTCGCATCGATCGGCGCAAGCGCGGAGGAAGCAGCCTTGCCTGCCGCCTCAAGCTGAAATCCCCGCGGCGTGCGGCGCGCATAAACCAACTGGCCGGCGGGCAGATAGAACGGGCGAATCGCATCGCCCTCGCCCGCGATCAACTTGCGCAGCGAACGATCCGCGAGGGTCAATTCCCATATCTGCCAGGGATCGCCCGCGACCCGCTTGCCCGCGAAGAGCACGGTCTTGGCGTCGAAGGAAACGTTGGCGTCCGCTGTGGCCGCAAAGCCCGCCACCAGCGGCTCCGCCTTGCCCTTGCGAACCAGCAAAAGCTGCGCGCCCTTGGGAAAGCGCTCCCCGCCGCGCAGCGCGGCCAGCGGCTCGTAGGCCGGCGCGGCGGTGACAATGATATCCGCGTCGATGCTCGCGCTGGGGCTCTGGGCCGCATGGGGAGAAAGCGCGCAGATTGGAACGAGCAATGCAACCGACGCGGCAGTTGCCAGAGCCCTGGCCGGCACTCTCATCCGACGGCCTCCATGGGCCGCACGCCCGCCGTCTCGCGCAGCGGAAATCCCCGCCGGCGATGCTCCCGTTCAAGCTCTCGCAGCGACAAATACGGATCGAGATCGGCCATCATCTCGTCGAACCCGGCAAAGTCCAGCGACTGATCTCCGTCGCTCCAGGCTTTTTCCGGGTTGGGATGCACCTCGACCAGCAGCCCGTCCGCGCCGGCCGCAACCGCAATGCGCGCCAATGCGGGAACCAGGTCGCGACGGCCCGCCGCGTGGCTGGGATCGCCAATCACCGGCAAATGCGAAATCTGCTTGAGCAGCGCGATGGCGCCCACGTCGAAGGTGTTGCGCATCGCCGTTTCAAAGGTGCGAATGCCGCGCTCGCAGAGGATGACGTTGGGGTTGCCGCAGTCCAGAATCACCTGCGCCGAGCGCAGCAGGTCGGCAATCGTGGCCGCCATGCCGCGCTTCAGCAGCACCGGCCGCCCGGATCGCGCCGCCGCTTCCAGCAGCGAGTAGTTCTCCATGCTGCGCGCGCCGATCTGCAAAATGTCGGCATACTCGGCCACCATGGGAACGTCGTCTTCCGACATCACCTCGGTAACGATGGCCAGCCCGCTCTCTTCGCGCGCGCGAGCCAGGATCTTCAGGCCTTCGAGGCCCAACCCTTGAAATGCGTATGGGGAACTGCGCGGCTTGAATGCGCCGCCACGCAGAATGCGGGCTCCGGCGCGGCGCACATGATTGGCGGTGGCCATCAACTGGAACTCCGTCTCCACCGAGCAGGGCCCAGCCATGGTGATGAATTCGTCGCCGCCGACCTCGATATCCAGTACCGGCACGACGGTTTCCCTGCGCCGCGCGCTCTTCAGGCAATCGGTGGTTTCGGAAAATCGCTTGCGCCAATCCTCACGCACCCTGTGCGCTCCGTTTCTGGGGAAGCGGAAGGGTCAGGGTACCGCGATCGACTGTACTGCGCATCCATCCAAAGGTTGAGAAGGCGGCTTGGCCGAGCGCTGGAAACCCCGGTTTCACTGGAAAAATGAGGTGCGGGTGCCCCATCCTTGCGGCGTCTCTGTGCTTGCCGCAAGGGTGGGAAGTCACGCGCTCGCCATCGGCGGCGGCCGATAACCGAACGCCGCATCCACAATCGCGGCAATGCCCAGCGCGGTCTCATCCTGAAACGGCCGGGCAACAATTTGCACGCCGATCGGCAGTCCCTCGGGCGAGTTGCCGACAGGAACCACCGCTGCAGGCGCGGCCAGCGCATTGAACCACTGCGTGTGGCGCACGGCGTCCAGGTATCTTACCGTCCGGCCCTCGACCATCCACTCGCGCTCTCCGTGGCGAAAGGCGGGAATGCTGGCCACCGGGCACAAAAGCACCGGATACTTGCTCATCTCAGCGAGAGTTTTTGAGCGCAGCAGGTCCAGTTCGGCCCATGCGTCCAGCAACTTGGCAGCCGTCAGCGGCGGCGCGGCCTCGGCAAATCCAAGAAACTCTTCGAAGATGGGGCTCAATCGATCTCTTTTGCCGCGAATCGCCGGCGCATAGAACATCGCGCCGCACTGCACAAAGAACTTCCACCACAATCGCCGCAGCGGCTCCAGCGTGCCCGGCCTGAAGGGCTCCACGCGGAAGCCCGCGTCGCCGAGCGCCGACGCTGCCGCACACACCGCCGCGCGCGTCTCCGGCGTAACCGGAACCAACCCATCGTCCTCGAAGAAGCCGATGGTGTTCGCGCGCAGTTCAGCCAAGCCAGGTTCGCGCAATGCAAGCGGCGGACTCACCGGATCCAACGCATCCTGGCCGCTCAGCGCGCGAAACAGCAGAGCAACGTCGGCCATTGTGCGCGCCATGGGACCGATGGCGCCCAGAATCGCGAACGGCCCCACGCACGGCGGCAGATGCCCGCGGCCGGGAATGCGCCCCGGCGTGGGCTTGAGCGAACAAATCCCCGTGAAGTGCGCGGGCACGCGCACCGATCCGCCGCTGTCGCTGCCCAGCCCCGCCGCCGAAAGCCCCGCCGCAATGGCCGCCGACTCGCCGCCGCTCGAACCGCCCGGCGTGCATTCCAGATTCCACGGGTTCCGCGTGCGCCCGTGCAGCAGATTTGCTGTCTCGTAAGCCATCAGAAACTCCGGGCAATTCGTGGTGCCCAGAATCAGCGCTCCCGCCGCGCGCAGCCGCGCCACCACTACCGCATCCTCTCGCGGCACATCTCCCTTGTGCAATAAGCTGCCGATCTCGCACTTCAAACCCCGCGTCGCAATCGAGGACTTCACCGTTACCGGCAATCCGAACAGCGGTCTACGCGCTCGCTCTCCCTTCCACGCGTCGTGCTTGCGTGCCCGCTCGCGGACGCGCTCGGCATCGAAGTCCGCAAATGCGTTCAACTCTGGATTCAACCGCTCGATCTGACGTATGTGCGCCTCGGCCAGCTCGGCCACGGAGATCGCGCCCGAGCGTAGAAGCTCCAGTTGCCGAACCGCCGGGGCCAGCACCAGATCGTTCATGGATGCGCCGCCGTGGTTGACGTTGGCGGCAGATCGTCCGTCGGCGTCGATGGCATCGCCTTGTAGTCGAAGCGATACGACCGTACCGGCTCGCCGGAATCCCATCGGTCGTTCCAGTTCAACTGGTAATCCAGCGCATCCTTGCCGTCGGGATAACTCTCGCTCTCGGGATACGGATAAGCGCTCATGGCATGGAACGGCAGTTGCGCCACAGTGAACGGCGACGCGTCCCACCAGTCCATATCCTTCACAAATCCGTTGGCGTAGAAGAAGTAGTCGCGCTTCCAGTGCGCGGGCAGAGCGGGCAGCTTCGTCGCGTCGAACTCCGCCGCAATTTCCTCGCCGCTGCCGAAGATCACGAAGCGATCGTCGATGCTCTTCACCAGCTCCGTCACGTCGCCCATGCGCGTGTAAGTTCCCCGTTGCCGCTGGAAGGGTCCAGTCAAACTTACGCGGTCGTAGTCGTAGTCGAGATCGCCGGGGCTGGCGCCTTCCGTCTGCTTGGGGTAGCCGCGGAAGTGCAGCGTGGCGAGGGTGAGCGGAGCCTCCGCCGTATGCGCCTCCGCCTCGGCGTTGTTATCGATGAGAACCTGATCCCAGTAGATTTGAAGATTTGTCGCCAGGCGAATCTTCCGCGCTCCCGCCGGCACCTTGCCCGTCAGATCCACCACAATCGTGCGCTCCAGGCCCGCCGGAAAGCCCACATCGTCCGCAATCCGCCGCCACGCTCCGTCCGGCATCTGCGCTTCCACATAAGGCGAGATGGGCTTCACGCCCGCCTGCCACGCCGCATAGAGCGAGGTGGCGCTGAAGTAATTCACATAGCCGGTCATCAGCAGCCGCAGCGGGGACTTCGCGTCCAGCGGACCCAAGTCGAGTGTCAAGACGTGGAGATTCGCAAAGCCATCGTAAGGCAGCGCCGTGAATCCGCTCGCGAACTTGTGATCGCGGCGGCTCACCTGGTCGAGTACATCGCGGCCCTCGCCATCCCACGCGCCCAGCGGCAGCCGCGCGCCCGAGGTAGCCACCACGCGCCCCGAGGCAAACGGCGGATCGTCGAGGAAGCGCTCGTCGGGATTCACCCCCACATTCTCCGCATGGTCGACCGCAACCAGCCGCAACTGATCGATGTAATTGACCTCCTCCATGGGCTCCATGAAGCGCAGGCTCAGCTTGCCGTTCACCGGCGCCAACTTATCGCCGTCCACCTTGATCCACTCGCCAGGATTGGGCGTATTGCGCCGCGAAGGCGTGAACCAGTGCCCCACCACCGCCGCGCCAATTACATCCGTCACTAACTTGTACTTATGCCCGTCCCACGCAAACAGCACCGGGCACGAACTTCCGCGGCGGTCGGCCTCCTTCATCGCAATCACCGGCTGATGCGGCAGGTCGATCTCATCCTGCAGCACGCCCGTGGGCCATAGAATCCGCAGCAGGTCGATGCCCTCCGCATCGCCCAGCCCAACCAGAATCTGCGGCGGCGCCTGCGTCTGGTAACCCGAAGCCCCGGCCAGCTCCCACTTCTGCCAGAGGCCGCTCGAAAAGACCTCCACCTTCACGCCCAGCGCGGTCTTGTTATCGGCAAAGCCGGTCAGGTCGAGGCGCACAAAATGATTCTTGTTGGCGCCCATATTGCGCAACAGCACCGGCGGCGCCTTCAACTGCGTCACAATCAAGTCCGCCGCGCCGTCGCCAGCCACATCGGCGGCAATCAGCCCGCGCGGAGCGGTCAGTTTCACTTTATCGAGTCCCAATGCATGGCTCACATCCTCAAAGCTGCCATCGCCGCGATTGCGGAAGACGCGCACCTGCGGCCCCGCTTTGGTTTCGACAATTGCCGCCAGATCGATCCATCCGTCATTGTCTATATCGACAGCCGTAACTCCCCATCCGCGCAACGCGTCGTGCAGCGGCAGTTCCACGCGCTCAAAGCGCCGCCCCACATGGTTGGCGCCCTCGACGTTGCGCCAGAGCGTGAGCCCCGGCGCGCCGGCGTGCGTCAGGGCAATATCCATCCAGCCGTCCTTGTTGTAATCCAGCACGGCAATGCCGAGCGTCGCGGGCAGCGAATGTCCTGACGCAATGACTTCCGGACTCTCTCGATACAGCGCCTGCGTTGGATACTTTCCCTCGCGCGGATTCACATAGATCGTAGGCGCCGACACATCCCCTGTAGTCACCAGGTCAACGGCGCGATCATTGTTGAAATCGGTAAGAATCGCGGCGTTGGTCGGTCCGCTCCCGCCCAGCCCCGTCGGCTCAGTCCATTCAGTAAACGTCTTGTTTCCGTTGTTGCGCCACAGAACGTTCGACGTACCGCCATCCTTCAACGGCGCACCGGTCAAGAACAGATCCAGATCCCCGTCGTGGTCGTAATCGATAAACGTAATCCCCGAAGGCTGATTGCGAGGCGCAAGTCCAGCCTCCGCGGTCACGTCCTGAAACTTCCCGTGGCCCAAGTTTCTGAACAACAGCACCGCATCGTCCAGCGCGACCGCCAGGTCGTTCAATCCATCCCCGTCGTAATCCCCCACCGCGCAGGCTACCGCGCGCCCATGCGCCTTCAGCCCCGCTGTGGCCGCGTCCCACTCTTCAAAGCTCCCGTCGCCGTTGTTGTGCAGCACGCGAATGGCCTGCGCGCCCGTCTGCATCAGCACCAGGTCCATGGCTCCGGAGCCGGTCACGTCCATCATGCAAGCCCCGCCGGTAGTCGTCCACTCCTCGCCGTTCCCACCAGAAACTTTGGGTGCCCCAGGTCTCGCCTTTGAGACCTGGGAATTCATGGAACTCGTGGGTGCCCCAGGTCCGGATTTTCGGACCTGGGAAAGCAAAGGCTGCGCCACCAGCTTGACCGGAATCATCGCCTTCCGGCCCGCCTCCGGCTCTTCCACCGGAGTCACGGTCGAGTAATGCCCCTGCTCTCCGTAAGCCAGCCCTATCGGCGCCCCGATCTTGGTGCTGGTCAAGTGCTGAAAGCGATTGAAGCGCTCTTTTGCCTCGGCGGTGCGGCCGGAGCGCTGCAGCGCGCGCGCAATGGCGAACTCCGCCGAAGCGTGCAGCGGCTCGATCTCCAGCGCCTTCTGGAAGATTGCGATCGCCTGGTCGTACTCCTTCAACTCCTGGTAGCAGACGCCTTCAAAGTAGTAGGAATCCGCATCCCTCGGATCGAACTTCACCGCCTGCTGAAAGCTCTTGAGCGCCGGCTCCAGCTCATTGCCCGCGTGCTGGGCGAGACCCAGGTTGTACCACGCTTGAGCGCTACTCTGGTCCAAGACGAGGGCGGCACGAAGCGCCTTCTTGGCCTCGTCCAGCTTTTGCAGAGTCAGCTGCGCAATGCCCTCATTGATGGCCGCCTGCGTCAGCTTCGGATCCTTCTTCATCGCCTCGGCAAAGCTGTCGGCGGCGCGCTCGGTAAACTGCTGGCCCATCTGCGCCACGCCGCGATTGTTGGCCCGCACCGCCTCGCTGTCAAAGCGCGCCTGCGCCCACGCCGTAACCGCCGCAAGAAGGGCAAGGGCCACCGGCCCAGTGATTCTCATCAATCTCGTTCCCAACTTCATCTCCACGGCGGCCGGCCATCGCAGCCCCAGGATTCCGCCGAACCTTACCAGTGTATGCGAGCAGCCAGTCCAACCGCATCGCCGCAAAGATCGGTTGATTGATCCCATGCGCGGCTGAAGCACCCGCCAATTTATACTTCTCCTGTGATTCCGTCCCCCAAGAGCCGTTGCTTATGAACGCAATCCCTTTGAGCGCATCAAAGCTCGGCAAGCGCCGCATCGGCGTCATCACCACCTCGCGCGCCGATTACAGCCACCTCTACTGGCCCCTGCGCGAACTCGCCGCACGCCCCGAGGTCGAGCTGGGCCTCTTTGCCCTGGGCGCGCACCTATCGCCCGAATTTGGCTCGACGCTCGGCGAGATCGAGCGCGACGCCATTCCCGGCCTGGAAATCAAGGCGCGCATCGAGTGCCTGCTCAGCTCCGACTCCGATACCGGCATGGCCAAGACCATCGGCGTCGCCATCCTCGGCCTGGCCGACGCGCTCACCGCATGGCGGCCCGATCTGCTGCTGCTCATCGCCGACCGCTATGAGATGCTGGCGCCCGCGTCGGTTGCGCTCGCCCTGCGCATTCCCATTGCCCACATCGAGGGCGGCGAAATCAGCCAGGGCGCAATCGATGACCAGGTGCGCAACGCCCTCACCAAGCTGGCAGCCATTCACTTCACTTCCACGCCCGCCGCCCGCCGTCGCGTCATCGCCATGGGCGAAGAGTCTTGGCGCGTTCATCGCGCCGGCGCGCCCTCGCTCGACCACCTGCGCCGCTCCACGCTCCTCACTCGCCCCGCTCTCGAAGCCCGCCTCGGTCTCACCCTCCGAGCTCCAACGATTCTAGCCTCGTATCATCCGGTCACCATCCTCAAAGACACGACCGTTGAAGCCGATGCGCTCTTCTCCGCGCTCGCCCAGGCCCCCGGCCAGCTTCTCTTCGTCTACCCCAACGCCGACGCCGGAAGCTACGCGCTCATCGAGCGCACGAAGGCGTTGGCGAAATCCCGCCCTCACACCCATATCTTCGTCAACCTCGACCCCATTGCTTACTGGAGCCTCCTCGGCCAGGTGGACGCGCTCATCGGCAACTCGTCCTCCGGCATCATGGAAGCCGCCTCCTTCGCCCTGCCCGCCGTCAACGTGGGCCTGCGCCAGCAGGGCCGCGAGCGCGCCCGCAACGTGATCGACGCGCCGGCTGAAACCGCCGCAATCCTCCGCGCCCTCCGCCAAGCCCTCGATCCGGAGTTCCGAAAAACCCTGCGCGGCATGGAGAACCCCTACGGCGACGGAACCGCCGCTGAAACCATCGCCCGCGTCCTCACCACCGTTCCTCTCGACGGCATTCGCATCAAGCAGCCCGCGACCCTGCCTCAAGAAATCAACCAGGATGGCACGCGCTTGGACCATCCATGACTTCCCGCATTCCGGCGCCAGCGAAGCCTTGCTGACTCACACCCTGGCCATCGCCCTGCGCGCATTTACACAAGCGGCTTGACGTCACCGCCGCGTTTTTTGCTCCATACACATGAATCGTGCCAAACTTACACATCGGTAGGCGCGGACTATGCGAACGAATATCGACATCGACGACGAATTGTTGGCGAAAGCGATGGCGGCCAGCGAGGCGAGAACTAAGAAGGCCGTGGTCGAGCAGGGCCTTCAGTTGTTGGTGCGGCTCAAGGCTCAGGAAGGAATTCTCAAGTGGTTCGGAAAGATCCAGTGGCAGGGCGATCTGGCTGCCATGCGCGAAAGCCGCTTCCCTGGCTGGGGCGACAAGCCGAAGACCGGAAAGCGGCATCCGGCCCGGCCTTTCGATAAGGCCGCCAAGTAGCTGCTACTCTTTGAGAAAGATGAAAGCGCATGGTGATCGTCGACACTTCCGTCTGGATTGATGCGCTGAGAGGCACCGTCAATCGTCAAACCGTTTGGCTGAAAAGAGCAGTTCTCGGTGAGGAAGTCGGCCTAACCAGCCTGATCCTTTGCGAAGTTCTGCAAGGGGTAAAAAACGATGCTCAGTTTCGTGGATTAAGAGCGGATTTGCTGCATTTTTTCATCTTCGATACCGGCAGCGCCGAACTTGCTATCGCTTCTGCGCAAAACTACCAGACGTTGCGCAAGAAGGGCTACACAGTTCGCAAGACCATTGAATGCATCATCGCTACGTTTTGCATTGAGGAAGACCACCGGTTGCTGCACCGCGACAGCGACTTCGAACCCTTCGAAAAACACCTGGGGCTGCGCGTGGTCCATCCGCCGGCAATTGCACCGAACTGAAAATTTCTTGTTTCCGGAGGCTCCGCTTTGCTGATCGATTCCCACGCCCACCTGGACAGCGCGCGCTACGCCGACGACCGCGAGGTCATGCTGCGCCGCGCGTGGGAGGCAGACGTGGGCGCGGTGCTGGCAATAGGCATTGGCGAACACGCCAGTGGAATGGACCGGGCCCTCGGAATCTGCCGACAGTTCAACGGACAGCCCGGCGTTCCGAAGCTCTACGCCAGCGCCGGCGTTTATCCGCACAACGCGCCGGAGATCGACGACGCAGTCCTGGCCAAGCTGGACAGCCTGCTGGCCGAGCCGGAGGCGATCGCCTGCGGAGAGATCGGCCTGGACTACTACCACGAGGGCGCGCCGCACCCGGCGCAGCGCGAGGGGCTGATTCGCCAACTGGAGATCGCGGCGGCGCGGAAGCGGCCGATTCTGATTCATTGCCGGGCGAGAGATGGGACGACAGACGCCTGGGACGATCTGCTCGATATTCTGGAAGCCCACTGGCGGACCACTGGCCTGGGCGGCGTAATGCACTGCTTCGGCGGCGGCTGGGAGCAGGCGCGGCGGTCGCTCGATTTGGGCTTTCTGGTCTCCTTTGCCGGAAACCTGACCTATCCCAAGGCCCAGCCGCTGCGCGACGTGGCCGCCCGGCTGCCCCTGGATGGGGTTCTGGTGGAGACCGACGCCCCCTGGTTAGCGCCGGCGCCCTATCGCGGCAAGCGCAACGAGCCCGCCTGGGTGCTGCGCACGGCACTGGTCTTGGCCGAGCTTCTGCGAGTTGAGGGGGAAGAAATCGCTTCCGCGACCACGAAAAACTTCTTGCGGCTGTTTCGCCTGCGGCCGGACGTGGGAAACTGATAGAGGCGCGCCGGCGGCACGACATTCAGACGGACGGGCAGCCGGCGGATTCAGCCCGGCGGATTGAGACCGGCTGCGCGAAGAGAGAAAAGCCATGGCCCAGGAGAATTCGTTCGACGTTGTGAGCAAGGTGGATATTCAGGAGGTCCGCAACGCCATCGACCAGGCGCTGAAGGAGGTTCGCCAGCGCTTTGACCTGAAGGATACCCACTCGGAGATCGTGCTGGAGGGCAGCGAGGCGATCCAGTTGGCCTCGTCGGGAGAGTACAAGCTGGAGGCGGTGAAGGA
>JBEKPA010000079.1:0-13124 GCA_049521195.1 Occallatibacter sp.
GTCTTTGCCTGGAAGGGCGAGTCGCTGGAAGAGTACTGGTGGTGCACTTACCAGGCGCTCAACCACAAGGGCGGCAAGGGGCCACAACTGGTTGTGGACGACGGCGGCGATGTAACTCTGCTGATCCACAAGGGCTATGAGCTGGAAGAGGGCGACAAGTGGGTCAATGGACCCTCAGGGAGCCACGAAGAGCAGGTCATTAAGGACCTTCTGAAGAAGGTCCATGCCGAAGACCCGCAGCACTGGCATAAGGTTGTGGAAGAATGGCGCGGCGTCTCGGAAGAGACGACGACCGGCGTGCACCGGCTCTACAAGATGCTGGAGCAGGGCAAGCTGCTGGTGCCCGCCATCAATGTGAACGACTCGGTGACCAAGTCCAAGTTCGATAACTTGTACGGCTGCCGCGAGTCGCTGGCCGACGGCATCAAGCGCGCCACCGACGTGATGGTCGCGGGCAAGGTTGCGGTGGTCTGCGGCTACGGCGATGTGGGCAAGGGCTGTTCTCACTCGCTTCGCGGCATGGGCGCGCGCGTCGTCATCACCGAAGTCGATCCCATCAACGCGCTGCAGGCCGCGATGGAGGGTTTCGAAGTTACCACCATTGAAGAGACGCTGGGCCGCGGAGACATCTACGTCACCTGCACCGGCAACGTGGACATCGTTACTCTCGAACACATGAAGCGGATGAAGGATCAGGCCATCGTCTGCAACATCGGCCACTTCGACAACGAGATTCAGATGGACCGGCTCAACGCCGAGCCGGGAGTTGCCAAGCTCAATATCAAGCCGCAGGTGGATCAATACACCTTCCCCGGCGGCAATAGCATCTTTGTGCTGGCCGAAGGACGGCTGGTGAACCTTGGCTGCGCTACGGGGCATCCAAGTTTTGTCATGAGCAACAGCTTCGCCAACCAGACGCTGGCGCAGCTCGACCTATGGGCCAACAAGGACAGTTACAAGATCGGCGTCTACATCCTGCCCAAGAAGCTGGACGAGGAGGTAGCCCGGCTGCATCTGGATAAGATCGGCGTCAAGCTGACCAAGCTGACCGCGAGACAGGCCGACTATCTTGGCGTGCCGGTGGAAGGGCCGTACAAGGCGGAGAACTACCGGTACTGACGACAGGGATCAGAGATCAGGGGCCAGGGGTCAGTTGTGGTTTCCCAGGTCTCAAGATCGGGTGTTCGGTTCCATGACTGAGGTGGTCCCGGTAGTTCGGACAGTTTTCGCATTTTCCTTAAGTGGAAGTTCTTTTTTTGTTTTTAGGCTGCCAAGGGTACTGGCAGGCGGTTGAAGTATACCTGATCGGGCGTGAGCGCTTTCAGGCTGGAGTGCGGCCGGGTGATGTTGTAGAAGTCGATGTAACGGCCGATGGAAGTTCTGGCCTCGTTGACCGAGACATAGGCGTGCAGGTAGACCTCCTCGTACTTGATCGAGCGCCAGACCGGTTCGACGAAGATTCGCCGCGGCGAACGCTCAGCAATCCCGCCTTCCACCCCGCGAACGAAGACCTGTTCGCGGGGACTCCGGTCTTGGTGAGCGCCCCTTCTAATCCGCCGCGGCGGACGTTCTCCAGCATCAGCTCGCCGATCTTGGCGTGCAGCGCCTTGAGGTCGACCGGCGCGGGCTGGTCCGCTCTAGCCTCGCCGAAGACGTCTGCGGCGCCCTCCTACAACTGGCTCTTCCACTGCGTAATCTGGTTGGGATGGATGTCGAACTGCTCGGCCAACTCGGCCAGCGTCTTCTCACCCTTGATCGCGGCCAAGGCCACCTTCGCGTTGAACGCCGCTGTGTGGTTCCTGCGTGGACGTCTGCTCATCCGTTCTCCTCTTCACAGCCATCTTAAGGCTGCAGGCGAGCGGAACTTCCACTTAAACCCTTGTCCGAATTTGCGGTACCGGCTCTACTTGCCGAAAAAGCGTTACGCATTGTTAAGTGGTTCAATGCTCGGTGCTCCACCCTCGCGGCGTGTCGCCGCGGCGACTTTTTGCCGCTAGGGTGGGAGTTACGGCCGGTTCTCCAACACAGCATCCACAATCAGCGCCGCTTCAACCGCGGGACGGACGGCATGGACACGGACGATGGAAGCTCCGTAAAGGATGGCGGCCACCAGGGCGGCGATGCTGGCCGCTTCCCGCGCTTTGACCGGAGCGAAGGGAACGGAGTCGGCGTTCGGAGTGGTTCCAGCGTGGAGCGGCGCGAGAGTGCGGCCCAGAAACGACTTGCGGCTGAGGCCGGCGAGCAGCGGACGGCCGAGGGAGAGCAGCTCCGCCTGGCGGGCCAGCAGCGCATAGTTCTCGTCGAGGCGCTTGCCGAAGCCGTAGCCGGGATCGAGCACGATGGACTCCATCGCGATGCCTGCCTGGGCAGCCGCGGCCAGGCTTTCCGCCAGCCCCGAGCGCACCGTGGCCAGCAATTCATCGGGAGCCAGTTGCGGTTGTTCGTGCCACTCCTCGGGCCTTCCCCGCGTGTGCATTAGCACCACTCCGCAACCTGAATCCGCGCAGGCGGCTCCCATCTCGGGGTCCCACCGCAAGCCGCTCACATCGTTGACGATCTCGGCGCCTGCGGCGAGGGCCGCGCGCGCCGTCGCGGCCTTGTAGGTATCCACGGAAACGATCTCCTCGGGCCTTGCGACCAGAATGCCTTCGATAACCGGCAGCAGGCGGGCTTGCTCTTCTTCGGTGCTGACTGCGGGGGCAAACTCAGAGCCGGCTGCACCGCCGGCGCGCGAACCGGGCCGCGTGCTCTCCGCGCCCAGGTCGAGGATGTCGGCCCCTTCGTCCAGCAGTTGCAGCGCGTGGGCAACGGCCGCCTCCGGGCTGAGAAAGAGCCCGCCGTCGCTGAAGGAGTCGGGCGTGATATTGACGACGCCCATGACGAGCGTGCGACGACCGAGTTCCAGAGTGCGGGTGCGCAGCCGCCAGTCCGAAATCGTGCGCTCAAATAACTTCATCTCTCCGAACTCGCTCGCAAGTCAAGATGCAAATCCGCGTCCCCCTGGATGGGACGAACATTGGGAGTTCATCCCCTTCTTCGATGGTACGCCGCACTCCCGCGTGCCTCCTGCTACACTCCGTCCATGAATTCCTTTCGGCGAGTTTTGCTGCTTTTGTTGGGGGTGGTTCTGGGTTCTTCTTCGGGCCTGTTTGCACAGGCTCCGGCGCAAAGCGGCGTCAGGCCCGCGGCGCATTCGACGGCGCGTGCCGTTCCGGCCAAGGGGCCGCTGGCGGATCGCATCAGCGCGATTTTGGCTGAGCCGGCGCTGAGCCATGCGGCGTTCGGCATCAGCGTGGTCGCGCTGGATGGGCAGCCGGTCTATGGATTGAATGAGGGGCGGCTGTTTTCACCAGCCTCGAACGCCAAGCTGGCGACGACCGCCGCGGCCTATGCTCTGCTGCCGGTGGAGACGCTGACCTGGACCACCAGCGTGGTGACCGGCGGAGAGATCGACAGCCAGGGAGTGCTGCACGGCGACCTGATCCTGCTGGGCGCGGGCGACCCGACGCTGAGCGCGCGGCGCTATCCCTACCGGGAACCGGAGACTGGTCCGCTGGGTGCAGCTCCGGCTGCTGCAAACCTGGCTGCCGCGGGCCAGACCCCTGCAAACTCGCCAGCCGCCGCTTCCGCCGCTGGCGAGGCGGAGCGGCCGCCCAAGGCGATGGACGTGCTGAGTCTGCTGGCCGAACAGGTGGAGCAAGCCGGGGTGCGGACCGTGGACGGCAGCGTGGTGGGCGACGACACCTACTTCCTCTATGAGCCTTACGGCCGGGCCTGGGTATGGGACGACCTGCAGTGGAGCTACGGCGCGCCGGTCTCCGCGCTGACCTTCAACGAGAACACGGCGGAGTTGACGATTGCGGCTGATCGGGAGTTGGCGAAAGCGGCCGCGCCCACAGAGACAGCCGCCGAGTGGACGCCCGATGTGGACTATTACACGGTGGACAACGCCATGACAGCAGCGAACCAGGCCCCGCCGCCTGCCGCGCGACAGCCGGCGCAACCGGCGCCAGGTCCGGGGCTCGACCGCCGTCCCGGCTCAATGCTGGTGCGCGCCTGGGGCACCGCGCCTGCCGAGGGGTTCCGTGCGGCGCTGGCGGTCGAGGATCCGGCGGAGTTTACGGCTGAGGCCTTCAAAGTGGCGCTCCGGGGCCGCGGTGTCAGCGTGACGGGAGCGGCCGCCTCCCGGCACAAGTACTCGATCGATACGGGCGATTTCAGCGCCGAACGGGCGCAACCGATCAAGCTGGGCCGCTCCGACCTGGCGACGGTGGCCGCGCCCTTGGAGGGTCAAAAGGTTCTGGCCAGGCGCGTCTCCGTGCCGGTTGCCGAGGAAATTACGGTCACCAACAAGGTGAGCCAGAACCTGCACGCCGAGCTGCTTCTGCGGCTGCTGGGCAAGGTGCATGGGACGGACGGCAGCTTTGCCGAGGGTGCCCGCGTGGTGCGGCAGTTTCTTATCGGCGCGGGCGTGGACGACGGGGACTTCTTTCTCTACGACGGCTCGGGCATGAGCCCGGACGATCGCATCGCGCCGCGCGCCTTCACGCAGCTCCTTGCGTATGCCTCGCGCCAGCCGTGGGGAGCGGCGTGGCGCGACTCGCTGCCAGTGGCCGGAGTGGACGGCACGCTGGCCGGGCGATTCAAGGACTCGGCATTGAAGGGCCGGCTGTGGGCCAAGACCGGCACCTCGAACGAGGGCAACGCGCTATCGGGCTATCTGACGGCGGCGAGCGGCAAGACGCTGGCCTTTTCGATTCTGGTGAACGGCCACCGTCCGGGGAGCGAAGCTGAGCTCCAGGCCATCGACCGCATTGCCGAGGCTATAGCGGCGGCGGAGTAGGCCTGTATCATCGGAAGCAGATGCGGACGCGTTTCCTTGCTGGTTCCCTGAGCGTATTGACTATTGCGATCGGCCTTGCCGGAGTGCTCCCGGCTGTCGGCTGCCGCTCGCTGCCGGCTTCAAAGCCCGAGGCGCTGTGGACGATGGAGGAGGCGCGCGGGGCGCAGGTGTATCGGCAGAAGTGCGCCAGGTGCCACCACCCCACCACGACGCGTCCTCTGAACGGGCCGGGGTTGCAGGCGCTGACCAAGGTGAAAGCCATGCCGTCGGGCGCGCCCCCCACCGATGAGCGGCTGACGCAAGTGATTCTGCACGGGCGGAATAACATGCCCGCTACGCAACTGACCGACGACCAGTTGCGCGATCTGCTGGCCTATCTGCATACGCTATGACGAACCCCAAGACCAACGGCGGCGGAAACCGCGAAACGCGGCCGGTGCGCCAGGGTCTGTCAGCCGGGCGGGAGCTGCTGGCGCTCCCTGGCCTGGCGTTTATCGGCCTTTACCTGCTGGCGCTGGCTGGGGTGATCGTTTTGGGAGTGGTGGCTGGGCAGCATTATCCACCGCTGTTTCTTTTGTTTGCGGCGTGCTTTATGGCGGCGAGCGGAGGGCTGTTGCTGCTGCTGCGCTGGGCCTGGGCGCTGGCGTTGGGCGCGGTGTTCCTCCTGGTGGTTTACAACCTGTGGATATTCGCCAGCCTGCATCAGGGAGCGGCGCTGGTGCAGGGACTGCTGAACCTGGTCTTCTTTCTCTACCTGGTTCGGCCCGAGGTGCGGACGCGGTTGCGGTAGAAACTACCAGAGAACCTTGCAGACGTTGGCCTTGCGGATTCGATCATCGTGAGTAATCAGCGTGCAGTCCATGACAATGGCGGTAGCGGCAATGATTCGGTCCATCGGGTCGCCGTGGAAGGGGTCTGGGAGTTCCGCGGCGCAAACTACGATTCCTGCCGTCAATGGAACCATATCGAGCTTGGTTTGTATGGCAGCGATGAAGTCCTCGGTCGGAGAGTTCAGGGGCAGCCGTTTGCGGTGAACGGCATAGGCAATCTCGTATAGGGAAACCGGAGAATAGGCAAGACTCTCTCCTGCGGTGCGGGCTTGCAGGATGGCATCATGCGCCCTGCCGGACAAGCGCTCACGAGCCGTCAACAGCCATATCACGATGTGCGTGTCGAGGAGGATCATTCGGGTGGAAACGGCGACCAGTCTTCCTTTAGATGGTCCCATTCCTCCAACGGAATGAACGGCTCGGTGAGATCGGCAATTTGGTCGGGCGCTGCGAGGAAGCCACGCAAGCAGCCGAAGATCGATTCCGGGGTCTCCTTTGGCGTCTGCTCCTCGGCGGGCAAGACCCGCGCAAGCGGTTTGCCCCGCTTGGTAACGAGCACAGGCTTGCCGGTGGAGTTTACCTCGGTCAACACGCCAAGGCACTTGGCCTTGAACTCACCTGCCGCCATTGTCCGCATGGGATCGCCTCCTGACAGATCCAGTATACTCCTGACCATGGTCATTTGACTATGGTCAGGAGGCCTCCGTTGGGAGGACGATGCCCGGCAATCAGGATTCCAGTCAACTCAGCGGCACAGCCTCTTCAGCTTGTCGAACGGCGTTGGTTTGAACGGCGGGCAGGGCAGGCAGCGGGAGTCCACAAACGGATCGGGAGAGGCGCCGCCATGTTGGAGTGCGGCGCCATGGAGACCATCAAACGCCGGCTTCATCGACGCCTTGGCAGGCGGAAGCAGCTGACAGATGTGGTTAGCGACCGTTTCGCTAGCCCAGCGCAGAGCACTGGGAGATGATGGGAGCGAGTTTCGAGACCACCGATCCGGAAGAAGCCGCGCCGCCGGCCTGCGGTTCCAACACGAAGCGGAGATTGTCGGCGACAATCGCAACCGCGGCCTTGAGTTCCTTTTCGAATGCGTCTACGGACCTCTCCAGCCGCTGCAGATAGTCGTCGCGTATGCGGTCTGCGTTGCGGTTCAGTTCCGCATCGACGGAGGCCAGCATGCGGCTGAAGACAGCGCGGCGCAACATGGACTTCGGCAGGACGAAGATCAGCTTGTCAAACTGGCGCTGAAAAACAGGTTCCGTGCGATAGAACAACCGGCTCTCCACTGCCAGGGATGAGGTGAAAGCCACCGGCGCGACCGGTACGTCGAACAAGCTTCCAGCGGCCCTTTGCAGGCTTTCCAGCACAGCGTTCGTTCGTTCCACAAACCGGCGCGACAACGCCCCCAGCTCCATGTGGATACGCTCGTCTTCCTGCGCCCGCCAATCCTCAAAGACGGCTTCGACCTCGCCCAGCATGAACCGATCGAGCAGGTCGGCAAGGTCTTTGCGGCTATCGTTTGGATGCTGGTTGCTGAGTTTCTCCAACCGGCTGCGCACGCGCGGGGCGGCCGAGGCAACGTGATCCTTCAGATCCTTCTCGATGCGGACAATGAGGGTGGCGGCATCCTCGCGGAGCAGATGGCGCACGTCCTTCAATTCCTGATTCGCGCAAGCCAGAGCCTCTTGCAGCGCCATCTTTCTGCGGGCAATATCCTCGCCGGCCATGAACCGGGCGCGCTCCCCAACCATGGCCGCAAAGCGCAGTGTGGTTGCAATCCGCAACAAGTCGATGGCCACCGATTGAAAAAGGGTCTGCTCCTTTTCCTCGGCGGCAAAATGGTGAAGCCGGGCCAGCAGCGGGCCCATGCCATTGCGCTCGTGGGGCGCGAATTCCAGCCGCTCCTTCATCGCTTGCCGCGCGGAGAGCGAAAACACCTCCGGCTTCTTGATGCCGACGTGGTTGCGCAGCTCATTCTCAAGAAACGTGACGACTGCTTCGACTTCATCGGGCGTGGAAAGGTCGGTCTTGTTGATGACGAAAAGGAGTTTGGGCACATCCAGCCGAATGCGCCGCAGGAAGTCGGACTCGGCGGCAGTGACGGGCGGGTCGACGGAGAGAACCACGATACCGGCATCCACCTCAGCCAGAAAACCCTCGGTCGTCGCGGTGTTATCCCGGTAAGTGGAGCCGATTCCGGGTGTGTCGATGAGATCGATGCCCATGCCCAGCAGGGGCGAAGGGTACGCGACCTTGGCGGCGGCCACCTGCTTTTGGTTCGCCGGGTTGCCGGCTTCCGTGATGTACTCGTAGAGAAGATCGACTGCGATCTGCCGGACTTGGCCCGTCCGGTAGAGGATTTCCGCCGAGGGACTCGCTCCGTAGGTGACCCTGGTGATGACGGAAGTGAGCGGCAGGACTCCCGTGGGCAGAATCCTGGCGCCCAGCAGCGCATTGATAAAGGAACTCTTGCCCCGCTTTGTCTGTCCCAGCACAGCCAGGTTGAAGCGATTCTTCTTCAACTTGTCGGAGAGCGCTGCGAGCGAGGCGCGCAAGTCTTCGGACTGGTTGCCCTCAGCAAGAGCGGAAAGCTCATCGATGGAGCGCAGAAGAGCCTTGCGAACCAATTGCAGGATGCCCGGCTCGCCGGCTGCGGAGTATGCCATGGCACACCTCTAGGACCTGTGAAGAAATCCGTGGGATTCTCGCGGAGGTCCAAGATTACCGTAGCACATCGACAGGGAAAATTGCGATCAGGCGCTCCTACGCAGAGCATTAACGGGAACGGATGTACCAAGAGAGGAACGAGACCGGGCGGGTTTTCGCTGCCGGTACAATGAAAGCGCGACGAAACTGGTGCAGAATTCAGCGGAAAGGATGTGTGCGAAGATGGCCCGCGAAGTCCAAGATGTAGGGACTATGGAATCCGGCTGGAGAGGTTTGTGCAAGCTGGGTGGAGCGGCTGCCTTCATCGCCGCTATCCTCTTTCGAAGAAACATGGCGGAGGAATATCTACTCGGCCGGCTGCTCGGAATCTTCTCCTCCGGACCAAGGGGGCTGCCGGGCAGCGCGCTGGAGTGCTTTACCGTCTTTCACACCCACCGGCTGATTGGACTCACGCTGCTCAACCTGTTCGACATGGCCAACTACGCTCTTGTAGCCCTGATCTTTCTTGGTCTCTATGCCGCGCTGCGGCGGGTGAGCCGGGGTCTGATGACGCTTGCCGCGGCACTGGCTCTGATGGGCACAGCAATCTACCTCGCGTCGAATCAGGCCTTTGCGATGCTGGCGCTGAGCGACCGCTATTGGAGTGCGGCCACGGACACCCAGCGAACCATGCTGCTGGCCGCCGGTGAGGCGCTGCTGGCCATTCAGAATACCGCCGCGACCTACGGCTCCGGCATCTACATCAGCTATTTCCTCGTCAACGTTGCCGGGTTGATCGCCGCGACCGTCATGCTGCGCAGCGCGGCCTTTGGCAGGACCACCGCCTATATGGGAATTCTGGCGAACGTCCTCGGTCTGGGCTACTACATCACGGATTCGTTTGCGCCGGCGCTCAACGCCATTCCGATCAGCGCTTCCGCGCCCTTCCTGTTGATTTGGTACCTACGGATCGGCTGGATGCTGCTTCGGATTGGGCAGGGACGCGAAGGCGGGGCCGCGTTCGACGGCCCGGTACAATGAGAGCGTGATGGAACTGGTGCAGATCGAGCCGGCACGGCGGGTTCCGGCGCCCAAACCAGAGTGGCTGAAGGCGCGCGCGCCGGTGGGCGAGAACTACCACGGCCTGAAGCGGCTGGCGCGGTCGCTGGGGCTGAACACGGTTTGCGAGAGCGCGCAGTGCCCCAACATCGGCGAGTGCTGGCATCACCGGACTGCCACCTTCATGATGCTGGGCAACCTGTGCACGCGGCGCTGCGGCTTCTGCGCCGTGCCCAAAGGCCGGCCCGCGCCCATCGACTTCGACGAGCCGCGCCGCGTGGCCCAGGCCGTGGCCGCCCTCGGCCTGCGGCACGCTGTCATTACCAGCGTGAATCGCGACGACGACCTGGTGGGCGGGGCGCGCGCCTTCGCGCTGGTCGTCGAAGAGATTCGTCGCCAGGCGCCCGGCTGCCGGGTCGAGGTGCTCATCCCCGACTTCCAGGGCAACCGGGAGGCGATTCGGATGGTGGTCGAGGCGCGGCCCGAGGTCCTCAACCACAACGTCGAGTCGGTGCCGCGGCTCTACCGCGCGGTGCGCTCCGGGGCGCGGTATGAGCGTTCCCTTGAGTTGTTGCGTTACTCCAAAGAGTTAAACCCCGGAGGGGGGCTTACCAAGTCCGGCGTGATGGTGGGCCTGGGCGAGGAAACCGCCGAGCTGCTCCAGGTCTTCCGCGATCTGGCGGCGGCCGGTTGCGACATTCTGACCATCGGGCAGTATCTGCGCCCCTCGCGCGACCACCTGCCCATGGCCCGGCTCTATACGCCGCGCGAGTTCGCCGAGCTGAAGGCCGAGGTGCTCGAGATGGGCTTCCGCCACGTGGAATCGGGGCCGCTGGTGCGCTCCAGCTACCACGCCCACGAGCAGGCGGTAGCAACGGGGCTGGCGGGGGTGGCTTAGAAGATTCCGGCTGCCGCCAGCAGGGGCCATTTCGTCCGGCTTATGAAGCCTTGCCGCGGCTAAGATTCGTTAATATAGTGTTTTGGAATCAGCGAGGAGAAAGATGGCAGTCTCGATAATGGCCGGAATTCCGGCGCTCAAGGAACTCAATGCCAGCCTGCGGCGGCGGATGGACCAGGCAGTGGCTACCTTCCAGGCCAGCCTGGCCTCCACGCGCACGGGCCGGGCCAACGTGCACATGATCGACCAGGTGAAGGTGGATTACTACGGCACGCACACCCCCATCAGCCAACTGGCTCAAGTCTCCACGCCCGAGGCGCAGCTGATTGTGATTGCGCCCTGGGATCCCAGCATCATCAAGGAGATCGAGAAGGCCCTGCGCGTGGCCGATCTGGGCTTCAATCCCATCTCCGACGGCAAGGTGCTGCGCGTGCCCGTACCGCCCATGACCGAGGAGCGGCGGCGCGAGGTCTGCAAGCACCTGAACAAGGTGCTCGAAGAGCACCGCACCGCGGTCCGCAATGTGCGCCGCGACGGCAACGACGCCCTCAAGAAGCTGGCAAAGGAGAAGAAGATCAGCGAGGACGACGAGAAGCGGGCCCTCGAAGAGGTGCAGAAGATGACCGACGAGGAGATCCGCCGCATGGAAGAGCTTTCGCACAAGAAGGAAGCGGAAGTTATGCAGGTGTGAGGGCACGTTGCTACATCGTGCCTTCGGAGCTATCGCCGCTGTCCGTCCCGTGGTTACTGACTGAGATTTGCGTTCAAAGTCATTTGTGCGTCGGCGCTTATCGTCAGCGACCTTTCCCATGCGCTGAAGCCTTTTAGTTCAATCCGCACAGTATGGTCGCCGGCCTTGATCCGGATGGTTGACGGAGTATTCCCTGCGAACTTTCCATCCAAGAGGATGTCGGCGCCGTCGGGAGTCGACTTTATAGTTACCGACGCCGACCCTTCTTGTGCAGAGTCATGAGATGGCGGAGGCGCAATTACAGATTCCTGAGAGGGCTGCAGCGCATTGGCGCCCGGCGCGAGGTTCTGGTTGAGTTCGGTCGTCGGCAGGTCGCGAAGGAATTGCAGAATGAGTTGTTCGACGACCTTGTTGAAGGCTTCCGTCACGGTCATCGGAGGGACGCCTTCCGGGCCGCTGGCATGACCGATCGCCGTCAGGATCGCTCCTTTGTAACCGGACCTGGAGACGGTCTTCCCGCCGATTGTGGCAGTAACCTGCATCTCGTAGTTGTCGGTGACTACTGAGCCTTTCAAAAAGAAGGTCGATCCCGTTGTGAACCCTTTTCTCCGGGCCTCGGCGAGATCGGCAATATTGTTGACCACAATGGTTAGCGAGTCGGAGGTGGGTTCGGCGTCGCCAACAGGCGTCGCAAACCCGGATGCTCTGACGACACTATCGACTTGTTGCAGGAGTTGACTGTCAACCGCGGGAAGGTGTTGCCCATTCCTTTGGAACTCCACCTTGAGCTTCAGCTTGTAAGGCTGGGCGGGTTTGGCGATATCGCCGTACTGGATCTTTCCGTAACTCGTATCGACGTAGGATTTCGACGTGGATGCATATGCAGCTCCACAAAGGAATAGTCCAAGAACGATGGCAGCTCTCTTCATGTGTGTTCCCTTCTCTCACGGCTTGGGACACGGACTCGACAATTCTGTGTTGCGCCTGCCGGCAAGACACGCCACTCATGTTCCACGGGAAGGCATAGCTCAATTTCGCCCCGCGCTCCCCATGGCTCCCAAGATTGCCAGCAGCGATCATCGTCCTTGAGCCGTTCATAGTCTCAGTGACTGCGGTCACGCTTGTCCGTGATGTGCGGGAGCGGCAGTTCGCGCCTGGCTTGCTCGTCAGACCTGTTTGGTTCACCGGCGGCTGACGGTTGAGATTCACTGTCTCCCATCTCAAAATCGGCGGGTGGCGCACACTAAGTTTTTTTGACTGTTAACTTTCCCTCAAATGTGGGTGCCCCATCCTTCGCCTCGTTTCTGGCGAAGGGTGGGACGCACAATGGATGGCCTGTCTCTGCCTCCCGCCGCCGCCCTGTCCACTCCGACTCGATCTCAACGATGCCGGCTTCCCCCGTCGCATAGTGCCGGAAACTGGACCACGGCCACTCTTCAGGCTTCTCGACCAAGCCGCGCTTCACGGGATTCCTATGCATGTACCGGAGTTTTTCGACCCGCTTCTCTTCGCTATGCACGTTGAAATCGTAATACCGCCGCTGCCAGAACTGAGCCTCTTCACGTTGCTTCAGCTTGCGCGAGGTCTGCTGTTTCAACACCTGGAGCGCAACCGACAGAGACGACCGGCGCGGCTCGCCGACTAGAAGATGAAGGTGCTCCGGCATCAACACATACCCGGCAACCACAAACCCGCACCGTGCGCGTACCGTCTCAAGCTCCCGCTCGAAGACGCCGTAGGCTCCCTCCCGCGTCAACAGCGCCTGCCGGCGATAACAACTGAAGGTCAGAAAGTGAAAACAGCCGCATTGCTGGTAACGGACAAGCTTCGCCATGACGAAAGGATTCTACACCCGATCCGACGGTCGAGCTTCGTGGTATCCCATCCTTCGCCCGACCACCCCACGGACGAAGGCCTGTCCGTGGGGGCCCCGGCCAAGCGAAGGATGGGGCACCCATCTTTGAGGGAAGAATAGGTCCCAAGAAATTAGGGTGCGCCACCGGCCTGGTAACGGACAAGTTTCGCCTTGACGAAAGGATTCTGCACCCGATCCGGCGGTCGAGCTTCGTGGTATCCCACCCTTCGCGCGACCACCCCACGGACGAAGGCCTGTCCGTGGGGGCCCCGGCCAAGCGAAGGATGGGGCACCCATCTTTG
>JBEKPA010000080.1:0-16746 GCA_049521195.1 Occallatibacter sp.
TCGTCGGCCACACAGACGTGGGCGGCATTGTCGATGGCGCCCATGATGGTGACCTTGACCCCGTCGATGGCTGTAACTTTGCCCATGAGCCAGGTCTTGCCGTAGTTGGCCTGCATCTCGCGCATCTCTTTGGCGCGCTCGGGGTCGATGCGCAGGACCACCGTAGCGCCAACGGACCTGGCCGCGGCATCGATTTCGCCCATGGCGGCGATGGCGTCGCCCACCTTGATGTCTGTGGACTTGAGCATCTGCGGAGGATTGCCGCCGCCTTCGCCTCCTTGTCCTGCTTGCCCGCGTTCACCGCGTTCGTGCATTCCCGCCGCCTGCTTCAGGATGCGGGTGTTGGCGCTGAAATGGACGGTGTAGGTTTCACCCGCGTCGGTCTTGATGGTGTAGTGGTCGGCGGCGGCCTCGGTGACGGTTCCGTTTAGGCCGCGACCCATCATGCCGCCTCCGCCCCAGCCGCCACGGCCACTTCCGCGCCGGCCCTGGCCGCCCTGCCCGCCGCCGGGGCCTTGAGATGGCGCCGGGGATTGGCCGGCAGGTGGGGTGGTGGATGCATCCTGAGCCGAGGCAGCGGCGGTGAGCGCGACGCCGAAGACGATTGCGGATAAGAAGCGGGCTTTCATGGCAACTCCAGGTTTGGCAACCGCAACAATGGCGGCTGCAAAGGGCGATAAGCCAACCCCCTCCAACATAGACGCGGGAGAGACACCGAAAGACGACGAGGCCCATGCAAGGAGCGCCCCCGGCTCTTGACGCGTGTGCGACATTAAAGGAGGGATGGCGCAGAACGCAACAATGGACCCGCGCTTCAGGTTCCTGGGCTACGGCGCCTGCGCGCTGGCCGGGTGCCTGTGGGGCACGGGTTTCTACTTCGGCAGGCTGGCGCTCGATGAGATGAGCGTGGAGCACATGGTGCTCTACCGCTTTCTGTTTGCCTGCGTGGGCATGGCGCCGGTGGTGCTGATGAATCTGGGCCGCTTTCGCCTCACCGGCGCTGAGCTTCGCATGCTGCTGCTTTCGGCCGCTTTCGGCGTTCCCATGCAGTTTCTGCTTCAGTTCCATGGCCTGGCGCGGACCACCGTAAGCCACGCCTCGCTGATGGTAGGCGCCCTGCCGGTGCTGCTGGCAGCAGCAGCCGCGCTCTTTGCCCCCAAGGGGTCCAAAGAGGAACGCCTCGACTGGATCGGCTGGCTCGCCCTTTGCGGGTCAACGGTGGGCACCGTGCTCGTCGTGCTGGGCGGCCACCGCGGCCCAGCCGCGCGCGAGGTGCCTTCGCTGGTGGGCGACTTGCTGGTCGTCGCCTCGCTCATCGTCGCCCTGGCCTGGATTCTGCTCAGCAAGCGGCTGATGCAGACCCACAGCCCGCCGGTGGTGACCGCTTACACCATTCTGGCTGGAACGGGAATGCTGGCGGTCTTGATTCTCGGCCCCTGGCTATGCAATCCGCTGCTCAGTCCCATCACCCATCGCGCGTTCCATCCGCCGCCGTTCGCCCACGTCAGCCCCACCGCATGGGCAGCCCTCGGCATCAGCGGCCTGCTCTGCACGGCTACCACCACGCTGCTCTGGAACTGGGGCATCCACCATGTGCCGGCCTCACGCGCCGGGGTCTTCCTGAACATCGAACCGGCGCTCGGCTCCTGGCTGGGCGTCCGTTTGCTCGGAGAACACCTGGGCCCTTACGCCTGGGCGGGCGGCGCGCTGATTCTGACCGCGGCCATCACCCTGACCACGCGCGCTCATGAGCCGGACCCCGCCGTCATTCTGGAATAGGCGCGGCGGATTGCCTTAACATCTCATGCATGGAAGCAGACAGAGCGTCGTCCTCCGGAAGGGAAGTCTTTGCCGCCGTGCGCAGCAGGCGGCGCGATTTGGCCCAGCTCGCAATCGCCTATGGTCTGATTCTGCTTGTCGTCTGGACCCCGCGCCCCTGGCAAAGTCTGCTGTGGTGGGACGCCGCGGCTGCGGTCGCGTTCATTCTCTCGATCTCGTTCGACGGCCGCAAGGCGATGGGCCTGCGTTCGGCAAACCTTCTTCGGTCGCTGTGGGTGGTGGGCATGGCGCTGGCGGCGGCCGCCGCGGCTGTCCTCGCAGCCGCCAGGCTCCATACGCTGCATCTGCCCGCAAGCCCCGTCTCGATCCTCGAGAGGTTCTGGGCCTATGCGCTCTGGGCGTTTGCGCAACAGTTCCTTTTGCAGTGTTTCTTCTTGACGCGACTGTTGCGATTGCTTCCAAGCGCCAAATCCGCCGCCCTTGCGGCCGCGGTCCTATTCGCGATCGCTCACCTGCCCAACCCCATCCTTACCTTGGTCACACTCTTCTGGGGTTTTGCCGCCTGCCTGATCTTTCTTCGCTACCGCAACCTCTATCCACTGGCTGCGGCGCACGCCATCTTCGGCATCGCAATCGCCATCACGGTGCCCGGAGCCGTGGACCACAACATGCGGGTTGGCCTGGGCTACCTGACCTACGGGCACGACCACAGACCGGCAGCGCTACCGGAGCCATAGAGACCAGATCGCGTCCACCGAGGCGTGGGTGATGGCGGATGCACCCACCCGGCGGTCCTGGCGCCATGCCCGCCCATAGAAGACGCCCGCCACCGCGGCCAGCAAGACGTAGCGCCAATTGAACAGCGCCGTCCGCTTATTGAAGTGGGATAGGCCGAACAGGGCAGCGGTCAGAAACAGCGCCGGCGCGCTGCCGATGCGCCGCTCGAGAAGATTCTGGAGCCAGCCGCGAAAGAAGAGTTCTTCCGGCACGGCAATGAAGAAGAAGGTGAAGAGCCATGCTCCGGCAATCGGCGCCAGCCCTGGCCAACCGCGGTGCGGATGCAGAAAACCCAGCCCCAGGCCCATCGCCAGGGCAATCGGCGCATAAAAGCCCAGCTCCCGCAGACCGATGCCGGCATCGCGCAGGCGCAGGCGCAGATCGAAGCCGGCTCCATCCAGTTGGCGCAAAACAACGAAGCCGTAGATGCCCGCATCCAGCAGCAGCATTTTGTTGAAGATGGCCAGGTGGACCGGCCACGCGCCCTCGAACCAGCGCAGATCGACCGCCAGGCCCAGCGTCGCCAGCACCAGAAAATCCCGCCAGTTGCCGCGTTGTCCGCCGGGGTTCCCAGAGACGGGTACTGGCGGTTGGGGCGGATAGCCACCGTCGGCGCGCCGCGCCCGCTCAAGCAGGCCCGCAATCGCCATGGGAAGCACGGCATACAATGCAAACCAGCCCCAGCGGAAGATGCCCGCGCCGCACGCCACCAGCGCGTAGGGCACGCTCAAGGCGGCGGGAGAGAGAAGTTGCGCCCACAAGGGCAGCCTGCGCACACCCCCGGCCACGGCCTGGGCGAAGAATGCCGCGCCCAGGAGCGGGATGAGCGTAAGCAAGGCTGCGATCAGGTTAGCCGGAGTGATCATAATGCTCAGCACTTACGGCACGAATGAAGCCGTGCCCTTTCAAAGCGAGCGAGGATGTGGACTTGATCGGAGGTTCCCTAGCCGCGGCATCCCAGCGGGACCGGATCGTCAAGCGCGGTTCAAGCCTCCGAAGTCCAGCGGCTCCAGTTCCTTGCCGTCAACTTCCACGGCGAAGCTCTGCATGATGGTATCCAGCGTCAGAACCACGCGGAAGCTGTTCTTCTTGCGCACCACAATCCCCTCCATCCCGGCAAAGGCGCCGGATCGAATGCGCGCCCGCTGCCCCACTTTCAGCAAAGGATGCGGTTCGACGCGGCGCAGAGAAAGGCCGGATCGCAATGCTTCGATATCGGCCTCCGGCAAGGGCGCCGGCTCGCCTCCCGTGCCGCCCACCAGTGCCAGCACGCCCGGGACTTCGAGCACCCGCACGCGCTGCGCCCGATGAATGCGGACGAAGATGTAGCCGGGAAACAGCGGGAGATCGAGGGTAACCCTCAGTCCGTTGCTCCACTTGCGCTGTACGTGGTAGAGGGGCAGATAATGCTCGATCTCCCTCATGCTCAGGTGCTGGCCTACGCGCTTCTCATGGCGCGAATTCGTGTAGACCGCGAACCATTTCGGCGCGGGTTGCGCATCGGGCGGCAAATCAAGGGGCTGGCTGCTCGTTGGATCGATCTCTTGTTGCGCAATATCCGACACGGCTTCTTCGCAATCCTCGCTTGGGCGGGCTTTCGCCCACACTGTCCCCGCAGGTGCAAGCGAACTGCCAAGACAGAACGGAAGTTGCGGCCCGAAATGCCGAACGGCTCCTTCCGGCTTCGCTTGCGCCCGATGAGGGTTCAAACCAGGGCTGAGAACACGATAGCATGTGCGCCCGGAAGGCACATGGCCCGTGTTCGCAAGCCGGGGATCCAAGGCAGACAAGAGCCGGCAGACTTCTGGCGCGCGCTCGGCATCGCCTCCCGGCGAGGCAGCAAAACCCGCCCTGTGGTAAGTTGGAATCAGCGGCCTTGAACGAGCTCGTAGCTCAGGTGGTAGAGCAACGCCCTTTTAAGGCGTGGGTCCTGGGTTCGAATCCCAGCGAGCTCACCATTCTTATCAATGGTTTAGCCGCTTCTTTATAGAAATGTCTAACGCGTACTCTTAACCGCGGTGTCGCGCGCCGCGCGCGGCCTTCAAGCAGATTGCTGTTTCCCGTTACTCTTGTGCGCGGTTGCGGGACCTATTCTCCACCCGCGGTTGTTTATCCGTCCGGGGACCGATCTAAACTGAAGGGGACGGAGAACTCGGTGCCATTTTCGACTATGCTCAGCCTGATGCTGGTGGTAGTGGTTATTGCAGTGGGCGTGTGGGGATGGACGCTCAAGACCAAAGTGCGCCGTCAGAGCGACGAACTGGCCTCATTGGCATATCTCGAACATCGCCGCAGCCGCATCTTTGCGGACATCAACAGTTCAAAACCCCTGGCAGAAATCCTCGAAGCGATTACGGAGATGACCTCCTTCATGCTCAACGGCGCTCCCTGCTGGTGCGACGTCACGGATGGAGCGCGGCTTGGCAATTACCCTCCGAATGCAGACCGGTTGCACCTCCTCCAGGAAGAGATTCCGGCGCGTTCAGGACCGCCGCTGGGAACCCTTTTTGCCGGCATTGATTCCAGAACCTTCCCCGGCATCCATCGCACATTCTCCCGGGAAACGGAGGTTCTTTCCAGGGGGGCGGAGCTGGCCATGCTGGCCATGGAAACCCGCAGGCTTCACTCCGAACTGTTGCGCCGCTCGGAGGTCGACCTGCTCACCAATGTCCACAACCGCCGTTCGCTTGGGGAGCGCCTGGACGCCCTGATTGAAGAGGCGCGCCAGAATGCAAGCGTCTTTGGCTTGATCTACATCGATCTAGACAAATTCAAGCCGATCAACGATCGCTACGGCCACCACGTTGGAGACCTGTTCCTTCAGCAGGTTGCGGAGCGGTTGAAGCGGCAGCTCCGCTCCGCCGACCTGCTGGCGCGGCTGGGCGGCGATGAGTTTGCCGTAATGCTTCCGATGGTGCGCCATCGCACAAAGGTCGAGGAGATCGCCCTGCGTTTGGAGCTTTGCTTCAAAGAGCCGTTTAACGTCGAAGGAAAGCCCCTGCAAGGCTCGGCCAGCTTTGGCTACTCCATCTATCCCGAAGACGGCACCACCAAGGAGAGCCTCCTGAAAGCCGCCGACTCTGCTATGTACGCGGCCAAGAACTTCCGCAAGCGAGCCGCCGGCGAAACGCCCGGACGCGAAGGATCCGCGCCCGCAGGCCAGAGTCGCGCATAAGAGAAGCTCGGCAATTCACGGCCGGATCGCCTCTCAAACCCTGGGCCAGAAATGCTCTTCGGAGCAGGCGCGCAGCCGCTGAGCCGCGTCCTCGGGGGTAATATCCCGCTGCGGCATTCCCAGCATCTCGAAGCCCACCATGAATTTGCGCACCGTGGCCGAGCGCAGCAGCGGCGGATAAAAATGCGCGTGGAAATGCCACTCCGGGTGCTCCTTTCGATCCGTCGGCGACTGGTGGAAGCCCATGGTGTAGGGAAAGCTGGTCTCGAAAAGATTATCGAAGCGGGTGGTCAGGCGCTTCAGGGCGTCGGCCAGCCCATCGCGCTCATCGCCAGTCAACTCCGGCAGCGCCCCCAGGTGGCGGCGGCTGACCAGCAGCACCTCGAAGGGCCAGATGGCCCACCACGGCACCAGGGCCAGAAAGTGCCCGTTCTCAAATACAACGCGGCCCTCATCGACCGGGGCCAGCCGCTCGGCCGCAACGTAGTCGCAGATCAGGCAGCGGCCGGTGCGCGCCAGGTGATCGCGCTGGGCCAGGGTTTCGGCGGCCGGTTCGTCGGGCACAAAGCCGGTGGACCAGATCTGGCCGTGGGGATGCGGGTTGCTGGCCCCCATCATGGCCCCGCGGTTCTCGAATATCTGCACATACTCGATCCAGTCGATGCCGCCCAGCTCGAGGTATTCGCGCGTCCAGGCGTCCACCACCGGGCGAATCTCCTCGCGGGTCATGCGGGCCAGGGTCAGGCTGTGGTCGGGGTGGTAGCAGAGGACCTTGCACACGCCGCGCGCGGGCTCGGCCTGGAGCAGCGGCGAGGCTGGCGCGTCGGTCGCGGCGGGCGAGGCTAAATGCGACTCAGGCAGCAGCGCGGCGTAGTCGTTCACAAAAGAAAAGATGCCTTCATAAGCCGGATTCGACGCCCCGCCGGCGCGTTGGTTGCCGGGGCAAAGGTAGCACTGCGGATGGTGCGAAACCGCCGGGGGCGCGGCCTTCCGATCCACCTCTCCCTGCCAGGGCCGCTGCGCACGGTGCGGCGAAACCAAAACCCACGACTGCCGCAGCGGATTCCACCTCCGGTGCGGATACTGCCGCTTCTCTGCCATGCTTGCTCCCGAAGCACCATTCTAGTCGGGCGTCCAGACGGTTCCTCGCCTGCTCATAGCCCTCGGTGCGCGGCGGTCTTGTGCGGCCGAAGCGAATCGAGCAGCAGCAGGCAGGCGCCGGTGACCACCGAGGAGTCGGCTATGTTGAAGTCCGGCCAGTGATAGCTGAAGATGTGCACTTGAATGAAATCCACGACCGAGCCGTAGAGGATGCGGTCGTGGACGTTGCCCAGCGCGCCGGCAAGAATGAGCGCCAGGGCAAAGGTGGTCAGGGTGAAGCGGTCGCCAAGCCGCACCAACGCGATCAGAACGGCCAGCGCGGCCAGGAGCGTGAAACCGATCAGGAACCGGCGGACGAGGTGCGGCGAAGCCGTGTCGGCAAAGAGCGAAAACGCGGCGCCCTCGTTGGTCCAGTGAGAGATGCCCAGCACGCGCGGGATGACCGGGATGATCCCGCCCATACGAATATGCGTCGCGACCCAGGTCTTCGTCAGGCGGTCGGCCAGGATGATCAGCGCGGAGATGCCGAGCAGCCACGGCAGGCGGCGGGGGAAGGTGAATTTCACTGTGCGGCCTCCCTATGAACAAGCGATTTTGGCGTCGCCAACCATCCTCCGTGCCCCATCCTTGCGACTTTTTTCTTTCGCAAGGGTGGGAAAGCACGAACCCCGAACGTCTGTGGTTTCCCACCCATTTCGGTCGCCGCGTTTCGCCGCGGCGAACGAAATGGATGGGGCACGGAGCTATTGCTCATTGGGCGGCCTCCGGTTGGGGCGGGTGGATGCCCATTTCGGTCAGCGCCGATTGGCAGCGGGTGCAGACGTTCCGCCAGATGCCGTAGCTGGAAACCTCCGGCATGAAGTTCCAGCAGCGGGCGCACTTGTGGCCGCTGGCGGGCGAAAGAAAGACCGCAAAGTCTTCGGGTGAAGATAGAGACTTGATTTTGTCGCCGTCCATGGGACCCGAGTGCGCGCCCCATTCCAGCAGCACGACACTAGAAACATTGATCAGCTCCTTCAAGCCCGCCCGATGTCTCTTCAATAGATCGAGTATCGCTCCTTTCGCGTAAATATGGAGGTCTGCTTCGAGGCTTTTTCCGATGGTTTTGGCTTGACGCGATTCCTCGAGTACGCGGAGAGCCTCATCGCGTACCGCAAAGATTCGCTTCCACTCTTCCAACAACCGCGCCGGGTCTTCCGAGAAGACTTCTTCCGGCTTGGGGAACTGCGCGAGGTGAACGCTGGCCTCGCGGCCTTCCACCGCGGGCAGATGCTCCCAAACTTCGTCGGCGGTGAAGCTTAGGATGGGCGCTACGAGCCTTACCAGCGCCTCGGTGATCTGCCACAGAACCGTCTGCGCGGAACGGCGCGCCTGGCTCGTGGGCGCAAAGGTGTACATGCGGTCCTTGAGCACGTCCAGATAGAACGAACTCAGATCGACGATGGCGAACTCGTTGATTGCATGGTAAACGCGATGGAACTCGAAGCCCGCGTACCAGCCGCGCACCTTCTCGGTAAGCTCGCGCGTTCGCGCCAGCATGTAGCGGTCCAGCGGCAACAGATCGGATTCGGCTACGCGGTCGCGCACGGGGTCGAAGCCGTGCAGATTGCCGAGCAGGAAGCGGAAGGTGTTGCGCAGTTTGCGATAGATATCGGCGCAGCGCTGCATCAGGTTTTCGCTGGCGGCCATATCCTCCCTGAAATCGATGGACGCGACCCAGAGGCGGACGATCTCTCCGCCCAGGCGGTTGGCGATATCGACCGGATCGACGCCGTTTCCGAGGGACTTGCTCATGGCGCGTCCCTGCTCATCCAGGGTCCAGCCGGCGGTGGCCACGCGGGAGTAAGGCGCGCGTCCGCGCAGAGCCACAGAGGTCAGCAGCGAGGAGTGAAACCAGCCGCGGTGCTGGTCGCCCCCTTCGAGATATAAAACCTCCACGCCTTCGCCGTTCTGGAAGGCGGTGTAGGCCGTCTTCAGGTCCGCATCGGCCTCGCACACGGCGAACCAGCTCGTGCCGGAGTCCACCCACACGTCCAGAATGTCGGTCTCCTTGCGAAACTCCGTGCCCCCGCAATGTATGCAGACAGAGCCCGCTGGCAGCAGCGCATCCACGGCGGCCGTGCGCCAGACCTCAATGCCCTCGCGCTCGACAAGATCGACCAGCGCGCGGTTCAGCTCCGCGGAGACGATCGGATTCTTGCATTGCTCGCAGAGGAAAACGGCGATGGGCACGTCCCAGATCTTCTGCCGGCTGATGCACCAGTCGGGGCGCGTGGCGATCATGTTGGTGATGCGCTCCTTGCCCCAGGCCGGGTCCCAGACCACCCTGTCGATCTCTTCGATGGCCAACTGGCGGAAGGTAGTCTCGGAGCCGTCCGGGCGCTTGACCGGGGTCTCCATGCCGATAAACCACTGCTCGGTGGCGCGATAGATGACCGGTTTGTGGCAGCGCCAGCAGTGCGGGTAGGAGTGCTCCAGGTCGTGGTTGGCGAGCAACGCGCCACGTTCCTCCAGCATGGCCAGGATGATGGGATTGGCGGCCCATACCTTCAAGCCCTCAAAAGCGGGCGGAGCAGCATGGTTCCAGGCGGCGGGGTCCACAAACAGCCGGCCGCTGGCGTCCACGCGGCAGGTCGGATCCAGGCCGTAGCGCTGGCCGGTATAGAAGTCGTCCGCGCCGTGCGCGGGCGCGGTGTGAACGGCGCCCGTGCCCTGGTCGGCGGTGACGTAGGTGGCCAGCACGCCCAAGACGCTGCGATCCAGAAACGGATGCTCGAAGGTTATGCGGTCGAGCAAGGCGCCTTTGAAGCGGGCGAGTTCGGTGGTTGCGCCAAGATTGCAGGCGGTTGCCACTTGCTGTGCAAGCTCGGCGGCGACGATGTAGACGGGGGCTGGGTCGGCTTCCCGGTCTCCCACCCTTGCGCCGGAAGAAACGCGCAAGGATGGGGCACCCGGCGTCTGCGCCCAGGCGGGCGTGGAGGTTGCGGCGATGGCCACGTAATCGAAGTCGGGATGGAAGGCCACGGCCATGGAGGCGGGCAAAGTCCACGGAGTCGTGGTCCAGATAATCGTGTAAACCTCGCGCTTGGGCAATTCAAGTTTTTCAGCTACGACCCATTCCTCCTCACTCATCGTTGTCAGACCAGGGTGAATTTGATTTGGGTAGCTGGTCATCTTATAGCGCACGTAGATCGAGGGGCTGGTGTGCATCTCGTACTCGATCTCGGCCTCGGCCAGCGTGGTGCGGTCGTGGATGCACCAGTAGACCGGCTTGAGGCCGCGGTAGACGAAGCCCTTCTCGAGGAAGCCGTAAAATGCCGCCAGCGTGCGCGCCTCGTAGTCGCGAGACATCGTCTTGTAGGGCTTCTCCCAGCGGCCGAAGCAGCCGATGCGCTCAAACTGCGAGGTTTGCAGGTCAACGTACTTCTGCGCGTAGGCGCGGCAGGCCTCCAGCACGGCGGGCACGGGCATCTCCAGCTTCTTGCGGCCCAGCTGCTCGTCCACCTTGATCTCGATGGGCAGACCGTGGCAGTCGTAGCCGGGAACGTAGGGCGAATCGAAACCGGCCATGGTCTTCGATTTGACCACAAAATCCTTGAGCCCCTTGTTGAGCGCATGGCCCAGGTGGATGGGGCCGTTGGCGTAGGGCGGGCCGTCGTGGAGGATGTAGGCGGGGCGGCCGCGGCCGGCCTTGCGCAGCTCGGCGTAAAGCCGTAGTGAGGCCCAGCGGGCCAGCCGAAGCGGTTCATTCTGCGGCAGATTGGCCTTCATTGGAAAGGCGGTTTGCGGCAAGGTAAGGGTCGCCTTCAACTCCGGCGCTGCGGGCATCGTCACTCCCTGGGATGGTGCGGTTTTGTTCAATCCGGCTCTATTCCCAGTGTAAATGCAGGGGCAATGATTTTTCCCGATACCAATTGCGTGCTTCCCTCGTCTATTGCTTATGGGATCGGCGCTCCGGCCGAAATATGAAAGTTTGGAGCGTGGGGCGATCGGTTCCAAGACAAGGGCGCCCCTTGTCGAGCATAATAGAAGGATGGGCCAGGAAAACGGAAGGCTTGCTTCCGCGCGGCCCACGACACCCACTTCAGCAGCAAACATGGAAAACGATGCGCCTATGCCGGAAACGGACTCCCAAGCCGCCGCGGCCTCCATTGTAGGCGGCTACGATCTCAATGTGGCCTTCGGCGCTCCCGTTGAGGAGCAGCCCATCTGGGTTGGGCTCTATGAGAGCATTCGCGACGTCTTCTTTCCGCCCCACTTGCCGCCGCTGGAGCTGACCTCGACGCCGATTCCGGTTCCCGACCGCATGGCGGTCAAACCCAACCCCTGGGCCTTCGGCATCGCCACGGGATTCAATCTCGCCGTACTTGGGACGCTGCTCTTCCTCGGTGTAACGACGATCATCAAGGCGGTGACCGCGCCCAAACAAATGGACGTGACCCAGGTCGATGTGACGGAATTCAAAGCCCCCAGGAAAGATGTCGCCGCCGGCGGCGGCGGCGGAAGCCCCGACAAGATGGAAGCCATCAAGGGCAAGATTCCCCCGCGGATGCAGCCTGTGGAGATCACTCCCAAGATCGAGGCGCCGGTTCCCTCCATCGATGTGCAGAAGGACATCATCATTCAAGACAATCCGACCCTGCCGAATTTCGGCCAATCGAACTCTCCCAACGTCAAGCTGGGATCTCTTGGAAACGGCTCTGGCATGGGCGTGGGCAACGGCAGTGGAAACGGGTACGGGCCGGGCGAGGGCGGCAATATCGGCGGCGGGCTGTATCGCGTGGGCGGCGGGGTTTCCGCCCCAGTTCCTCTGAACAGTGTGGAGGCGGAGTTCTCCGACGAGGCGCGCAGGGCCAAGTACCAGGGTATTTGCCTGATCTCCCTGATCGTGGATGCGCAGGGCAATCCTCAGAACCCGCGCGTGATCCAGGCGCTGGGTATGGGTCTGGACGAGAAGGCCCTGGAAGCGGTGCGCAAGTATAAGTTCAAGCCGGCGATGAAAGACGGCAAGACGCCGGTGCCGGTGATGATTACAGTCCTGGTGAACTTCCACCTCTATTGAAGGCAGGATGCGGTTCAGGCGGTCGGCTCCCAAGGGCGTCCGGCAGCGGCTTCCACGGCTTCCCGGCCCTCCAATCGGTCGTATTCATACAGGTCGCTCGTGGTTCCCAGCGACTCGTTGTACAGGCTGATCCCGCCGGCCAGTTGCTTCAGTTCCTCGCTGAACAGGTGAATCGCTTGCAATTGGCTGGCCGACGCAGGCATCTCGATTTGGCGAGTCTTAATGAATTTCTGGTAGCCACGGTCAACCAGCCGGGCCACTTCGCCCCCTATCAGCGCTCCCGGTCTCTGCGCAAAGGCTGCCGGCGCGGCCCCAGGCGCATCCTCGCCCTGGGTGGCCACCAGCACGGCCCCCGCTCCATGCTTGCTCACCAGAACTCCGCCTGCGACTTCGGCAAAGGGCGCCACGTCGAACGAATGAGCGCGCAGTATCTTCAGCGTCTGATCGAAGTCCGGATTGTGGGGTTTTGGGGCCATGGCCGCTTCCAGGCTAAGGGGATATTGCATTGACTTTCGGGAAGAACCTTTGCTTCTCCAATCTCGCATAATCGGAGCGAAGCCGGGGTCAGTGCGCCTTGGCCGCGGGCATGGCGGAGGGTGCTTGGTTCGCGGGCTTTGCAACGCCGGCTTCCATTGCGGAGAAGTCTGTGACCCTGGACCGTCGCCTGCGCGCGTACCGCTTTCTGAGCAGAATGGTCTCGCGGCACAGGGGGCATTCCCAGGGATAGTAACCGAAGAGCGGATAGACTCGCCTCTGCAGAAGGCTCTCCCGCACCAGGCGGCGCAATTCGCTCCCGCATTTCTGACAGCGCATTTCAGTCTTCCCTGGCGGCCGGCGGCGAAACTCCGGACGGCGCCATTCACCGCTCTGCAATTTCCTCAAGCGGCCGCTTCTCAGCGTCCCGGTCGTGAAGCTCGCGGCAGAGTTCGAGAAACAACGTTCTTGGCCTGCAGGGCTTTGCCCGCGAAGAGCACAAATCCCGGTCCAACTAGCTACTCTATCGAATCGAAGCGCTTTGGGGAAGAGAATCTTCGACGAAGTGTGCAGACAAAAGTAACCCCGCTCACGGGCGGGGCCGCTGCGCTTCGGCGCGGCGCGCCGGCGTCTTCAATCTGACGGCGAACCCCGCAGCCGCGCCAGCCCCCGCAGCGCCAGGTCCGCAACCGCTCTGGCCAGCTCCAGGCGGATGCCGCGTTGGGCTGCGTAGCCGCGAAAAAGAATATCCACATCGTAAAGAATCTCGACGTGGTCGCAGAGGAATCCGATGGGCTGGAGGAGGAGGGTCCGGAGGCTTTCGGCGGCAAGGGCATCGAGGGTCTCCTCGACAGTCGGTCCAATCCATGGTCCGCCGCTCATGCCCTGGCTCTGGAAGGCAAAGAACCACCGCGGAATCCCGGCAACGCGCTCGGCCACCAGCGCGGCGGTGCGCTTGGCCTCCTGGGCGTAGGGGTCGGCGCCCGCTTCGGGCCAGGGAACCGGCTGGCCGTCCTGCTCTCGATCGTGCGCGGGGCTTGCCGCTGGGCTTTGGATGGTGCGGCAGGGAACGCTGTGGGCGGTAAACAGCACCGGAACCGCGTGGCCCGCCTCCGCGCTGAGCCTTGAGAAGGCGGGGCGGAGGCGCTCGGCAAAGGCTTCGGCCAGCAGCGGATGCTGCGCCCAGGCCTCGGTGAAGTCGATGCGCAGGCCGTCAGCCTCAGCTTCCACGGCGCGGCGGTAAAGACCCACGCTGGTGCGCGAGTTCTGCGGCGCCATGCAGACGACCGCGGCCTCTTGAATGCCGTCGGCGCGCATCCGGCGCACAACGTCGGCAATGTAGGGCCGCCAGTTGCGCATGGCCACGTAGACCGGCACGGGCCGGCCGCCGGCAGCCAGTTCAGCTTCGACCAGGCGGCCCTGCTCGAGGGTGATCTCCGTCAGCGGGCTGCGGCCGATCAGGCGGTAGCGGTGCTGGATCTCTGCGACTACCGCCTGCGGAAGCGAACGTCCGCCAACCACGTTGCGCAGGTACTCGGGAATCTGCTCCACGGTCTCCGGAGTTCCGTGGGCCAGAAGCAGGACCGCCTGTTCAGGCATTTGGCGACTCCAGACGAAACTCCCTGACCATGCGGACGACAGCCTGAACGCTCTCGATCGGCGTACCGGGGACGATGCCGTGGCCAAGGTTGAAGATGTGGCCGGGACGCCCCTGGGCGGCGCGCAGAATTTCCTTGACGCGCAGTTCCAGGACTTCGACCGGCGCAAAGAGCGTGATGGGGTCAAGATTCCCCTGCACCGCGTGGCCGTGGCCCACCGAGCGCCAGCCCTCATCGAGCGGCTGCCGCCAGTCGAGGCCGATCACGTCGGCGCCGGTTGCTGCCATCTGGCCCAGCAGCCCCGCCGTCTCCACGCCGAAGTAAATCACCGGCACGCCCATCTGCTGCACCGAGCGCACCAGCCGCTGGGAGGACTCGAAGGCGTACTCGCGATAGTCGGCCAGACCCAGCGAGCCCACCCAACTGTCGAAAACCTGGATCACGTCCGCGCCGGCCTGCACCTGGAGGCGGCAATACTCCGTCAGCACCACCACGATCTTGTCCAAAAGGCTGCGCCACGCAGTGGTGTCGCGATACATCATCTGCTTGGTGTGGATGTAATTCCTGGAGCCGCCGCCTTCGATCATGTAACTGGCCAGCGTGTAAGGCGCGCCGCAGAAGCCGATGATGCCCAGGCGGTCGCGAAAGTGGCTGGCGACCTTCTCGATGGCGCGGGCCACATAGGCCAGGTCGCCGGCCCGGTCGGTGCGCAGCGCGCGAACGTCCTCGGCGGTGCGCACGGGGTGGTGGACTACCGGGCCCTCCCCGGCCTGGAACTCGAAGTCGAGGCCCATGGGTTCCAGCGGCAGCAGCAGATCGGCGAAGATGATGGCCGCGTCCACGCCCAGCTTTTCAGCGGCGGTTATGGTGACCTCGGCGGCCAGTTCGGGCTGTTTGCAGATCTCCACCAGCGTGTGGTGCTTGCGCACCTCGCGGTACTCCTGCATGTAGCGGCCGGCCTGGCGCAGGAACCACACCGGCGTGCGGTCCACCGGGCGGCGAAGACAGGCGCGGATGAAACGGCTGCCGTCGAGAATCGTATCGGGGATGATTTCGGCGGCGGGGTTGGGCTTGATCGGATTCATACAGAGACGATTCTACATTTGACCGCCTTGAAAGAAGCTGATAAGTTGTTTGCCAGCCTCATAACCAATTGAAAAGGAGCGCTCAAATGCATAACTCCGCTATTGGCGGCAGCGCCGGAAACTGCCGCGGCATGCTCGCATTCCACTCGTTCGCAGCCATCCTCTTCGCCTGTTGCATGCTGGCGCTTTTGGCTAGTCCGTCTCTGGCGGCCGCGCAGGACTCAAAACCTGCCGCCGCGGCCCCAGCGCCGCCAACCGCGCCTTCGGCAGGCAAGGCGTTGGTCTGCATCTACCGGCTGTCGAAGGCTGTCGGCTCCGCCGCGCACGACAGTCTCTTTGTCAACGGAGTCTTTCTGGCCACCCTGCTCAACGGGGAATACGATTGCGTGGAGACGCCGCCGGGCACCGTGGTCGTCTCCGGAACGTCGAAGATGTACTACGGACCCAGTGTCATCATGTCCAGCGCCGCGGCAATAACCGACGCGCAGAAGAAGGAGAACGAGAGGATTCGCTTCGAGGCGGAGGCGGGGAAGACTTATTACATGAGATGGACCTCGGGAATGTTTGCATCGGGCATCAAAGTGACGCCCGTGGATGATGCGACCGGAGCCAAGGAGATGAGCAAGTTGCATGTTTCCAAGCCCCCCGAGGCGAAGCCGGACGAGAAGCAAGAGGCGAAATGAGATCGCGCCGGCAGCCCGGCTGGAATCTGAACGGGTTCTAACTGGCCGCCGCCTCCGCGCGCCGCCAATCGCGCAGCCCCAGCACCGCCAGCGCCACCAGCAGCAGGTAAAGCGCGGCGGTGAGCCGCAGATCCTTGTAAAGATACTCGCCGATGTAGACCAGGTCCACCGCAATCCAAAGCCACCAATTTGCCGTGTGTTTGCGCGCCTGCCACCAACTGGCAACCAGGCTGTAACTGGTCAGAGCGGCATCCAGATGCGGCAGCGCCGCGCCGATGCGCACCATCAACCATCCCAGCAGCATCGCGCCCACCGCGCCCGCCGCCAGACCGCCAAGCCAGCCCCGAAGCCGGAGCGGAACCACGCGCACCTCGCCTTCTTCGCGCACGCCGCGTGCCCAGTTCCACCAGCCGTAGAGCGTGAATGCCACGAAGAAGACCTGGAGCAACGCATCGGAGAACAGCCGCGCGCGATAGAAGACGGCCAGATAAAGCAGGTCCGCGGCCAGCACGAACGGCCAGCAAGCCATGGTGCGCCGCGTGGTGAGCCAGATGCCTGCCACTGTGGCGAGGAACCCCGCAATCTCCAGCCAATTGGCGGCAAAATACTTGGCGATCTCCATCCAGCTCATCATGACTCGATTCTCGCGGAACCGCGGCTGCGGACTTCGGCCCAGCGACGCAATGCATCAAGCAGCTTATCTCCGCCCGCGCCGCGAAACCAGCGCGCATGGCCCACCAGGTAACCTTCAGTACACAACCGCGCATTCGCCTGTGAATGCAGCACGCCGAAATAGTAATCCGCCTCGGAAAGCGCAAACTCGGTGTGGCAGAGCGCCGTCATGGGCGCGAGTGCCGCGGCCTCCTCATCGCTGAGCGGGCGCACCGACTCATAGCCGTCCAGCAAGGCGAACAGATGGTCGAGGTGCACGGGCGCATCTTCCGGGTGCGCGGGTTCTTCGATGAGCGCGAGCCACTCCACGATGTTGCGCTCGATGGCCTGGGCAAGATCG
>JBEKPA010000081.1:0-13060 GCA_049521195.1 Occallatibacter sp.
GCCCCCACAAGGGTGATGCCCGCTGTCAGCAAAGTCGTAGCTACGGGCCGGCGGATGAAGGGGGCGGAAATATTCATGTACCCTCCGCCGGGAGCGGTTCATCGCCTGCATCGACTTTCTTCGACGCCCCGCTGAAGCTATGGCCGATGCGATCGAAGAAGATGTAAATGACAGGGGTTGTGTAGAGCGTGAGCACCTGGCTAAGCAGCAGTCCGCCAACCATGGCAATACCCAAGGGACGCCGCAATTCCGAACCCATTCCTTGCCCCAGAGCCAGCGGAAGGCCCGCCAGCAGCGCGGCCATGGTGGTCATCATGATGGGCCGGAAGCGCAGCAGGCAAGCGTTGTAAATCGCGTCCGTTGCGCTCTTTCCGTGCTCGCGTTCTCCCTCCATGGCAAAGTCGACCATCATGATTCCGTTCTTCTTGACAATGCCGATCAGAAGGATGATGCCGATGATGGCCACGACGCTGAGGTCCTGCTTGAAAAGGATGAGGGCCAGCAGTGCTCCCACGCCCGCGGACGGCAGCGTGGAGAGAATCGTGATGGGGTGAATGAAGCTCTCGTACAGAACCCCGAGCACAATGTAAACCGCTGCCAGCGCGGCCAGAATCAGCAGGCCTTCATTGGAGAGCGAGCCCTGGAAGGAAGCCGCGGTCCCCTGGAAACCATACTGGACGCTGGCCGGCATATTCAGATCCTTTTGCGCCTTTTCGATGGCTGTGATTGCGCCTCCCAGCGCGGCGTTGGGAGCAAGATTGAACGACACGGTCACTGCCGGGAACTGCCCCTGGTGATTGATGGAGAGCGGCTCCGCTACTTTCGCAATGTGAGTGAACGCACTGAGCGGTACGGCATTGGAGGCCGCGGTGGTGGTGACCGCATTCGCCGTTGAAGCGCCGCTCGCGCCCACGCCGGACCGAATGGCATTCGACGGCGCGCTCAGCGCCGCCGATGAAGGAGTGTACGCTACCGCGGTCGTCGTCGCGTTCGAACCGGCGGAAGACGATCCCGAGGAGGCAAAGGACGACGAAGCACCCGGCCCGCTGCCGCCCGCGGAGGTATTGGTCTGGATATACAGGTCCTGGAGCTTCCCGGGGCTTTGCTGATCGCTTGGAGCAGTTTCAAGAATCACGTGATACTGATTCAACTGCGTGTACATGGTGCTGATCTGACGCTGTCCATATGCGTCATAGAGGGTGCTGTCGACGGTGGACGGCGCAATGCCGAGCCGCGATGCGGTGACGCGATCGATGATCAGCGATACCGCCAGGCCTCCGGTCTGCTGGTCCGTCGCCACATCCGCAAGTTGCGGCAGCTTCTTCATCTTGTCTACAAGCTTGCCGGTCCACAAATCCAGCTCATTCGGGTCGGGATCCTCCAGCGTGTATTGATACTGGGTTCGACTAACCCGGTCGTCCACGGTAATGTCCTGCACCGGCTCCATGAATAGCTCGATGCCATCGACCGGCTTGAGGCTCGTTTGCAGCCTGCGAATCACGTCGGAGGCGCTCAGTTTGCGCACGCCGATGGGCTTCAGGTTGATGGACATTCGCCCGCTGTTCAATGTGGTATTGGTCCCATCCGCGCCGATAAAGGAAGATAGGCTCTCGACCGCTGGATCCTGAAGGATGATGGCTGCCAGTTGCTGCTGCTTCTGCTCCATGGCCGCAAAGGAAATGGTCGCCGGCGCCTGCGAGATGCCCTGAATCTCGCCTGTATCCTGGGTGGGAAAGAATCCCTTGGGGATGACGATGTAAAGAACGATGGTGAGCACCAGGGTGGCGGCAGCTATGAGCAATGTGATGGTCTGGTAACCCAGAACAAACTTGAGCGTGCGGCCGTAAAACGCGATGATTCTATTGAAAACGCGCTCCGAGGCCTTGAAGAAGCGGCCCTGTTCTTCGTCGGGAGTGTGGTGCAGAATGCGCGAGCACATCATGGGCGTGAGCGTCAACGACACGACGGCAGAAAGGATGATGGTGACGGCCAGGGTGACCGCGAATTCGCGAAACAGGCGGCCCACAACATCCCCCATGAAGAGCAGCGGAATCAGCACCGCGATCAGCGAGACGGTAAGAGAGATGATGGTGAAGCCGATCTGCTCGGCGCCCTTCATGGCCGCCTGCATGGGCGTGTCCCCGGCTTCGAGATAGCGCGTAATGTTCTCGATCATCACGATCGCATCGTCCACCACAAAGCCCGTGGAGATGGTGAGCGCCATCAGGGAAAGATTGTCCAGGCTATAACCCAGCGCATACATGGCGCCGAAGGTGCCCACCAATGAGACAGGCACGGCAATGCTGGGGATGATGGTGGCGTAAATGTTGCGCAGAAAGAGAAAGATAACCATCACCACCAGAGCGACGGTCAGCATCAACTCGAATTCGACGTCGGATACGGAGGCGTTGATAGCCGTGGTGAGATCGGTGAGTGGAGTAACCTTGATGGATGCCGGCAGGTTTACCTCAAGCTGGGGCAGAATCGCCTTGATTGCCTTGACCACGCTGATGGTATTGGCGCCGGGCTGCCTTTGAATGTTGACGATGACCGCCGGCGTCTCGTTCATCCACGCTGCCTGCTTGTTGTTCTCGATGCCATCCACCACCTGCGCAACATTGCTTAGCATGATGGGCGCGCCGTTGCGGTAGGCAACCACGACCTTGCGATAGTCGTCGCTGGTCACCAACTGGTCGTTGGCGTTGATCTGGTAATCCTGATGAGGCCCGTCGAAGCTGCCCTTGGCGGCATTGACGCTGTTCTGGACAAGCGCCGTGCGCAGGTCTTCAAGGTTGAGTCCATAGGACGAAAGCGCGGTTGGATTGGCCTGAATGCGCACCGCCGGCTTCTGTCCTCCGCTGATGCTCACCAGGCCCACTCCGCTCAACTGCGAGAGCTTGGGCGCAAGGCGCGTATCCACCATATCCTCAACCTGCGAGAGCGGAATGGAGTCGGACGCGATGGCCAGCGTCAGCACAGGAGCATCCGCCGGATTGGTCTTGCTATAGACCGGCGGCGAGGGAAGGCTCGAGGGCAGAAAACTCTGTGCGGCATTGATCGAGGACTGAACCTCTTCTTCGGCGATGTCGATGTTCAGGCTGAGAGCGAATTGCAGCACAATGACAGACGATCCGCCGGAGCTGGTCGATGTCATTTGACTTAGCCCTTGTAACTGGCCGAACTGGCGTTCCAGGGGAGCGGTTACCGTGGTGGCCATCACATCCGGGCTGGCGCCGGGATAGAAGGTCAATACCTGGATGGTGGGATAATCGACCTCCGGCAAGGCGGAGACCGGCAATTGGGTATACGCAACGATACCCACCAGCAGGATTGCGGCCATCAGCAGCGAGGTGGCGACCGGGCGCTGAATGAAAGGCCTGGACGGATTCACGGAGCATTACCCTCAGCGGGATTTGCCGGAGGCGCCTGCTTCGACATGACGACAGGACTTCCGCTCTGCAGCTTGTCGAAGCTGCTCGTCGCCACAACCTCGCCGGGATTGATGCCTGTAACCGCGGTCATGCCGCCGTCGGAAACCCCGGTCGTGATATTGCGCACGCTCGCTACACCATTCGCAATCACATAGAGGAACGCAATTTGTCCGTTGTGTTGCACGGCGCCGCTCGGAACCAACGTGACCCCGTCAAGCGTATTCACCAGCAACCTTGTGTTCACAAACTGGTTTGGGTACAGTGCGCCTTTCTTGTTTTCGAAGAGGGCGCGCAATTTGACGGTGCCCGTCGTTGTGTCGATCTGGTTGTCGATGGTCTGCAGCTTACCCGCTGCTATCTTGTTGGTCTGGGAGCGATCCCACGCCTCGACGGGCAGCGTGTGTACCTTCCGCATCCGCGCCTGCACTTGCCCCAGGCTGTCCTCCGGCATCGTGAAGATCACGGTGGTGGGCTGCATTTGGGTAATAACCGCAAGAACGGTTGCCGCGTTTGCCTGCACCACGTTCCCTGGGTCCACCAGGCGCAGACCGACCCGGCCGGAAATAGGCGCGGTGATGTGGCAGTAGCCAAGTTGGACCTGGTCGTAATTCACGGCGCCTTGATCGTTCTTCACCGTGCCCTGGTCCTGCAAAACAATCTTCTCTTGGTCGTCCAGCAGTTGCTTGTTGATTCCGTTTCCCGCCCACGCCGCGCGATAGCGGTCCAGGTCCATCTTCGCCTGCGCCAGAACGTTGTTGTCGTGTTCCAGTGTGCCTTGGGCCTGCAGCAACTGCGCCTGATAGGGCCGGGGATCGATGTCGATGAGCGAATCCCCTTTTTGAACGAACTGCCCCTCCTTGTAATGCACAGCGGTCAGCACTCCGCTTGCCTGCGCAACAATGGAGGCGGTATATACGGGAGTGACTGTGCCGATCGCATCGAGGTAGATGCCGATGCTTCCCTTGGCGGCAGTAGCTACCGTGGCCGTAACGGATGGCTTCACGGCGGCCAGTTTGCGTTTGGCAGCCGCTGCCTTGGCGTTGTTCTCATGGATGACCGCGACTACGATCGCCACCAGAAGCAGCAGGATAATCAGGCTCGTCCACAGAACCCAGCGCTTCCGATACCAGGGAAAAGGCGGCGACAACTGGTGATCCGCGCCCATGTGCCGACCACCCGATTTGTCCTCGATTCCAGACATACAGGACTCCGTGCCCAGGCACAGTTGACAATGCGCTCTTCGCAGACTACTGAATTTCGGGGAGATTCTATGCTCTCTTTTGCTCATCTTTGAAGGCAGCAACACTCGATAGACCTGCATTCGCGGATGTTCTCTTCAAGTTTATACCGGCAGGCTACCTTCGGTCGGCGCTTCGGGCATGAACGACGAAGCGCTCCGGCGCCGCACCGATATAGTGGAACGGATAGCAGGTAACGAGCGTGATAGCCGATCCGGCCGAGGGGGCAAGGACTCTGATGTCGCGAGGAGCGACAATCCGTACCCAGTCGACCTCGTAGCGTGAAAGACCGGTTGCGGTCTGAATCTGAATCTCGTCGCTGGCGCGAATGTCTTTCAGATCCCGGAAGAATGTATCGCGATGCCCGGCGATTCCTATGTTTCCCGGCTCTCCTGGGAGAGCCGTGCCGCCGATATGTCCGACACCGAGTCGCAATGTCCGCGGTTTGGTTCCCTCAAGAATCGCCACCATCATCCCCAGCCTTGGGATCTCGATTCGGCCCAGAACATCGCCTTCGTTGGCCGCCGACTTGGGCAAGCTCGCCGGGCGCTGTTCTTGCTCACGCATCTCCTTGTTCAGGGCATCGCTCGCGGCTCTCTGATAGAGCCTTGCTTGCAGCAGGGTCAGCGCAACGTAGCAGACCGCAAAGGCGCCTGCGATGAACAGGAACGTCCGCGTCCAGCGAAGGAAGAGGCGGCCTCGGATTGCGTGCCTCGGCGGCTCAGTTGCGGGTATCATGGCCGATTGCCTTTGCTGCCGTTGCCGGCAATGTTGGAGGCACGGAGTATCCGGCCCGGGTGCGGACCGACAGGCGTCCATGGCCGCGCGCGCTGGCCCTCACTTCGATGGCCCTATACCTGCCATCCTGCGATACGATCGTAGGAACATAGGTCAAGGTGTACTGATTTCGAATATCGCGAGCGATTCCCTCGCAAATTGAGGCGATGTCTCTGGACGATTCCGGAAAGAAGGCCTCGCCGCCTGTATCCTTCGCGAACCGCCTCAGCACGCCGGGGTTTTGATCGCCGTCCTGTTCATCGAAGATGCCGATCGCGTAGATGATTGCGGTAGACTGCTTGGCCATGCCGATAACCTGCGCCAATGTGTGCTTGCTGGCGTTGTCGCCGCCGTCGCTGATCACGATCAGCACTTTCTTGTCGCGGCTTCCCTGCTTGAGACGATCGAGGGCGGCAGCAATCCCGTCGTACAGAGAAGTCTGACCGATCGCCCTTATTTCCGAGAGGGCGAGTTGCAGTTGTTCCGGCCGATCGGTAAACGGCGTGTCCGCGGGAAGGCCAAAAGACACGCTGTCATTGAAATTGACCACAAACATCTGGTCCTGCGGATTGCTGGAGCGGGCAAATGCCAGCGCCGCGGCAATCACATCGCCGCGCTTCGGCGCCATACTCCCGCTGTTATCGACAAGGATCCCAACAGTAACCGGTATATCTTCGTGACTGAAGTGCTCGGTCTGTTGAAGCACCCCATCCTCAAAGATCTGGAAATCGTCTTTGCCGAGCCCGGAAACAAGGGCATTGTGGCGGTCCAGGACGGTTGCGCTGAGGATCACCATGTTGGCATTCAGCTTGAGCGTATACCCGCTGTCAGAGCTGCTCTGGCGTGGTTGAGATTCCTGTGCCCGGGAAACAAATGGCGCAAGGATCAGGCCAATCAGAGCAATCAGACACCGGTACGCCACAGTGTTGTTCTTCGACATCCGCATTCGAGCGGTGCGGAGCCATGAGGCCTGCCCGCTCGCCTTTCTCTGCACTCGTCTCGAGGATGCGATTATCTCGGCCATACATCCAGTCTTTCAAAACGATCCGGCGCGGGCGTCCCGGCAGTCCGCTTATGCGACCGAACGGGCAACGGAGGCGATACTCGCGTACCGCCTCCTTTGGTTCATCGCTGCCGGCTAACTTGCGGGAGCGGTTGACCCGCTCCTCGATTGCCTTAAGCCGTGTGCCTTAGGCCGTGTGTTTCAACAAACCCGAGAGAGCAAAGCCGCAGGCCAGCATAAGCAGCCCAACCAGCCCGATCAGGGGCAGATAACTGGCTGTCTTGGGCAGAGACGCGACAAGCTCGGGCGCCGGTGTTACAGCGGCAGCCACCTCGGCTGGGGGCGCTTCAACAACAGTGGCTGCTTCAACCGTTTCTCCGCTGGGGTTGACTGCCTCCACCGGCGCAGTCTTCAAGACCTCGACGGGCGCCTCCGCCAGCGCGACGGGGGTAGAGAGTACGGTCTCATTGGTTTCCTTGGCCAGTTGGATAGCCCTGGGCCTTTCATAAACAAAATGTTCGCCCCATTGATGGCCTGGATAGAACCATGCCTTCAACGCCTCAGGCTCTCCAGCGGGCCGTTCGCGAAAAGTGATGACCGTCTTGTTGGTAGCCTTCAAGCGATAGTTGGGGACGGCGAGAACGGTGGTGAGCAGTTTGGTTTGATCCTGGTTGAATATCTGGACGATGTGGCGGTCCGCAGGCGAATCCAGGAGCTTGAACACATAGGTGCCCGCCGGCAGCAGATGTTGGCCTACGCCTGGAACTTCGACAGGCCCGCTGAAGGTAATAACAGTTTTGTGGTTCCATTCGTCCGCCTTTGCTTTCGGCGCGGCGACTAAACCGAGCACGGTAAGGCACAGTCCTATTCCCAATCCTTTGAGCAGTTTCATTTGTCTCCGCTTTTCTCTCCGACTCACTGGCACGGCGGTTATGATGCAACCTCTTTATGTTGTCGGGTTCACTAGAGGCCGCACGCCGGGTAATCCGGCAGCCTGGGGTCCGTGGCGTGTCATTCAAGAGCCAGTGTGGCGCATGTGCATTGCGATTGCTGGCCAATATTGACCGCGGCGTGGCCGCGGCCTGCCTTTATCGGCGCGGAAGGTTTGGCGCGGGGCGAGCGCTCAGGCACTCAGGAGCTGGCTCGCAGCGTTCTCCTCGACCGCCTGGGCGGGAAACATCAGATGAGCAGGTTGCAGATGACTGGCGCGAGCTCGCGCGAAGGAACGCATATAAGACTGCGCTACCCGGTTCCAGACCATCTGGCGCCCATGGGAGTACGCGCGCTGGCGCATGGTCTGGCGCGCCGTATCGTTTTCCAGCAGTTCAATTGCCGCGGCTGCAATGGCTTCCGGATCCTCAAAGGGGACCAGCGCTCCGCGTCCATCGTCCAATAATTCGGCCGCGTGCCAGTACGGAGTCGAAATGATTGCCTTCCCGGCTCCCACAGCATACGCGAGGGTTCCAGATACGGCCTGTGCCTCGTAACGGTAAGGCGTAATGTAAATGTCGGCCGCGCCCACCAGGGAAGCCATTTCCTGGGGGCTGAAGAAGCGGTTGTGGAAGACCACCTGTTCCTCAACCCCGAGTTCCCCGGCCAAGGCCTGCAACTGATCCCGATATCGATCTCCCTCGCGGGCCCTGACATGCGGGTGAGTCGCGCCCGCGATCACGTAGACCACGTTTCTATGCCGGGACAGGATCCGCGGCAGGGCTTGAATCACGCTCTCGAATCCCTTGTTGGTAGACAACAGGCCAAACGTGAGCAATACAGCTTTTCCTTCGATTCCGAGCGATTCTTTGTAAACATCCGGCTCCGCAAGGGGCAAATCGGGGATGCCGTGAGGAATCCGGTCGATCTTTTCGCCTGGAACTCCAAATTCATCCCGGAGCACGCGAGAAGAGTATTCGCTCATCACAATAAGACGATCGGAGCGCGCGGCGATCTGTTGCATGACGATTCGCTGGTCGAGGTCCGGCTGACGAAGAACAGTATGGAGCGTTGTTACCACCGGCATGGAGAGCTGCTGCAACAACTGAAGGACATGGCTGCCGGCATTCCCCCCGAAAATCCCATACTCGTGCTGCAGGCACACTAAATCGACATTGCAGGCATTGAGAGAATTGGCGGCTGCCCGATAGGACGATATCTCGCGTTCGGCGATTTGGAAACGCACCCGTGCAGGGTACGCGTATGACGATTGGGGATCGTTGACGGCAGTTACCGACAGTCCAGCGGGGCCGTACTCGGCAGCGATCGCATCGCACAAATCGGTCGTGAAGGTTGCAATTCCACATTGCCGGGGAAGGTGGTTCCCAACCACTGCGATCCGGAGTGGAAGTTGCCGGCAAGGTATCGGCTGCAAGGAAGCCGTTGACTCATGTCCGAATGACCGAGGCCGCGATTCGTGCCGAATGAGAGTGTGCGGTTGCCAATTCAGGGAGACGTTCGATGCGGACATGGCAGGCTCCTGACTATAAGCACACGTGCGCCGGTGGGCGCGGAGGCAATTCTGCAAATCGGTATCAGCGGCTAAGCGCCCGCATCGTCGCCAGAGCTTCACTCGTGACGAAGGCCAAAAGGAAAAGCGCGGCACCGATACCCGCCAACGGCTTGCGGGATCTGCCGGCAACGCAAATGGATGTCCCCGTGTCCGAGCCTTCTTTTCCTATCGGGATCGGGCGAAGGCAACGCGTAAACGCGAAGCTCCCGGCCGCGGACACAAATAGATCCCGCGAAAGCGGTCTGAGTTTCAGAATGCAGCCGGGGAAGGAGTTCATCATCGCCTGACTCTACTCCAGCCCGATTGGGATGGATGTGCAATTTTGCACGTATAGAGCAGGCCTGGACGGACCGGATCATGAAGGGCCCGTTTAGATGCGGCGGCAGCGTAGAAGGGGTGCTGCCTTCAAGGGGCATAGCCGTTTGATCCGGCATCGCTGCCGCCGCTTTTGGTGTGGGCACCTTTAGAAATGGTGCGGCCGAGACACGATGCGCGCTGTGCAATTTTGCTCACTGATCGTCGGACGGCGAACGGTCCCGAGGATGGGGCCGTTTGCATCGGGAACCCGGCGTCCGGTTTACGCAGCTATCCCCAGCGAATCGAGAACGTTGACCAACGCCCAGGGACTTCCGGCCAGGTCGTAATGCACCGCTCCCTGTTTATCGATGACGAGCTTGCTTGCCGGATACAGGAATCCCGTGCTCTTGGCCGGGTCGGTGTCGTTGAGGTCGAATTGACCGATGGCCAGGTCGAAGGACGGGGACGACGCAGGCGGGTCTGCTTCATCGAACGGATGGGGGCGGCTGGTGATAAAGGTGATCCTCCGCCCGGTTGGCGTTAGAACCATCTGGATGAAGGCGACGTCATAGCTGAGAGCCCCGGCAATCGAGCATTGCCCGGCCGCTTTAGTTTTGGATAGCGCGGTGGCCAATCCTCTATCCATGCCCTCGCCGAATGCCTGTGAAAGAATCTGCAGGTCCGGTGGACTGGAGTAGTTGTAAATGACCAGGGTCACGCCGATGGTGCTGCCTGCCTGCGCGTAGGTGGCCCGAATGGTCTCGGGAGCTGGATTGCTGGCGAATCCCGGGGCCGTTCCCAGGGTTAATGCGCCCGCCAGCAGCAGGCTGAGGAATCCCGACTTGCCGACACATCGAATCACGCTCGTGAGTGGTCCCATTTTGTGCTCCTTGAGGACGGACTCATGGGGGCCTGTTCACGCGACTCGGGCGATTCGCCTCGGAAGCGGCAACAGGCCCCGGCAAGACTGAGTCTTGCGCGCCGCGGGCTTCCGGTTATGCGGCGGCTCTGATTTCGCTGGGTGCTTGGGCCTGGAGAAGGTCGTCGAAGATGGCGCGATATTGGATCATTGCGGTGCGGAGCTCTTCGGTGGTGGCTTCGGCCTGGTCGAGGCGGACGGCGATCGAGTGCGCGAGGCGGTAGTTTTCCATGACGCGGGGATAGTGGACGGAGACATCGGCCGCGCGCTGCTCAAAGCTGGCCCGGGGATAGCCGCGGGCTTCAAGGAGCGAATTGATGAGGTCGTCGGCTTCCGTGACCGCTGCTTTGGGATGATCGACGAAGCGGGACTGGACTGTACGCCACTCATCGACAAAGCGCTCCCGCTCGGTGACGCCTAGATCGCGGATTTTCAGAGCTTCCACGCGGGTTTCCCGGTCGGCCAGTTTTGCCTCGGCCTGGCGCGGGGAGCCGTGCTTGAGAACGGCGCGATCGTATTCGGAGCCGAAACGATTGCGCAAGGCCAGGGTGCGGGACCTGCGGCGCTCAACGAACGCGCCGACGGCGATGAGAACCACGACGACGAGTACAGCCGAGGCAACGATGAGCTGGGTCTCGGTGAAGTAGTAACCCATGAACTGGTAATTCATTGCGTTCTCCTATGCGGGACTAGCCGCGACGGCAGAGGTGAATGGTTGGATTCCCGGGTCGAGAGGTCTTACGTAATCCATCATGAGCGGTGGGGCGCGTGAAAGCTGGCCAGAATTGCTCCCTCCGGAGGGGGAGAGGGCGATGGGTTCGAAGCCGCGGCGGAATCGCCCGGAGGGCGGGATTGACTGCGATCTCGTCGCCGGAGTGTGGTTGTTTGCAACAGCCGGCGGGGATTTCCCGCGGCGGCAGCGAACCTGGCTGGAGTCTGAAGCCGGCAGCGGCGGGAAGGCTGGTCAACATCGTTCAGGCTGGGGATTTGAGGGGAGCCAAAGCGATGTGTGCACTATTGAGCAGCCATCGCCTGGTAGATCGCGCCAACCTGATGTGAGTTCGCTGAAAAGGCGATCGCGTGCAAGAGCTTGCTCAGAAGGTGCGGTGATTGAGATGGAAGACCCCCGGTGCACAATCGTGGCGATGGAGATGGAAGACCCGCGCTGCAATGGCCTGCGCCATGGCACGGTGCATGAGATGGAAGACCCGCGCTGCATGAGTCTGCGCAGCGGTGCGGCGCTCGGAATGGAAGACCCCCGCTGCAGGATCGCGGCGCATGAGATGGAAGACCCCCGCTGCGGGAGTCCGCTCATGTGGTGATTGAGACTTCAGATGGGGCCCGCGGCAATCCGCGCGCGCTTCGCTGAACTCGCCGGGTTGAAGAACGCGGCGCAACCAAATCGGTGACATAACCCTGGGGTGCAACCCCGAAAGAAGGAGACCTGCGATGCTCATCATACTCATTATTCTTCTGGTGCTCGTATTCGCCGGAGGCGGCGGATACTACGGCTACGGCCGGTGGGGCACCGGCGGAGGAGCAGGCATAGGGCTTGGCACAGTGCTTGTGATTCTTCTGGTGTGCTATCTGCTTGGGGTTTTCAGATAGAGCGGTTGGCGGCAAGTTCGGCCCGCCGCCGGGAGACTGGCCGCGGGCCGGAAGCCGCCGTCCAGGTGCACTGGGCGGGCAATGAAACCGGAGCGCGGAGGCAAGAGATGCGGATCGCGATGAGCAATGCGCTGGCGCTGATGCGTTGGCACGATTTTCGGTTCTTACAGGATTTCAGCAACCGCGACCTTGCCTGGTTGCTGATCGGGGCGTTGCTGGCCGGGTTAGCGATCTGGGCATTCTCGCACCGGAGGCGGCGCTGGTTTTAGATTCCGGCATATCAAGCAAGTCTATACGGTGAGAACCGAACGCTTGCGAAGCGGCTGCCGATCGATCGGCGATGTGTGCATACCCATGCGGAGCTATGGTGGAACATCGAAGCCCTCGAAAGAGTGCGGTGTCGATATAGTTGCATACTTGAACGAGGTTGACCCACAGCTCGCCCGGCCTGTGGGCCGGTGAAGGCGCTCCTGCCATTTGCCGGAAGCATCGCAAGAGGGCGGGCAGACGGGTGCCCTCCGAGTGATGTTCCTGCTTCCCATCCACAAGAGCGTGCAGTGGTTTGAGCTCGCCGATGGCGGCGTACACAGGATCAACGTACTGTCTCTTTCCGTTTGCGGAACGGACTCTACAATGAAGGCGGACTTTCATACCGCCTCCTAATACTCCTCAAGAGCGGAAAACCCGCTCTATCTCTACGGGAAGTGTAGCCAGGAGTGTAGCCAGTTACTTAAGTTCCTTATTTTCAGACGCTGGCGGAGAGAGTGGGATTCGAACCCACGGTACTCGTTAAAGTACACACGCTTTCCAAGCGTGCGCCTTAAACCACTCGGCCATCTCTCCGGCGTGTGGCCTATCTCCTCGAATCTACCACACTGGGGCGCGCGGCTCTGGGCGCTGTCGAGCTGGATGGGGGCCGGGTTGGGACGTTCGTTTCAACGCGAGCGCCGGGTTCGCACATCTGAATCGGGCCGCGGGCATGACCGCGGACATCGGGATTCTGGTATGCACAGGCGGCACAACGTGGCGCGACTCAGATCCTCTTCGATCCCTGAGCTGATCAGGAGATCGCCAACTCGGGCTGGGCGACGGCGGGCAGCCGCTTCCAATCCGGGTATGCACCAAGATGCCGATTCTCGGCGGGGACTAGATCACCCTTCCCGGCAAATCAATCGGTGGCGCTGGACAGTGCGGCGCCGACATGGGCCATCTGCGGCTCCTTGACCATCTGGACCGGCTTGCGGTGGCTGTCCTCGGCTGGAGCCCACTGGTACTGCGGAACGA
>JBEKPA010000082.1:0-12906 GCA_049521195.1 Occallatibacter sp.
TCCGGGATTCGGACGTGCAATCTTCTGCGCACAAAGTGGGTAGAAGTTGGACACTTTCGCGCATATTTCTTACTGGGGGTTGCTCCGTCCCACATTTTGGGACAGAAGTCTGGGCCGAATTGAAGCTCAATTGGCCACGGCGGCATCCGCAGCGCATCCCTTCGCGGGAGGTCTTTGGGGGCTTGACCGGCGGCCGGTCCAGGTTGAGGCCGCCGTGGCAAATCTTCCCGGTGAGCCGACGAAAACTACTTGGGATGGGCGTTCAGCTTGTCGAGCACGCGCTTCAAATCGTCCAGTTTCTGGCCGGCGTCGCCCAGCTTGCCTTCCGATGTGAGGCGCTGGTATTCCGAGAAGTCCCTTCCGGCCTGGGCGATGAGCGCGTTGAGATCCTCCGCGGGTTTGGGCGCTCCGCCCGCTTCCGGCGCGGTTCGGGGCGCTTCAATGGAACTCAAGGTTGAGGTCTCGGAGCCAAAGAGCGAGGCCAGCGCGGCCTCGAAGGTCGGCGCGTAGGCCAGCCGGTCTTGCAGCGCGAGCACGACCAGGCGCAACTCCGGCATCGGGCTGCGTTCGGCTTGCAGGTAAATCGGCTCCGCGTACAACAGCGCCCGCCCGCAGGGAATGACCAGCAGGCTGCCGCGGCGAACGTGCGAACCCTGCTGATTCCACAGGGTCAGTTGCCCTGAAAGCTGCGCATTCTGATCGATGCGCGACTCGATCTGCTGCGGCCCGTCAACCAGTTTGGACTTGGGAAAGTCGTAGACCACCGAAGTGCCGTAGTGCGCGCCGTCGCTGCGTCCGGCAATCCAGCCGATCAGGTTGTTGCGGTTGGCGGGCGTAAAGGGCAGAATCTCGACGAACTCCAGGCCCGCCTCTCCGGGCAGATTCATGAGTACAAAGTTGGGCTGCATGGCCTGCGTGGTTTGCTCTCCGCCCTCGGCCATTCCGGTTTCGGTGGCCACGGTCCACAAATCTTCGCGGTTGTAGAAAACCTCCGGATTCGTCATGTGATACAGGCCGTACACTTCCGCCTGCACGCTGAGCAGCAGTTCCGGGTAGCGGACGTGCTTGCGCAGCCAGGCGGGCATCGCCGCGGCATCCTTGAACAGCGCCGGGAAGATGCCGCGATAGGCGGCGAGGATCGGGTCTTCGCTGTCGAAGACATAGAAAGTCGTGGTTCCATCGTAGGCGTCGACGACCGCCTTGACGCTGTTGCGCATGTAGTTGATGGGCTGATTGCCGAGGGTGTTATGCGTCGAGTAGGGATAGGTGTCCGATGAGGTGTAGGCATCCATGATCCAGGAGAGGCGGCCATCGTCGCCGACCACAATGTAGGGGTCCTGGTCGAAGGTGAGGAACGGCGCCAGGGCGGCAACGCGATCGCGCACATTGCGGCGCATGAGCAAGCGGCTCTGCGCATTCACATCGTCGCTGAAGGGCAGCTTGGCGATATCGCCGCGGTCGAATGCCAGCAGGATGCGGCGCGGCAAGCCGCCCAGGACGATGCCGCCGCTGCCGTCGTAGGAGGCGAGGTTGTTGCTCTGGCCCTCGGGGTAGTTGAACTCCTGCTGGCGGGTCTTCACATAGACGTCGGTGTTGGTCATCTCGCCGAAGTAGATCTCGGGGCGCGTGACGTTCAGGCCATGCACCGTGCTCTGGACGGGCATGTTGCTCAGCAGCAGCATGGGCAACCCTTCCGCCGTGAAGCCGTTCACGGGGTTCATGGTGATCCCGTAGCCGTGGGTGTAGATGAGCTTTTCGTTGATCCAGTTGCGGCTGCTCTCGGGCAGTTTGTCCACGTTCAGTTCGCGGGTGCCGAGCATCACCTCGCGCAACGCGCCGTCGATCTGGTAGCGATCGATGTCGATGCTGGGAAAGTCGTAGTAGGTGCGAATCTCCTGTATCTGGCGCAGCGTATCCTTCAGCGCCTGCACGTCCCACAGGCGGATGTTCTGGAGCGTGGGTTGATTGTTGGCTGGATCGGCTGCCCCCACGGTGGTCTCGGCGGGAAACTCGCGCTGCGCGAACCGGTCCAGGCCGTATGCCTGGCGCGTCATCGCAATGTTGTTGGAGATGTAGGGCTGCTCGCGAACCAGTTCGTTCGGCTTGACCAGAAAGCTGGTGACGTACCAGCCGACGACACCGACCGCGACGTAGCAGATCGCGGCCGGAACGAAGGCCGCTACCAGCCAGCGCCCGCGCGGTTTGAATGCGGCGCCGGCAAGCGCGATGGCCGCTCCCAGCAGCAGCGCCGCGCAGACAATGAGCAGGCCGGTGAGCGTAACGTGCGCGTCCGTGTAGGTGACCCCGTCGAAGATCGTATGGTGCTCAAAGAGAAGGTCGAAGCGGCCGACGTACACATGCAGCGCCAGGAGGAAGAGAAGAATCCCCACCGCAATGGAAAGTCCGCGCCAGGGCAGTTGGATGGCGCTGCCGAAGCGCCCGCCAAGAACGCGGCTTCCGCCCGTAATGAGGATGAACACGACGGCCAGGATGCAACCCATCACGGAGAGCGTAAGCAGCCAGCCGACGAGCAGATGCCATGCGGGCAGCGTGAAGAGGTAGAAGTTCAAGGGCAGCCCAAAGATGGGGTCGGCGACGCTGCCCGCGGCGCGCGGCGCATACCAGAAGAGCGCCAGGGTCGGCCACTGCGCCTCCATCGCCGCCCCGGTAGCCAGCGCAATGACCAGCGAAAGACCGGCAGCGATCAGGCGCAGAGCGGAGGCGACGGGGAGTTTTATCTCATTTCCAGCGATGTAAATCGTGTGATCGGTGGGCAAATCGGCCGCATGAGCCCGCTTGAGAGCTGAAAATGCCCCGAAGAGAATCAGGAATGTGGCGGCTGCGAATCCGATGAAGACCCCCCATTCCAGGCCCAGCGTCTTCCAAAAGACCTCTCCGTAGCCGAGCGACCGGAACCACAGCAGGTCAACCCAGTAGGAGAGCGCGGTGCGGCCTCCAAGGAGGATGGCGGCGACCGCGGCGATGAGGAAAAAGAGAGCGCGGCGGCGGGACCGCGGCGGCTGCGTCTTGAGCGGAAACTGAATGTACTCGGGCACTTCTCTACCTCACCTTGCTTGCTTCGTCTTGCCTAGCGGTCCAGGCGTTGCCGAGCGATTGAAGAGCGGCGGCCGCCTTGCGGTTCCTGAACCCCGGGGTTGCGCGATCCCGCCAGTTACACTTTAGTCTTCTTGAGTTGTCTTTGCAGCTAGGTTACTGACCGCGTGATTTCGTGCATTGGGTTCGTGGTTTCCCAGGTCCCAGAATCGGGACCTGGGGCACCCGTATTGGTTCAAGAAGAAGCGGTCAGAGACCTAGCTACAAGGAGGACTCAACAATGTGGCCCATCTTCTCGTGCTTGGTGCGCAGGTAGCGCTCAAAGGATTCCTGGGGCTCGACCTCGGCGGAGACGCGCTCGACCACGGCGATGCCGGCCGATTCGAGGGCCTCTACCTTGGCCGGATTGTTGGTGATAAGGCGGACCTGGGAGACGCCAAGCAACTTGAGCACTTGGGCGGGCAGTTCGTAGGCGCGGCAGTCGGCGGCGAAGCCCAGTTCGACGTTGGCCTCCACCGTATCCATGCCCTGATCCTGCAACTCGTAAGCCTTCAGCTTGGCCATCAGGCCGATGCCGCGGCCCTCCTGCTGCTCGTAAAGCAGAATGCCGGCGCCGGCCTCGGCGATGATTCCCAGGGCCAGCTCAAGCTGCAGACGGCAGTCGCACCGCAAGGAGCCGAAGACGTCGCCGGTGAGGCACTGGGAGTGGATGCGGACCAGCGGAGGCGCGGCATGAATGTCGCCCATCACCAGCGCGACCAGGCCCTCGACTTCGCCGCTGCCCGGGCCGTCGCCGGCGGGACTGGTCGCCGCCGCGATACCCTCAAAGCCCAGAATGCGGAAGGCTCCCCAGCGGGTGGGAAAATCCGCTTCGGCGATCCTCTTCACGCTTGCAAACCCCATAGAGCCATTCTACAGAGATCAGAGATCAGGGGTCAGGGGGCAGGGACTAGGGACTAGGGACTAGGGACTAGGGACTAGGGACTAGGGAACAGGCAGGAGGGACTGCTCCCAGCCGTCACACCCAGGTGAGCACGCCCTTGGCCCAGGCCCACGCCAGCCCCTCGATGAGCATCAGCACAAAGACCAGCATCGCCACGCAAGCCGCCGCGCTCAGCCCGGTGAACGCCACCGCGAACGGCAGCAGAAACACCGCCTCCACATCGAAGATCAGGAAGATGATGGCGTACAGGTAGTAGGCGGAGCGGAACTGCATCCAGGCATCCCCCTTGGATACCAGTCCGCACTCGTAGATCGAGTTCTTCACCGCGTTCGGCTTGGCCGGCGAATACACTTTGGCCCACAGCCGCGCCAGCGCCAGCGGGGTCAGCCCAAAGCAAAGCGCCGCCACGAACAGAACCGCCAGAGAAAAGTAGGGGCTTGAGGTCATTTGCGAAAACGAAATCTCTCTGAATCAAAGTACCAGTTCAGGGCCCGTTCTGGCGAAGAAGCGCTGCGCTATCCAGGGCAAACGCTTCTTAAACTTCCTGATGGCTATCCACGGTCAGTCTTGTAAAAGGGCACGACTGAAGTCGTGCCCTTGTTACAAAACACATGAATTCAATATTTTGCGCGGTGTTTTCTCCTCCCGTAAAGAAGCAAGTTAAGATGCGTTTGCCCTGGCTGTGCTACCGGCCCTCCACCTTTCGATGGACGCATTCCGCCCCTCAACCCTGCTACGGTTCAGGTGTTCCCGCGGCTTCCCCTCAAATCCCGCCGTCGAGGAACGAGCTTTCCCCAGGGAGATCACCGGACCATGTTCGAGACTGCGCTCAAGAGAGCCCTCAGGACTGTCTTGCCACGCCGGCTTATCCCCGCCGTCATCATCGTTCTGGCCCTTGCGGCCGCCTGGCCGCCGATCGCAGGGGCGGTGCGCGCCGGCACGGAACCTCCAGCCTCTTCGGCCACCACGCCTACTCCCGCGACAACTCCGGCCTACTCCGCCCCCACCGGCATTACAGGGCCAACGACTCCCTTCCACGATTCCGTCGCCTCCCGTTACAACTACGCCTTCGGCAAGGACGCGCCGTTTCTTCCCTCCAACGCAACCTCCTCCAACGGCCAGTTCCTGAGCCCCAAGAGCTTCTATACTGCCCAGTACTGCGGCCACTGCCACCAGGAGGCCTACCGGCAGTGGCGCCAATCGGTTCACTCCAACAGCTTTCGCGCCCCGTGGTACCTCAAGAATGTGAACCTGCTCATCGACGAGAAAGGAGTGCAGTACTCCCGCCACTGCGAGGGCTGCCACAACCCGGTCGCGCTGCTCAGCGGCGACCTGTCGCAGGGCATGCCCAAGAAGCGCCCGTTCGAGGACGAAGGAATCACCTGCTCCACCTGCCACTCCATCATCTCCACGGACGCGACCGGAACGGGCAGCTACGTCATGGGAATCCCCGCCGTCCTGGTTGACGAAGCCGGCGCGCCCACCGCGCGCCCCGTCTCCGACGCCGAAATCCTGGCCCATCTCGACCGCCATTCCAAGGCCGTGATGCGCCCCCTCTACCAGACCGCCGAATTCTGCGCCGCCTGCCACAAGGCCGCCATCCCGCGCTCGCTCGACGACTATAAGTGGCTCCGCGCCATCTCGCTCTACGACGAGTGGCAGGGCGCCAGCTTCACCAAGCAGTCTCCGCTGCCCTTCTATCGCAAGGACTCGGTCTCCACCTGCCAGACCTGCCACATGCTTCGCGAGCCTTTGCCCGCGGGCGCCATCGACCCCGGCGCCAAGGACGGCCAACTCGTCTCGCACCGCTGGCTGGGCGGCAACACCCTCATGCCGCAGTACTACAAATTCGACGAGCAAGCTGAAAAACTCGTTGCCTTCCTCAAGAACGGCCCGGACGGAAAGGGCGTTCTCAACGTGGACATCTTCGGCCTCGAAAAGGAGGGCGCCGAAGCCGCGCCTGGCGATGAAGTCCTCGTCGCCCCGCTCGGCCTCGCCAGCTTCTCGCTCGCCCCCGGCGAAACCCTGGTCGCCGACGTCGTCATTCAGAACAAGGGCATCGGGCACTCGTTCATCCCCGAGCAGCGCGACTTTTACGAGGCCTGGGTGGACTTCACAGTCAAGGACGGCTCCGGCAAGACGCTGGCCGAGAGCGGCTTCATCCAGCCCGACGGCAATCTCGACCCCTCCGCCCACTCCTTCACCAACCGCCTCATCAACGTCAAGGGCGAGCTGAATGACCTGCACCAGATCTGGCACAACCGGGTGCTGGCTTACAACAACGCCTTCCAGTCCGGCCGGTCGCAGCTGGTCCGCTATCGGTTCCGCCTGCCGAAGAACATGACCGGCCAGATCGCCCTGACCGCCAGCGTAAGATACCGGCGCTTCAACCAGCACTTCATCGACTACGCGATGGACCAGAAGCAATACCCGCTGCCGATCGTCGATATGGCGTCGGAGACCAAGACCTTCAAGATCGGCGAGAACGCGCCCCAGCCGCCTGACCCATCCGAGAACAAAGAGTGGATGCGCTGGAACAACTACGGCATCGGCCTACTCGACGCACAGCAGTACCAGGCCAGCGTGCATGCCTTTGAGCGCGTGGCCGCCCTGCGCCCCGACTACGCCGACGCCTTCACCAATATGGCTGTGGTGGAGATCTCCTGGGAAAAGTACGACGACGCCAAGTCGAATCTGGCCAAGGCGCTCGCCCTGCTCCCCGGCGATCCTCGCGCCCTCTACTACCGGGCTCTGGTCGAGCGCAACGCCGGCCAGGTAGCGGAGGCCATCGCCGACCTCGAGGCCGTGCTGGCCAAGTACCCCCGCGCCAAGGACGCCCTGCGCGAACTCGGCTTCAGCTACTACCAGCAGCACGACTACGCCGCCGCGCGCAACGCCTACGAGCGCCTGCAAGCCGTCGATCCCGACGATCTGGCTGCCCACTACCAGCTCGCCATCCTCTACCGGCGGCTGGGCGAGAAGGCCAAGGCCGCCATCGAGAGCGCCAAATTCGCCGACCAGAAGGACGACCCCACCGCCAGCGTCTACGCCCTGGAGTTCCTGCGCAAGCATCCCGAGGTGGCCGCCGAGTCAGTGGTCTGGCACACCCACGACCTGACCGGCGACGCGCCCAAGAAGCCCGCCAAGATCGAGTACCATTACATTCCGGGCGCGGGAGAGTAGGCCATTCACAGATTGAAATAGAACACCGGAGCCATCGATGCCAGCACAGCTCCGGCTTGGAGGGCGAGTACGGCCAGCGCGGCCCTTGGAGCCCTGGGCAGCCACTTGATGGCGAAGAACGCCACGACTGGCACCTGGCCAGCCATGAGAAGCTGCCAGATGTGCGCGGCGGCTCCCTCATCGGCCTCGCGGGCCACGCCATAGATCACGATGTGGCCCAGCACCACCGCCAGGGCCGTGAGCGACATGGCAAGGGGAAGAAAGGCGCTCGGCTTTCTCGTGACGCCGCCAAAGGAAAGGGGATCTCGATCCATTTTGCCTCCTTGTGTTGGGGAAATGCGTTCACAAGCTGCCGACCAGACCACGTTTGCAGTCGCGCCGAGGCCGCCATGGCCATCCAGAAGAAACGCCTCAAACTCGGCGCCATACCGCTTTCTCCACGGTTGCGGATAGAGGCGCGTAAGCAGGCGAGCCAGCGCGGGATTCATAACGGCTCCAACCGTTGCAGTCCGGCTTCGGCAAACCGATGCAGCGTGGTCAGCTTTGCGCGCAGAACCCGCAGCCCCTCAGCCGTGATGCGATAGGGCCGGCGGCGCTCCTCCGGCGGCAGCGGCTCGATCCAGGATTGCAGCTCGAGCCGCGCAATTGCCCCATACAGCGTCCCCGGACCCAGACGGGTTCCGCAAAGGCGCTCAATGTCTTCGATCATCGCGTGCCCGTGCTTCGGTCCATTGGCGAGGCTGGCAAGCACCAGCAGCGGCGGGTCGGAGTAGTGCCCCATTCCCGGAGCCGGTTCGGCGTCTACTACGTTTTGCGTACTACGCATGACGTAGTTATCTCACAGTCTGCCCGCCGAATGCAAGGGGATTTTTGACGCGTACAACTGAGAATCCGCATGCGCTACCTCAAATCCAACTCAGCCCGATTCGCCCCCCGCAATTTCCCGCCAGCGAAGCCACCGTCCTCTGCCTCACCACGCCATGCCTCCAATCCGGAACTCTCGCGGCTCTCCCGGCACCAGCGCAGCCAACTTCATTCGCGTCAGCCTTCTCAGCCACCCGGCCTCGCGTCCTCCTCGAGCCCTTCACGCTCAAAAGGGAGACGGGCAGAAACTTACCTGCGCAAAGCGATTCCAAATAAAATATATTCAACAAGATGCCCCCATTATCGCTTAATATCTATATAGTAAACAAGTAACCACTCTTGAATTACTTTGAGTGGAAAAAAATCGTTGCAGGGTCCGTGGGATTTGTTCGGAATCAGGATAATGAGGTCATCCTCCGCTAGGTAATCTGAAGCAGGGCTGTTCTTGGTGACGGCAACGCAGATCTTCTTCAGATGCCAGCCACGCAGCTTCCCGAGGCAACTTTCGGAAGCTGCCATTCGTCTTGAACGGTTGGTAAGGCATGGGCAAGCAGGTTAACCGGAACATCGAGGGAGATTCATCGGATCGGCGGAAACCGCTTTCGTCCGCCTTGCCCGGACCGAAAGATCCGGGATCCCCGGGGACAGACGCTGGCCGCGGGGATCAAGCGCTTTTTTTTGCAGGCTTCCGGCTGCAGGCCGACGGCACTCTCCTGCGCGGAGAGGCGGTCGTTCATCTGCCGCCCAAGGAGCTGGCGGCGCTCCGTTTGCTGGTGGCCCATGCCGGCCAGATCGTTTCGCCCCTCGAGCTGCGCCAGGCCCTGTGGGGCGATGTGCACGTCACCGCCGACAGCGTTCCCAAGTGCCTCTCCTCGTTGCGCGCGCGGCTGGAGCCGGAACAGTGCATCCAGACCGTCTACAAGCGCGGATACCGCTTCTCCGCCGAGGTGCGCCCGCACGGCGTCGCGCCGGCCCTTGCGCTTCCCCGGCTGGCCATTCCGCCTTTCGCTACCGGTTTCGGCATTCCCGAGCATCTTGGTCCAGCCATCGCCGAGGAGACCATGGTCCGGCTGAGCAACGCTCAGGCTCCGGCCGTTACCGTCCTGGCCCGGGATTCGGTCTTCATGCTGGCCTCCCAAGACCTCGGCGCGCAGCAAATCGGCGCGATCCTCAAAGCCGACCTCGTCCTGGCCGGAACCCTGCGCGCCCTGCCCTCGCATTTCCGCCTCCGGGCGGAGATGATCCGGGTCGAGGATAGCTCCCAGATCTGGGTGGAAGACCTGATCGTGCCGCATAGCCGCATCGCTGGACTCGAAACCGAACTCGGCGATCGCCTCGCCTTCCGCCTGCACTCGGGCGTCCTTTCCATCTCCGCAGCCGCGGCGACCGGCTCCGAATCCGACCGCGGGTCGCAGGAAGCGGGCCTTGCTTCCTGGAGTGCCAAGGACAGTCCTTCACCGCCGGGGTCGGACTCCCGCGAGGCCTACGAGCTCTACCAGCGCGCCCATTATGAGTGGCAGACCCTCCAGCGCCACCGGATGCAGGACAGCCTGCAACACCTCCTGCGCGCCATCGAACTGGACCCCTCGCTGATCGCCGCCAAGGTCGATCTGGTGAATCTGGGCGTCACCCAGGCGTTTTACGGCTTTATGTCTCCAGCCGTGGCCGCGGACCTGGTGCGCCGCACGGCGGAGTCGGCGCCGCCAGCAACGCATCTTTATGGCTGGGGTGATGACTCGGCGTCGCCGGCGACTGGTCTTGGTCGCTGGAGTGGTGAGCCGGTTCCCGATCTTCCTCTTCGCGCGGAGGCCATACTGCCCGCGCTCGGCTGGATCAACTTCCATGTGGATCGCAATTTGTCCGCGGCTCTTCGGTGCTTTTCCCTCTCCGCCCATCTGCCCCACGATCCCTGGATCACGCGCCTGCGCTCGATGTTCGCGCTCAGCCGCCACCGCTTTGCCGAGGCTATCGAGTTGCTGCGCGCCGGTCTTCGCCAGGATCCTTTTGCGCCCTGGCTGCACGCCCGTCTGGCCTGGGCGCTCCACCTAGCCGGTCAGCCCGAGGAGAGCGTCCAGCAGATTCGCCAAGCCCTGGTTCTTTTCCCCGAGCACGAAGGCGCCGCCCTCTATGGGGCGATGATTCTTGCCTTCAATGGAGACGCGGCCCGTGCCCTTGGGCTTGCGCAAGACCTGGTTCAGCGTTCGCCGTACTTCGATCTCGCGGGCGCCGTCCACGCCTATGCCCTGGCCTGCGCGGGCCGCCCGGACGAGGCCCGAGTCATTCTGGAACGCATGCAATGGCTGAGCCGGGAACGCTTCGTCCTCAACTCGTTCAATCCCGCCGTCCATGTCGCACTCGGCGACCTCGATACCGCGCTCTCCGAACTGCGCGCCGCCGACGAGACTCGCTGTCCGTGGTTCTTCCAGATGCTCGCCGATCCCCGCCTCAAACCCCTCCACGGCCGCGCTGAGTTCGTCGAGATGCAGTCCATCCTCACCGGCATGGAGGCCGCCGCCGAAAACCCTGCGCCGGAAGCCTGATCCGCTTTACGTCCGTTCGCCGCAATAGCCTGGCAAGCAGCCGCAGATGGTCAGGAAGCTCCGCCGCCCGCTCGGCCATACAGCAACGGGTCGTCGATTCCGTTCTCGCGGAAGCCCTTTCGCCGCAGAAGGCAGGAATCGCACTGCTCGCACGGCGCACCCGCCGGCGACGGATCGTAGCAACTGCTGGTGAGGCCGTAGTCCACGCCCAGTTCGATACCCTTGCGAACGATCTGCGCCTTCGTCAAAGCGATCAGCGGAGTGTGAATTCTGAGCGCCTTTCGTCCTTCGACCCCGGCCTTGGTGGCCAGGTTGGCCATCTTTTCGAATGCCTGGATGAACTCCGGCCGGCAGTCGGGATAGCCGCTGTAGTCCAGCGCGTTCACGCCGATGAAAATGTCGCTCGATCCCAGCACCTCGGCCCAGGCAAGCGCAAACGAAAGAAAGATGGTGTTGCGCGCGGGGACGTAGGTGATGGGAATGCCCGCGGCCATCTCGCCCGCCGTGCGCCCCTTGGGCACATCGATGTCGCCGGTGAGCGCGGAGCCGCCGAAGACCCTTAGATCGATGGCCGCAATGCGATGCGCCGCGACGCCGATCGATGCTGCGACCCGGCGGGCCGCTTCAAGCTCAACAATGTGGCGCTGGCCATAGGAGAACGAGAGGGCGTACAGCTCGAAGCCTTCGCTGCGGGCGATGGCCAGCACCGTGGCTGAGTCCAGCCCTCCGCTCAACAGCACGACCGCTCGTTGTGCGTTGGTCTCCATACTATTGCCTGGACGGCAAGTCCTCCCCGCCCTTGCCGATGTCCATCGAGGGCGGGACCGGGTTGCCCTCATCAATGGAGGCATCGATGCACTGCTGAAGCAATCCCTTCGCCTGGAGAATGAATTCGATCGCGTCGCGCCCGGCACCCTCGCCGCCCTTGCTGGGGGTCACGTAGTGGGCCTCGGCCTTCACCTTTGCCCGCGCATTGGCCACGGCTACGGCAAGGCCGCATTGGCGCATCGCCGGCAGGTCGATCACGTCGTCGCCCACGAAGGCGATCTCGTCCAGGGTCACGCCTTCCTTCTCCATAATCTCGCGGATCGCCTTCATCTTGAAGGCACATCCCTGGTAGACAAACTCCAGCTTCAGGTCGCGTGCGCGCAGGGCCACGGTCTCGCTGATGCGCTTGGTGATGACGCCCACCTTCATGCCGCCCAGCCGCGCCAGCGTCATCCCCGCGCCGTCGTGAGCGTTGTAGCCCTTGGCCTCCACCATCTTGGTGACGATCGAGCCGTCCGGCAGCGCCACCGGCATGGGGTAGATCCAAATGGATCCGTCGGTAAGAACGCCGTCGACGTCGAAGAGAACGATCTTGATCTTGCGGGCGCGATCCTGCGCTGAAAGGGTCATGCTCGTGATTCTAACAAGACAGTGGGTGCTCCATCCTCGCTTGTCATCCTGAGCGGAGGTCGCCGCGGCGACCGAAGTCGAAGGACTTGCTTTTAGCCCTCACCCTTTTCCTTATAGACCAACCAGCGCCGGATCAACATTTCATGAAGAGACGAATAGAGTGGAATATGCGAAACGCTACCAATATGCATATTGGTATTCCTACGCGGAGGTGTTGGAATCTCCGGGCTCTTGATCCGTACTGGTGCAAATCGCGTATAAATATGTGCCAACGGCTGCTTCCCAGATGGCAAAAGCGAGGACCGCCAGACGCTGATCAGGCCGGCCGAAGGGTATCGCCACGGCCGAGAAGGGTAGGGCAGCCAAGCCTCCAACCAGAGCCGCACCGAGCAGGCGGGAGCGCGAAAGCACCTGCCTATAAGGGACCGCACAGGATAGAGTCACTCCGACCCCACCAGTAGCACCGCCTACGAACACTGGGATGGCCCAGCTTTCAATCCTGAGCCCCATTGCTGCGAGTCCCAAACACACGGTTACGTATACTGCAACGATCTCAGCCGCAATCATAAGGGGGCAAGCAAGAATAGCTCTGCGCGTCCGCATAAACAGTAGCGCACACAACAGGGGAAAGGACAAGGGGTATACCAGGCCGGATGCGGCCAGGTGCCCATATCTCCAAACAAAGAGTGCAGAACCCGCACCGCAACCCGCAAAGAGCGCCGCTACACCGACCAACGTCAATAGCCGCCTAGCCGACATTGGCCCTGCTGAGCCGGAATTTCTATTTTGGGCTTCCAAGTCCAATTGAGTGTATACCAAACCGCCATCCATTGCGCCGGGTGCCCCCATCCTCTCCGTTTTCTTCTGCGGAAAGGGTGGGAAATCATCATTGCTGAAAACTCATTGTTTCGCAGCATCCGGCGC
>JBEKPA010000083.1:0-12856 GCA_049521195.1 Occallatibacter sp.
CCCAAATCCGCAAAGCGGTATTGAGCGAGTCAGTAGGGACAGTGTATCCTAGTGGTCAGACCTCTGAAAGTGAGTTGGGCGCCGGCCCGAAAGCACACAAAACAAGCAGCGGTGAGGTTGGCCCGACTGCCGTAACCGGCCCGGTATTCCAGCCATGCATGGAAGGGTTCCAAAGACGATCATGGCGATCCTTGACAAGTTCTCGATCGGAGTGGGCGATCGATTCGCCCATCAGTCCAAGGCTCAACTCGAAGCGTGCATCCTGGCCTCCAAAGCGGGTATCGACGTGATCCCGGTGTGGAACAAGTCCAATCGCGAGCACGCCATCATCGGCTCCGAACCGGCGTCGGCCCGCACCGCGGCCGACGCCGCTGTCAAGGAACTCGGCTGGAAGCTGCCTTACTACTGCGACGCCGACCACATCAGCCTCTCAACGGTCGAGCGCTTCCTGGCGCCGTGCGACTTCTACACCATCGACGTGGCCGACTATATCGGCAAGACCGCCGGGCAAGCCTCGATCGACAGCTTTGTCGAGCGCCATTCCGAACTGCTGGGAACGATCCGGATGGAGGGCGCAGGCCAACCTATCGAAATCGCGCCCGAGCAGCTTGGCCAGACCGCGGCCAAGTTTCTCCTTGCCGTTCAGGAAGCCGGCAGGATCTATCGTCGGATCGAGGCCGCAAAGGGCAAGGGAGAGTTCATCGCCGAAGTGTCGATGGACGAGACCGACGCCGCGCAGACGCCCGCTGAGCTGCTCATCATCCTGGCCGCCATCGCCGATGAAGGCATCCCCGTGCAAACCATCGCTCCCAAGTTCAGCGGCCGCTTCAACAAGGGCGTGGACTACGTGGGCGATACGGGCCAGTTCGCCCGCGAGATGGCGCTCGATATGGCCGCCATCCGCCACGCCGTAGCCGCCTACGGATTGCCCGCCAACCTCAAGCTCAGCATCCACTCCGGCAGCGACAAGTTCAGCATCTATCCGGCCATCCACGCGTCGATGAAGGCGTTCTCCACCGGCGTGCATTTGAAGACCGCGGGCACCACCTGGCTGGAAGAGATCATCGGTCTGGCCGAAGCCGGGGGCGACGGCCTGGCGCTGGCCAAGGTGATCTACGCCGAGGCCTTTGCGCACTCGGCTGAACTCTGCGCGCCCTACGCAACGGTGATCGACATCGACCCGGCCAAGCTGCCCGCGCCTGCCGAGGTGGTGCGCTGGTCCAGCGTCCAATTCACCTCCGCGCTGCGCCACGACCCGCGCTCGCCCGCCTACAACCCCAGCCTTCGTCAGCTATTGCACGTCGGCTTCAAGATTGCGGCCAAAATGGGCCGCCGCTATCTCGACCTGCTCGAAGCCAACGAGCCTGTAATCGCAAAGAACGTAACCGAGAACCTGTACGCGCGCCACATTGCCCCGGTTTTTTTGGGGCTTTGACGAGCGTCCGTATTTCCGCTAGGCTGAAAGTATGTCTAGCGGAAATGCGCTCAGTTCGATGGCGGTGAGCCGGATCGGCCAGCGCCGGCAGGTCGTCATTCCCAAGCGGGTCTTCGATTCGCTCAAGCTGCGGCCGGGCGATTTTGTCGAGGTGAGCGCTGAGGGCGGGCGCCTGCAGATGCGTCCAAAACGGCTCGTCGATATTGGCGATGACGCTCTTTCGCCCAGGGATGCGGTGAAGGTGAGCCGGGGAGAGGCGGAGATTGCAGCCGGGCACTCCAAGTCCTGGCGGACAGTGAAAGATGAACTGGGCCGTTGAGCTTTCCGCTTCGGCCGCCAAGGAACTGAAGAGGCTGCCCCGCGTCCGGCAGACGCAGATCGAGCGCGCCATCGACGAGATGGAAGCCGATCCCCTGGCTGGAGACGTAAAACCGCTTAAGGGTCCCGAGTGGAAGCATCGCTTCCGGAAACGAGTTGGAACTTACCGGATCATCTTCACCTTGGACCGCAAGGCCGGGACCGTCTACATCTCCGCCATTCTTCTCCGTTCCGAAAAGACCTATCGATGATTGCCGCTGGCGCGCGGGCGGCTTTCGACAGACGGGGCGCTCAGTTCATGAGCGCGAAGATGCCTATTTGTAAACCTCGGGAATGAAGTTTTGCTCCTGGATGGGCGGGCGGACGTACTTCGACTTTTCGAGCTTGGGCAGCGCCAGCGGCTCGGGAGTCAAATCGCGATAGGGAATCATGGAGAGCAGGTGATGGATGACGTTGAGCCGGGCGGTCTTCTTGTCTTCGGCGTTGACGACCCACCAAGGAACCTGCTTGGTGTCGGTAATGGCGAACATCTCGTCCTTGGCGCGCGAGTACTCGGCCCAATGCTTGCGCGATTCCAGATCCATGGGGCTGAGCTTCCAGCGCTTGGTGGGCTTGTCCATGCGGTCCTGAAAGCGGCGCTCCTGCTCGGCATCGCTCACCGAGAACCAGTACTTGATAAGCACAATGCCGGAGCGAACCAGCATGCGTTCGAACTCCGGGCAGCTCTGCATGAACTCCTGATACTGGGCTTCGGTGCAGAAGCCCATCACCCGCTCCACGCCGGCGCGGTTGTACCAACTGCGGTCGAAGAGCACCATCTCGCCGGCCGAGGGCAGATGAGGCACATAGCGCTGGAAGTACCATTGGGTCTTCTCGCGCTCGGTGGGCGTGCCCAGGGCCACCACCCGGCAGACGCGGGGATTGAGGGATTCGGTGATGCGCTTGATGGCGCCGCCCTTGCCGGCCGCATCCCGGCCCTCGAAGAGCACCACCACGCGCAGGTTCGAGTAGCGAATCCACTCCTGAAGCTTGACCAGCTCAACCTGCAAACGGCTCAGTTCGCGCTCGTAGTCGCAGTCCTTGCCCAAATGCAAGGCTTTGGCGCTGACGGCCGGCGCCGACTCGTCGCCCGGCTTCTTGCCGTTCGAAGAGTCCTTCTTCTCGATCTTCGGAGAATCCTGCTTCTCGCCGCCCGAAAGCTTATCCTTCCCCTCGCCGTGCTGGTGCTTCTTCTTGCCCTTGTCTCCCATCAGCCTTCCTCCATCCACGGCGGCCAAGCTCCGCTCGTACCCCCATCCCGGCCATCGCCAGCCTGCGCAGAGCACCGCGGACCGCCATTCGATCCATCGGCACGATTCTATTCCTCGGCACGCCAAAGGCGGCAAGTTATTGTGAGAGCACGGCAGCGGATGAAAAGAAGGAAGCCGCCCACCGGGGGCGGCTTCGTGGAACGGCTGGACAGCCTTTGTTGTGAACTCCTTCTCTGCCGGGACTCCTACCTGGGCAGCGGCCAGTTCGCGTTGACGATGTTGGCGGCGTTGGCGGTGCCGATGCCGGAGGTGAAATCCCATCCAACGCCGGCGTTGTAGGCCGGATTTGGAGCCCAGTCTGACGTGGAAAGAATCCCGTAGGTTCCGCCGTCGATAAAGCACTCGATCGGGATCGACACAGGATGCTTCCCACCGATTTCGGTGGCCTGGCAAGCTCCCACGTTGTCTCCCTGCGTTACGTCGTTGAAGAGGCATTTCGCGCCAATGGCGTTTCCGAGCGAGGAGTTGCATGAGGCATTGCCGGATTTGCCATACTCGGCGGCGGCAAGGCTGTAGAGGACGGTGTTGGAGTTGCCCCAGCGTTGGCCGGTCCTCTGATTGACCAGCGCCTGGATGCCGGCCCAGATGGGACTGGAGACCGAGGTGCCGCCGAAGCCGGCCCAGGTAGACGGATCGCCCGTGCAGGGCGTGAAGCCGGAACCGCCTGTGGGGTCGGAGATGCAGGCGGCGTAGTAGACGCCCCAGAATCCGTTGGACGCAAAGAGCGAGACGTCGGGAATGTCGCGAACGCCGTCCGCGGGAACGCCGACGAGTTTCTGCCAGTAGGGTTTGGCATAGCCCTGGCAGCTTCCGCTGACGACGCCGCTCAGCAACGGATTACCCGCGGCGCAACCGCTGGGGCCTCCGCTGCCGCCAATGGCGTTCAACAATACGCCCTCGTCTGCCTCGGCCTGAGTTATAAAGTCGAGGTAGTTGTTGCACACGCTGTCCGGTCCATAGGTCGTAAAAGGAGGACCGATGGCTGCCACCAGCAGGCCGCCGGCGCAGGAGTCGTTCCAGGGGATCTCCGGGATGTAAGAGACCGCGGACTGGAAGTTAGGCCCGTTGGCCGTGTTGAAGTAGGTTCCGGGGGTGCCGAGGGGAATGTAGCCGAAGTCGGTGCCGCCAACCGAGATGTTGTAGGGAGTCGAGGTGAATCCGCTGACGCCGATGCCGTAGGTGGAGACGGAACCTCCCGCCGAACTGGATGCGTCTTCATCGCCGGAGGAGACGAATACGGAGACGCCCTCAGCGGCAGCGGTCTGGTAGAGCTTGTAGATGTAGAAGTTCTCGGCAGCTCCGTTGAGGGCCTCGGCCTCTCCGTAGCTGATGCTGACGACGGGAGGCGGATTCCTTCCCTGGAGCAGGTTAGCGAGGGCCAGAAAGCCGCCGAACTGGGTTTTGGTGTCGGCGCAGGCCGCGTTCACGATGGCCGCATTGGGAGCGGCGGCTGAAGACCAATCGACATCGATGGCTGCTTCAACATCGTCTCCGGCGTTGTCCCCGGTCCCCCCGATTGTCCCGACCCCAGGATTCACGCATCTGTTTGTCCCCGTGGGGTTGACCTGGGTGAGGGTGCCGTAGGGAAAGGCGGCGCTGAGACCGAGGACGCTGCGGAAGGTAGCCCAGTCGCCCGCGCTGTACTGGTTGGTGTCTTCGATCAGGACGATGGTCTGGCCTTTGCCAGTGATCCCCGCCTTGAAGAGGGGATTGAAGTTGTAGATCGTGGCCAGATCGGCTGCCCCCAGGTAGGCTGTGAAGCCACCGGTCGCAACCCCCTTCCTGCCGTCGGCATGGCTGGCGGCGCGGCGCAGGTTCAAAGCGTGAGGCATAAAGTCGTTCAGCTTTGCAATGCCCGCCACCACCGGGGCCAGGGCAGCCGGAATATCAGGATCGTTGAAGTTGGCCAGATGCGCCTTGCCGTTGACGCTCAGGTTGTGCAGAGGAGCGTGAAACGCATGACTCACCTGCCCGGCGGTTCCAGAAAACTCGATCACCGTTCCGTCGGGAGAGACGGAGTCGATGCTGAAGCCTTCCGAAGTCAGCCAATTCTCAACCATGGAGATGTCTTCGGCGGCAGGGCCGAAGAGGGCGCCGATCTGCTCGTTGGTGAGCCACTTGTGATAGTTGGGCGACTTGGAATCGTATAACTCGCCAAGGTATTGAGTAAAGGCGGCCTCGCCTTCGGGGGATCGTTGCAGGACGAGCTGCAAGGCGTCGAGCGGTGAGCCGGCGTCCGCAACGCCCAGGTCGTTGGCGGCAATCGCCTCCGGGCGCGTGTTGCCGGGCAATGTCACTCGTTGCGCGTTGTCGATGTTCCCGGTAATCAGGGGGCTAGGGGCCTGGGCAGGCGCAATCGCCGCCAGACCCAAAGCAAGAGTCAGCGACGCCAGCGCGTAGACGGATGGAAATGGGGGACATTTCATCTGGGATGCTCCTGAGGGGATATTGCCGGAAGGGGAATCTGCCGGAACCTCGCCAGTGTATAACACAAAAGTTGCAGTTGGAAAGTTAAAAGTCAAACCGCAAAATCAATCGATTGAGACGGATTGGCGCCCATCCGTTCCGGCCCCATGGGCGAAGCGGTCGCGCAATGGAGGGCTGCGCCATCGGGATCGAGCGCATCATGGGTACGGCATTCATCCTACGAAGGCCGGCCTTCACTTGGCGGCCAGGTTTTGACGCAGAAACGCCACGACCTTGGTGAGTGAATCGGCTGTGGCCCGCGGGTCATAGGACGTATAACCCTTCCAATGCTTGGCGGCGGGATCTATATAGGTCATGGGAGGCGCATTGAGGTTGAATGCATGCGCGGCGCCGGAATACGCGACGGCGATCAAGTTGAAATGAAATTTCTTCTGCAGCAGGGTTTTCAGTTTAGGAATGCTGTCTCCGTCGCCGTAGACATCGGCAGTTCCGTAGAACACGATGATGGGAGCGCCGGTCAGCCCGCCACATTGCTCGACTATGGGCAGGAAGACCTTGGCCACCGGATAGAACGCCGCGTGGGCCGCGAATCCGTTCTCATCCCCCATCCATTTCTTTCGGTCCTCATCGACCGCCGTCCTCAGGGCGATTGCGCCTCCCAGCGAAAACCCCATGATTGCGATGCGGTTGGGATCGATAGCGGGCAATTTTCGCAGCTCTTTCAGCGCCGCGAATGCCAATGGGAGGAACGTCTCGATCGACGGGCGGTCCATGGGGGACTTGTAGATTCCATCCTTGAAATTGACTTCAAAGATGGCAATTCCTTCATCGAGAAGGGGCTGCCTATAGAGTGTGCCGCGGGCGTCGATTCCCATGGTGCCGTGAATCATGACCACGGCCGGCGATGGCCCCGCGGCGTTTGCAGGCAGGTAGAGCGTTCCGGAAACATTGCGCGGCCGGCTTTGATCGAGAGAGGAAAAGTCGATTCGGGTTCCGGTTGAGGATGCTCCAGGAGGAATGGCGAAGGCTGTGGGAAGAATCGTTGCCAAGAGCGCGATGCAGCTGACAAGTCTCATTTTGAGCCCTCCGATCGGAGTGCGGAAACTGGGAGGATTTTGGTTCACTCCGCGAAGAAATCCTCCTCTGGGCTCAAGCCCGGATTGGCTTGGGCGGAATTAGGCGCTGGCAAAATGCCGCACGTTCACCGGAGAAAGTCTACCGCAAGCTGGGCGCCCGCGCGGACCAGTCTTCATCTTTCCTCGACCGCCTCCACGCGGACCTTGCCGATGCGGCGGCCTTCCATCTCCATGATCGTGAGCCGCCGGCCTTCGAAGGTCACCGACTCGCCGGCTTCGGGGATGTGTCCGAGGCGCATGAGCAGGAAGCCGGCCAGGGTTTCCACACCGCCGTCGCGGGGCAGGCTCCACTGCATCTGGGTTTCCAGGTCGCGAAGGTTCACGCCGCCGTCCATCAGCAGCGCACCCGAGGCGGTGGTGAGCGCGGGCAGCGCGGGCGCATCGAACTCATCTTCCAACTCGCCGGTAAGCTGCTCGATGGCGTCCTCGGCCGTAACCAGGCCCACCGTCGAGCCGTATTCGTCCACCACAATGGCGATCTGGCGGTGGCGCTGCTGGAAGTCGCGAATAAGGTCGAGGGCGCTCTTGGTTTCAGGAACGACGAGCACGTCGCGCATGATCTGGCTGAGCTTGAAGTCGACAGAAAGAGCGGGCAGACGCGCTACGTGCCGGAAGAACATGAGCCGCGCCAGGTCCCTGGAGTAGACGACGCCGACGATGTGCTCGGGGCCGCGGGTCTCGTCGTAGACCGGTATGCGCGAATGATGGCGGTCGATGACCTTGGCGCTGGCTGCTTCAAGCAGGATGTTCGAGGGCAGCGAGAAAATCTTCTGCCGCGGGGTCATGATCTCGCGGATGGATACCTCGTCCAATTCCAGGGTGCGGTGGATGAGCGTCTCCTGGAACTTGGGCAAGACTCCCATGCGCCGGGCGGCGGTGGCGATGAGCTTGAGTTCCTCGGGCGAGTGCACCTGGGCGCGCTCGGTGATGGGAATATCGAAGCCGCGAAGAATGACGCCGGCCGAGACCTTGAGGGCGCGCACGGCGGGCCGGACGATGGCCATGAAGACCAGCATGGGCGGCGCCACGGCCACCGCAAGCGCTTCGGCGCGGCGCAGGGCCAGGGACTTGGGAACCAGCTCGCCCACCACCACATGAAAGTAAGTGATGAGGGCAAAGCCGAGCGCGATGGCGGCCACGTGGGCGTAAATCAGCGCGTGAGCCTGGGTGAGGGGCAGGGCGCTCAGCCAGCCCATCAGAACGGAGGCGGCCAGCGGCTCGCCGAGCCAGCCCAGAGCCAGCGAGCAGAGGGTGACGCCCAGTTGGACAGCGGGGAGAAAGTCGTCCAGATCCTGCTGCAAGCGGCGGACGGCGCGGGCTCCGGGCACCCCGGCGGCCAGCAACTGCTCGATGCGCGTTTCGCGGATCGAGACCAGGGCGAACTCGGCAGCCACAAAGAAGGCATTGGCCAGAATAAGCAAGGCCACGGCGACAAATTGCAGCGGGAGAAGACTGTGCATCTCGCCTGTGAGCATAGCATTTCAGGGAGCAAGGATCAGAGATCAGAGATCAGGGATCAGGGAACTGCCGCGATGGCTTGCAGCCTCCATCGTTGTGCGTTGACGCCGAAGATGAGGAGCCAGAGGACCAGCGACATTTCCCTAAGGACGCCGCCGGTACCCACAATCTAAGGAAAGGAATAACTTGCAGGCAGCGGCCAGAGATAAACCCGATAGTTCGAACCGGCGATCGCCATAAGCACGCCCAGGATTCGAGGCGGGAAGCTCGGCCGGAGAATGAAAGCGCATCCATTCTCCGGCCATTCACCGCTACGCCGTCTCGCCGGTTTCGCTGGCTGGCGCTCCGGAACCGCACCAGCGCGAGCGCATCTCCTGGCGGAACTTCTCGCGCTCCTCGGGGGTCATCCGCTCCCAGTGCTCGGCCGATGGCCCCCGGTGCTTGCGGTGATCGGAACCATGACTGCCAAAGCCACCGAAGAGAATCCGGCAGAGAACCAGCAATCCGAGAGCCTGCCAGAGGTCAATTTGGCGCCATCCGAACAGCACGGGCAGCAGCCAATTCCACAGGTGCATCACCACTTCGCCGCAGATCGCGATCAGAAGCGCGACCGCCAGCGGGGCCACAAAGAAGATCCATTTGTTTCTCTTGATCCAACCGTTTTCCATTCGCGTTCCTCATTTCCTCGTAAACTCGTCGTGAATGCTCTGCAATCGCTGGCGGAGATGGAGTACCGCGTAGCGCTTGCGCGAGAGCAGTGTGTTGACGCTTATGCCGCTTTCCGCCGACAGCTCTTTGAAGCTGCGCCCCTCCAGTTCGTGGGCGATAAAGACCTCACGCTGTTCGGCGGGCAGTTCGCCGAGCGCGGATTCCAGCTCATCGAGCAGCACGCTGCGGACGTAGAGCGCTTCCGGGCCGGCATCGGGCGATGGCACTAGATCTTCGATCGGCAGCAACTCGCCGTCTTCGCCTATGACCGCCGCGTCGCTGAAGGTCTCTGGCCTTTTCTTGCGGAAGAGATCCGTGATGCGATTGCGCGCCACGCGAAAAAGCCAGCCGGTTACGTAGTCGATCGGCATTAGCAGTCGATTGGCTTCCACGAGTTCGTAGAAAACCTCCTGGAGAAGATCTTCCACGTCGGCTTCGTTCGGCACCCGCTTGCGGATGAAACTGCGCAGCCGGGATCCTTCTGCCGCGATGACTTCGGAGATTTGCCGGTCTTGCTCCATCGTCGAGATCATCTTTCAGCGCCCCATCCATTCCTGTAGACGAACGGCGGCAGAAGATATTGTAGAGTCTTGAATCCTCGCAACCGGGCGCGCGCCGGATGTCTCAATCTTCCCTTACGGATAAGAGTCCGGAGAAATGGCCCTCGCGGTCAACTGGCGCAAGCAGCCCGCACCACGTTTCCAGCGCCGGCTTCCCTCGCACCGAGGATTGGCGATTCGGCGTGGACCGGGAATCCTCCATGCGAGATGGGAGTTTAGCGGTACCAATCCGTCATTCGCGCTAAGACTATCTGAATGAGCGAATTGACCGGATATTGCCATCTTAGATGCGAGAGCCGAGAGCCATGACCCATCGAAGCTAGATTGAGCCCAATGTCTGGATTGTGACACATTTCCCGGTTTACGGACTCAACCACGGAATGCTAGAGTGCAAGCAGAGTCCTAGAACAAAGCCAGGTTCGTGCAGTTCGATTCTGAAAGGCGGATTTGTGCCCCGACTTCGGAAATTGATCGTTCGACTGTTCTTCGTCGTTCCTTTTGTTTATGGCTTCGCCGCAGTTTCGATCCCTCCATTCATCTTCAGTTTGATTCAAGACTCATCGGGCCGTATTTACCAGGATGGTGAGTTCGAACCTCAGCAGGTCGCAATGCTGTGGGTTGTTCGACTGTCACTCCTTCTGCTTGCGGTTTCGCCCGGAGCGATCTGCATCACCAGCGCATTCGCTGCCGTGCAGTTTCTTCGTGGAAAGCAGAGCGGTAGAATTTGGGCGATCGCATGTGGCGCCGCCTTTCTCGCCGGCTCCGCGCCACTTCTTGTCGGATCCGCGATCATGGCTCGCTATTCGGGAAGCAGTTCCAACGGGTGGCTTGGATTGCCCGTCTTCGGCCTGATTCAAGTGGCGGCAGGAATCCTCATCATGATTGCTTTTCTCCCTCAAGAATCCGGCGGTCAGCCCCTTTTTCAGATGACTCGCCCCGCCCGAATCAAAGGCGACGGGACCGCCTCGCTTTCGCTGTACGTAGCTGTGGCTGTCATGGTGGGCGGATTGTTCCTTGGCAACTCGCTCTGCCAACGCTGGTCTCTCCAAGCAAACCTGCCATCCAACTCGAACTTCCTCCACGCCAATCTGATCTGGTTCGGCGCATTGATCCTTGCGATTACCTTCCATGAACTGGGGCACATTGTTGCTGGACAGATGGTTGGAATGAAGCTTCTCTCTTTCCGCATTGGCCCACTCCACGCCGCGCTAGAGGACGGTAGATGGCAGTTCGTCCTGCCACGCTCTTGGAAGTGCGTATTTGCCGGCGGAGTGAGCATGATTCCCAAGAATCCCCTCAGTTATAACCGCTGGCAATCGATCAGCGGAGCGGCTGGAGGAACTTTGGCTAATCTCTTCGTGGGATCCATTGCACTTCTTGGGATGTTAACCGCCAAAGGCTCCCACTATGAGGCGTCCTGGGAATTTCTTGGTCAGCTCGCAACAATCAACCTCGTGTTCTTTGCGGGCAATCTCATCCCTGCGCAGGAAACCGCAACCTATTCGGATGGTGCTCGCATCTATCAGATTCTTACCGGCAGCGTGCTTGAGGATTACCGTCGCATCCTGGCGATGGCCCAAGCTACGACAGTGACTCTCCTCCGTCCAAAGGATTTCGATATCGAACTGGTTGAGAGGATCGCGGCAACGAATACGCCGAGCCTCGATCACACATTTCTGCTTCTTGTAGCCTGTGACTATTACTTCGACGGAGGAGAGATGGAGAGCGCCACCCGCAAGTTTCGCGAGGCCGAGACTCGCTACGATCAAGAGAAAATCTACTGGGCTGAGCGTTGCGGCAGTTTTGTTTTGCGCGCGGCATGTTTGCTAGCGGACCGCGCTATGGCGGAAAAGTGGTGGCAGCGCAGCCTCTCCGCAAAGAGCTGGAACCCCGGAAAGAAAGACTACTTTCCTGCCTGTGCGTACTTTACGATCACCTGCCACCAGCCTGAAGCCGAAGAGGCTTGGCGAGCGGAATTTGAACGTGCCAACCTCCTACCCGAATCGGGCGGGCGCGACTTTGACCTCTACTATCTCGGACGCTTACGCGAAATGCTGGATGAGGTAACGAAGCAAGCAGCTAATGCGCCTCCTGTGATGCTTCGCGAGTAACTCGATCGGGCGTTGGCGTACGCCCAACCCGTGCTCAAACCGAGAAACTGCGCAAGTTCGGCCGGATCCCTCGCCCCTGCTACAGGCCCCAAGGAACTTACAGCGCAAATCGTTGTCGTAGGCTCGCGGCATATTCTCCGCGGACGCCACCAAAGTCACCTACTCCCACACTGAGAGGCTCAAGCGAAGTAGGATCGGTTTCTTGAAGTCGGTCAGTTTTCATCGAATTGCCCACGGACGAATCTCGGTTGACGAGAACAGGCCACGGCGCTCAGTGAAGCCGCGATATCGATCCCTGTCTCCGAGTTCCTGCCGAGTGGCCGGCCACTCAGAAACCGGCCCATTGCCAACGGCTGGCGCGGCGCGGCGAGACTCGGCCCCGGTGCTAGACTGAGGACTGCCCATGGCCGCCTCGCATCCCTCCCATTCGACGCATTCGTCCCAGCCTGCCGCCTCTGCCGTCGAAGCGCGAACCGCGCTGCTGAAGCGCGCCGCGCGCGCCGCCATGGATTATCTGGAGGGCGTGGATGGGCGCGGGGTTGCGCCCACGCCGGAGGCGGTTGCGGCGCTGAGCGCGCTGCGCGGACCGCTACCGCCGGGGCCCACCAATTCAGAGGCGGTTCTGCATCTGCTGGATACTTATGGGTCGCCGGCTACGGTGGCCAAGAACAATGGGCGCTTCTTCGGATTTGTGAACGGCGGTTGTTTGCCCACGGCGCTGGCGGCGAGTTGGCTGGTGAGCGCGTGGGATCAGAATGCGGCCTTCTTTGTGCAGTCGCCGACGGCCATCGTGCTGGAGGAGATTGCGCTGGAATGGGTGCGCCAACTGTTGGGTCTGCCGGAGGGAACCGGCGGCGCGGTGGTGACCGGCGCCACGATGGCCAACTTTACCGCCCTGGCCGCCGCGCGCCATGCCCTGCTCGCCCGCGCCGGTTGGGACGTGGAAGCCGACGGCCTCTTTGGAGCGCCGCCGATTACGGTGGTGGTGGGCGCGGAGGTTCATGCTTCCGTCACCAAAGCGCTGGGGATGCTGGGGTTGGGCCGGAACCGCGTGGTCCGCGTGCCGGTGGACGGGCAGGGACGGATGAAGGCCGATTCGCTGCCTCCTCTGGACAGTCGAACCATTCTCTGCTTGCAGGCGGGCAACGTGAATACGGGAGCCTTCGATGCGGCGGCGGCAATCTGCCCCGTGGCGCGAGCGGCGAGCGCTTGGATTCATGTGGATGGGGCCTTCGGGCTGTGGGCCGCGGCTTCGCCGGAGTACCGGAAGTTTACCAAGGGATTTGAGCAGGCCGACTCCTGGGCCACCGACGCCCACAAATGGCCCAATGTCGGCTACGACTGCGGCATTGCGCTGGTGCGCGACCCTGAGGCGCTGCGGGCCGCCATGTCG
>JBEKPA010000084.1:0-12798 GCA_049521195.1 Occallatibacter sp.
AATCTATTACGGGGACGAAAAGCATCGCTCCGAATTGAGGATTGGTCTTTTACCGGGCTCCTACATACCGAGATTCGTGCCCGCTCATCAGGCAATCCAGGAGGAAGCCGAAGGCGGGGTGCTCAACGTGCCCCACAGTGAATCGGGCTTAGCGCCCAACAGCAAGGCGCATCGGCGAAAAAACTGGCAAGTGGCCTATCTTCTGTTTGCCGCGATTGTGGTTTTCGGATTGTGCGGATGGTTCTGGCTTCATTCTGAGACTCCGGAACACCTGTTCTGGAAGCCGGTTCTCGATAGCCCGGGGCCGGTTCTGCTGGCAGTTGGCGACGTTCCGCATGGTCCACCTTTGCCGGTGGCGGCCGACGATAATCAGAATTCCCCCCCGGCGATCCCCCAGTCCGATTCGACCCGATCCGTTCCGTTTGCCGATGCGGTGACAATTGCCAGGGTCGTGGGAGTGTTGGAATCCAACGGAAAGAAGGTATTGATCCGCCGCGAGAACGCCAGCTCGTTTTCGGATCTGCGGGAGAGCCCTGTTGTTCTGATTGGGGCCTTCAACAACGAGTGGAGCCTGCGTCTGACGCGTCAGTTGCGCTTCACCCTTGCGCTGGATGCCGAGAATCACCTTATCTATATCAAGGATGGCAAGAATCCCTCCTCCCGGGCATGGAGCTGGGCGACCAATCAACCGCTGGATCACGTGGGAGGACCGGGTGGCCCTGTTCTGCACGACTATGCGCTGATCTCACGTATCCGCAATTCCGAGACCGGCCATATTCTGGTTGTGATAGGGGGGCTCTACACCTACGGGACTCAGTCCGCGGGGGAGTTTCTGACCGATCCACAGTTGATGCAATCCATTGGCAAAGCAGCGCGGTTGGGTGCCGGCAACCAGAATCTACAGATCGTGTTGGGCACCACCGTTACCGACGGGACTCCGGGCCCCCCCAGGGTTCTGGCGGTATCCCAGGAATAAATGCCGCTTTACGGAAGGCTGTCCGACACGCCCGGCACGGATTGTATATTGTTCAAAACAAATGCAATGCAGTAATTCCTGACGGTCAGGAACGGTATCTGTCTTTCCTTCCTTGCGTCGATGTCCATACAACTCGATTTGATTGACGGATCAACTCGACCCGCTGCATCTGGCCCAAGGGGAACAAGAGAGGGGAGTCGAGTTGAGCGACAGGAAATAAACGTTAAGGAGGCTGACATGAGAACTCTTCTCAAGCTGACCGGAAGCTTGATCGTCGTTTTTGCGGTAATGATCTGCGTCCCCGGTGGGGCGTTCGCCCAAGGATATGGAAGCATCAGCGGCACAGTGACGGACGCAACGGGAGCCGTTGTCCCGGGAGCCGGTGTGACGGCTACGCAAGTCGGCACCGGCCTGGCACTCACGACAACTTCGGGCTCGGGAGGCGTATACGTCTTTCCTTCGCTCGCACCTTCTGTCTACAACGTATCCGCCAGCAGCCGGGGGTTTGAGGCCTACACGGCGAAGGGGGTACAAGTCCGAGCCGACGCCGCGGTGACGGTCAACATCGCGCTCAAGCCAGGCGCCGCGACCGAGACCGTCACTGTAACAGCCGAAACAACCCAGGTTGACGTGACGACGGGGACACTGTCGCAAGTGATCGGCACGTCGCAAGTGGACGAGCTGCCGCTTAACGGCCGCAATGCAGCGGCTCTGACGGAAGAGGTTGCGGGGGTAACGATAGCTCCCACCGCCCAAGCCGACCAGGGGAATACGAAGACATTTCCCGCGGCCTATACCATCTCCGCCAACGGCACCTTTGTGGGGCAAACCAACTACATGCTTGACGGCGGAAACAATGTGGACGAATACACCAACGTCAACATGCCCTTCCCCATGCCCGACGCGCTGCAGGAGTTCAGCATCGAGACCAGCAACTACAATGCGCAATACGGCCAGAACGCCGGCGGCGTGGTCAACATCATCACCAAGAGCGGAACCAGCAAATATCACGGAGACCTGTTCGAGTTCGTCCGCAACCGCGCATTGAATGCGGCCCCTTACTTCAGCTATAACGCCAAGACCAACAGCAAGACCGTGGACCCGCTCAAGCGCAACCAGTTTGGCGGCACGGTGGGCGGCCCGCTCAGCATTCCTCACCTCTATAAGACCGATAAGTCGTTCTTCTTTTTCGCATACCAGAAGACGATCGATCATGAGGCCGCTTCGACTGCCTCCGACATTCTGCCCACCATTGCTCAGGCAGGCGCAAACGCGTCAGGCACAGCGCCAGGCACCAACAACCTGGTGTTTACCGATTGCGTCAAAGATCCGCTGATGCCGTCCGCGATGCTTCCCGCTACGATAACAACTTGTGCGGCTGGCTCTTCAAATGTGTGGAGCGCGGCCGCGCTCAGCCCAGTGACGGTCAACCTCCTGGCTGACGTTCAGCCTTTGACCACGGCGGGATCCGTTCTCTTCCAGCAGCCGGACCTCTACGGCGAGGCGGAGGTGACGGCCCGCGCCGATCAGGAGTTGACGCCGAAGGACAAGCTGACGGAGCGGTACTTCTCCGATGCATACTCTCTGCAAGGCGTGCTCAACCCGAAGAATCTGCTTACGTATCAGGACTACGCCCAGAACAACTACTACAACTCCCTCATCTCTGAGACGCACGCGTTCAGCGATCACATTGTCAACAACTTCATCCTCAGCTACCAGTTGGATCGCGACTCTCGCGGCCCGATTGCGAACAGCATCGACGCCGCGGACCTGGGCGTCAAGATCTCGCAGCCTCCGTTCGGGCAGATCAACCAAATCCAGGTAAGCGGCTTTTTCACGATCGGCGGCAATCCGCAGGCGTTCTTCGACCGGGCCAACTACACCCTGACCGACGATATGCATTGGCTGCTCGGCCGGCACAATATCGACTTTGGCTATCACGGCGAGGTGTCGAAGATCGACATTAATAACCTCTACGAGCAACCGGGCCAATTTACCTTCAATGGCAACAACACCGGCGGCGACGCCATTGCCAACTTTTTGTTCGGGTATCTCAATACATTTACGCAGGCATCGGGCCAGTTCTTCAACCCGCGAGGCAAGTTTCAGGGTGCCTACGTTCAGGACAGTTGGAAGCTTACCCGCAATCTGACATTCGACTACGGCGTGCGTTATGAGCCATTTACGCCCTGGCACGAGTTACAAGGGCGCATGGGCAGCTTCTTTCCGGCGCTCCAGGCCTCAGGTACGCACTCCTCGAAGTATCCGCTCGCGCCCGCGGGGATGCTGTTTGCGGGCGATCAGGGCTTCAATCCGAACGGCGTCGCCTCCGCGTACGATCACTTCATGCCCAGACTCGGCTTCGCCTGGGATGTCTTCGGAAACGGCAAGACCAGCCTGCGCGGCGGCGCAGGCCTCTTCTTCGACAGCCGCATCAACAGCACCTTGTTCAATATCTACTCGAACCTGGCGCCGTTCATCACCAGCGTGAGTTTCAATAACAGCGCGCCTGGAACGAACATTTCCTTCGCCGACCCGTACGGCAGTTATGGGATTGCCAATCCCTTCCCATATCCGACATTCCCGGCGGCGACGCCGCCTCCTGGCCCATCCACTCCCATCTCCAACTCGCAGGCTTGGTTGACGTACGACGAAACCCACGGCTTTCAGGATCCGCGCACTTACGCTTGGAACCTGGCCGTGGAACAGCGGCTGACCAGCAGTCTCTCCGGTCGCGCCGCCTATGTGGCCGAGCACAGCAACCACGAGTGGACGGACCTCGAGCTGAACCCTATCGTCAACGGAACACGCGTCTACAATCAGCCGGGCTGCGCGACGACCAACGCTTGCTACCCAAATACGATCACGGCGGCGAACACCGGAGGCAACACGAACTTCAACTCATTGCAGCTTTCCGCCGAACAGCGTGTGCGGTACGGCCTGACCGTGCTCTTCAACTACACCTGGTCGAAGGCCCTCAACGACCTGCCGTGGAATCAGGCGGCAACTTCGATCGGCGCCAGTAACTCTTTTGTATATCCGACCACGGTCCCGAATTTCAGGAGCCTGGACTATGGACCGGCAGATTTCGACCACAGGAATGTGAGCGCCGTCTCGTACGTCTACACAGTTCCGAAGTCCTTCAATGACGCACCGGGCGCAGTGCGCTACGTTCTGAATGGCTGGGAAACCGCCGGTATCTTCCAATTCCGCAGCGGCGATCCTCTGACCGTTTGGTCGGGTAGCAGCAACGTCGACGGATCGGGCGAAAATCGCGATCGCGCCGTGCAGACGGGCCCGGCCTACGGCGGCACGGCCTGTACCAGCGCCAGCGGCGTCGTCTCCGTCCCCTGCAAAAACTACCTCAATCCGGCAAGCTTCGCGAACCCAACCGCCGGCGCTGGCATTGCCTCCTTCGGAAGTGTCGTAAAAGGCTCCTTTGTGGGTCCGCGCTATGTCGATTGGGACGCAAGCCTGGCGCGCAAGTTCCCAATCAAAGAGGCGAGTTACCTGCAATTCAAAGCCGAGTATTTCGACCTGCTTAACCACACCGAGTTTGGCGACCCCGGCACAACAGTGGGTGGCTCCTTCGGCAAAATCACAGGTACGACTCCGCAGAATACCAGTGCGGCTGCATACGAACCGCGCATCGCGCAGTTGTCGTTGAAGTTGGTCTTCTGAAGCCGAGGCCGGCGCATTGCCACAAGGGATACGGCCTCTCCCGGAGAGCGCAGGCGTCCAGCCGCGAGGACTGGACGCCTGCCGGACCATCCCCGACCCAGGCCTGTGGGGCAGGGAGAATGACAGGACATGGGAAGAAGAGATGCTGACACTACGCGGCAAAAAGATAGATGCGTTCGCTACACCTCCGCGTGCCGTTAAGCTGAGTTATGCGGTTCCAATCCTTCTCCTTTATCTCTGGCCGGCGGCGGCCCAGATTCCCACGCAACCAGATCGTTATCTCAATCCGGCACTTCCCTTGGAACAGCGCGTCGACGATCTTGTAAGCCGCATGACTCTACCCGAAAAAGTTTCGCAGATGCAAAATGAGGCGCCGCCCATCGCTCGCCTGCGGATTCCCGGATACAACTGGTGGAATGAAGGCCTGCACGGCGTGGCTCGCTCCGGTTATGCGACCGTCTTTCCGCAGGCAATCGGCCTCGCCGCCACATGGGATGCTTCCCTCGTTCATCGCATCGGCGACGCTATCTCCACCGAAGCGAGAGCCAAGTACAACGAGGCGCAGCGCGAGGGAAATCGATCGATCTTCTACGGCCTCACTCTGTGGTCTCCGAACATCAACATCGTCCGCGATCCGCGCTGGGGCCGCGGGCAGGAGACCTATGGCGAAGATCCATTCCTGACCGGCAGCATAGGAACCGCCTTCGTCACCGGGCTGCAGGGCTCAGACCCCAATTACCTCAAGGTCGTGGCGACGGCTAAACACTACGCGGTGCATAGCGGGCCGGAATCGCAACGCCACTCCTTCGATGCAAAAGTCTCCGCGCGCGATCTCGAGGGCACTTACCTGCCGGCCTTTCGCAAGCTCGTTGTTGACGCGCATGTGGACAGCGTCATGTGCGCCTATAACTCCGTGGACGGAACGCCGGCCTGTGCCAGCAAGATGCTTCTTGAGCAAACATTGAGGCAAAGCTGGCAATTCCAGGGCTATGTTGTTTCCGACTGTTCGGCCATCACCGATATTGCCACGGGGCATCGCTTTGCCCCGGACCTGGCGCATGCCGCGGCTCTCGCGGTAAAGGCGGGGACAGACCTCAGTTGCGGCAAAGAGTATGGCACACTCATCGATGCGGTGCACGAGGGATTGATCACGGAAGCCGACATCGACATGGCGGTCAAGCGCTTGTTCGCAGCACGTTTTCGACTGGGCATGTTCGATCCGCCGGCAATGGTTCCATACAACACGATTTCCTTCTCCGAAAACGATTCCACAAAACACAGAATGCTTGCGCTTGAGGCAGCTCGCGCATCCATGGTCCTGCTCAAGAATGAACGGGGCGCCTTGCCGCTCATCGGCAGCGCGACGCAGACGATCGCGGTAGCAGGGCCCAACGCAGCGGCTCTGCCCGCGCTTGAGGGGAGCTATAATGCCATTGCCTCGCATCCTGTTACGCCCCTCGAAGCGCTTGCACTGCGGCTGCCGGGAAGAATTCTGTATGCCCAGGGATCCCCCTATGTGGACGGGGTTCCAGTGCCGGTTCCGACAACCGCTTTCTCGACCATCGTCGACGGCGCAAGCACACCGGGCCTGAAAGGCGAGTATTTTTCCGGAAAGGGATTTACCGGCACTCCGGTTCTTGAACGTATTGACCACGCCATCGATTTCGATTGGAACGGCGCTTCACCCGCCGCGGGAGTTTCCGGAAGGAGCTTCTCAGTTCGCTGGACCGGCACCATCGCCGCTCCCGCGCCCGGCACCATCCTCTTTGGGTTCTCGATGGCGCACTGCAACACATGCGAGGATGGCGAGACCGTGAGGGTCTGGCTGGACGGAAGACCTGTCTATGAATTCGTTCACCCTCCTACGCATGGCCGGCGCGCTCCGACTACGCCATTCAAACTGACATTCAGCGACACCCGGACTCATCCCATTCGCATAGAGTACATTCACGACTCTCCCCGCTTCGGCGCCGGCCTGACCTTCAACTGGGAGCCGCCATTGGATGCGCTCCGCGATCAAGCGGTTGCAGCCGCCCGCAAATCCAGCTTGGTGGTTGCGTTTCTCGGGCTGAGCCCGGAGGTCGAAGGGGAGGAGATGCCGGTTCATGTGGACGGATTTGAAGGCGGCGATCGCAGTGCTATCGAATTGCCCACGGCCCAGCAACGGCTGGTCGACGCATTGGCAGCCACCGGCAAGCCTCTCATCCTTGTCCTAATGAACGGCAGCGCGCTTGCGCTCGGGGATGCCGCGCAAAAGGCATCCGCCATTCTTGAGGCCTGGTACCCTGGAGAGGCCGGCGGCACGGCCATTGCAGAAACGCTTTTTGGCGAGAACAATCCCTCCGGCCGCCTGCCCCTTACCTTCTATGCCGGCACCCGTCAGCTGCCGACCTTCGACGACTACTCCATGAAGGGGCGAACCTACCGCTACTTCACCGGCACGCCGCTCTATCCCTTCGGCTACGGCCTGAGCTACACCAGTTTTCGGTATAGCAAGGCCAGCCTCTCTTCCAACACTTTGCGAGCCGGAGAGACCCTTGAGGCCAGTTTCCAACTCGAGAACGCGGGTGAACGCGACGGCGATGAAACGGTCGAGGCATACCTGATTCCCAAGGCAAGACCGGGAGCGCCCATCTGCTGGCTGGCCGGCTTCGAAAAGATCCATCTCCTCAAAGGAGAGATAAAGACCGTTCGCCTTTCCATCGACCAGCGACAAATGAGTCTTGTCGATGCGGATGGCAGTCGAACTGTGCAGCCCGGCGAGTACGAACTCTATGTGGGCGGAAGCCAGCCCTCGGACCAATCTGGCGTCTTCCTGCCCTTTCACATCGAGGGCCGGAGACCCATGGCTCCCTGACCTTCGGACTGGGCGTGGAAGACGGCTTGCCCAAAACCGGACTGGCGAGGCGATGATAGGCAATATAAAACGACGCGAGTTCTTGCGCGCCTCCGCCGCAGCTCTACTACTCGCCGGCGGGACTGTAGTCGTGAACGATCTTGAGAACGATCCGGCGCTTCAGCGACTGGTCGCAGAGCATTATGGAATTCTTGTTCCCGAGAGCGAACTGAAATGGCGTGCGCTTCGCCCCTCCCAAAATCAGCTTTATTTCACGCAGGGTCCTAAAGCCCGGTCGTCCTTGGGGCCGTTTGCGGCACGGCTAAAGACGTGCCCTTTCAAACCCAGCCTATGAGATAGCTTCTACGTACTTCGCGGGCCTTCCCCCACCGGTCGCTCCTCTCCGACTCTTTCTCCGGCTACCGCAATTTGCTTCGACTTCCGATAGACATTTGCAACTGCCAACGTCCAGAGAGGAACCAAATCGACTCCGGGCGCCAGCTTGCCAAGAAACGATGGCAGGAACTCCCAGTGCCAGCCGAGAAGGTAAGTCAGCAACGCTCCCATTCCCAAGTCGAGTATGTCGTCAGCGGGTGATTCAGCGCCTTCGACAAAGAGAGGGAAAACAACAATCTGGAGCGCGTCCGCGACGATGGCGAGAATCATGGCGGCGCGAAGGCGCGGACCCGGCAAAATCGTGATGGCGTCGTGAGTCACAAGAGCCTGCTGCATTCATCTTATTGCTTTACCTGCCAATTCCACGGTGAAAACGCCGCCCTTTGATCCTTTCGGCACGCATTCAAAGACGTTGAGGCGGCTGGAGAAGTAACGACGCCGAACGCCCCGAGAGGCTCTGCACCAAGAGTGGCTCAGACGCAGACTATTCTCCCTCGCGCTCAATGGCAGGAACTTCACGCTCTCTGCCTTGGCAGGGCACTATAGTTGCGAGAGTTCAATCAAGTCTCGATGCTGCATCCCAGACGAGGATCGTGGCCCGTACTGGCGCGACTACAATGGCAATGGCGGAAACTGGGTGCGGAAGTTCGAAAGCGAGGATTTGCGATGAGAGCAGCCGTATTCGATTCCAGACAGCGTACTCCCGGAAGTTGGGTATCGATTGAAGACCTCCCGCGGCCTAAGCCGCAACCTGGAGAGGTGCTGCTCAAGGTCATTGCTTGTGGCGTCTGCCGCACGGATCTCCACATCGTTGAAGGGGACCTGCCGCCCATCCGGCCGCGTATCGTTCCCGGCCATCAGATCGTCGGTGAAGTTGTGGAAGGCGCGCCCCCGGATCTGCCCATCGGAACCCGCGTGGGCGTCTCCTGGATGGGCGGGGTAGACGGCGATTGCTGGTTTTGCCGCCACCGGATGGAGAATCTCTGCGATCATCCCGTATTCACCGGCTATTCGGTGAACGGCGGCTACGCGGAGTACGTATCGGTTCGCGCCGATTTTGCGATCCCGTTGCCGGCGGGCCCGGACGCTTTCCACGTCGCCCCGCTTCTATGCGCGGGCATCATCGGTTTCCGCAGCCTGCGCGTTGCCGGAGTTCAGCGCGGGGAACGCGTCGGTCTCTTTGGCTTCGGGAGTTCGGCGGCCCTGGCCATTCGCATCCTCCAGTCCTGGGATTGCGAGGTCTACGTCGTCACCCGCGGCGAGGCGCATCGCAAGGCCGCTCGGTCGCTGGGCGCTGCCTGGGTCGGCGATGAAGACGCCAAGCCCCCCACCGAGCTTGATCGCGCCATCACCTTCGCTCCCAGCGGCAAAGTCGTCGTCAGTGCTCTCGCCGCCCTGCGCAAAGGCGGGGTGGTGGCCATCAACGCTATTCACCTGGACCAGATGCCCGGCTTCGACTACGACAAGCTGCTCTGGGGCGAGCGCCAGATGCGTAGCGTGGCTAACATGACCAGGCAGGATGCGCGCGATTTCCTTGCCCTGGCTTTCGAACTGAATTTCCGTCCCAGCGTCACAACGTTCTCTTTGCAGGACGCAAACAGGGCGCTCGAAGCAGTGAAGCATGAGACCGCGGATGGATCAGCGGTGATCTTTCTCTAGGAACTTGTTGAAACAGGCATGCGGGGCTATTCCTAACGAGGCGCGGAGCAGGCTCTCTCGCTGCTACCTGCAGAGTGGGAACGCTGGTCGGCGGAACTGCTGGAGAACCATATCTCCTGCCCCCGCTTGGCTATTTCCCCTCGCGGCCTAGCAACCAGAGCTGGATTAGCGCGGCCTCATACGTCAACCAACCATCAGAACTTGGCGAAATCGACCAAGACGTCTCTGCGCGCGGCAATGGGTTTGCCCTTTCTGATGGCGGGATAAAACCTGTATTGCCAGACTGCGGCCTCGGCCTTCTGGTCCAATCCAAACCCGAGGCCCCGCCTCACGCGAACTTCCTTCGGCAACCCGTCCTCGCCCACCAATACCGTGACGACGGCCTCCTGCACAAAGGGATGAACTGCAAACGGATCGGTGAAGTCCGCGTCAACCGTGTGTATGGCGATGGGACCTGTGTACGGCAAGGGCTTCCGATGGTGGTCTACAAACTTCGATTCATCCGGCAGCGGGAGATCTCGCTCCGCGATAAGGACTTCGGGAACGGCCTGGCTGTGGTTGGCGCGGAAGACGACCCGCACGTCGATCCATACGGGGACCGGCTTGCCTGCCAGTCTGCCCGGCTCAAACGTAGAGTGCTTCACCGCCGCAATGGAAGCCTCATCGAAAGCCTCTCCGTGCGAGTGCAAAAGTTGAATGTGCGCCGGGATGCCGTTGGCGTCAATGACCATGGCCAGCACGGTCATGCCCTGTGTCTCCTTATCAGCCACGTCGTCTGGATAGGGAACATAGACGGTGCGAACCAGCCGCGGCGCGGTGACCTCAGGGCCCGCGTAGTACATGCCATCCTTGTCGGGCACCTGATGAACCGTCCGACTCAGCGATACTGCATCCTGCGCCCGAACGGCAATGGCCGTCAGCGCCAGAAGAGCCCACGCATATTCCGCTTGCCGCATTCGATTCTCCAATCTGTCCTCTTCGATTCCATGCATCGCCAAGCTGCTCGCCCCGGATCGTCCGCCAACGCCCCACGACTGACCGAGTCCCGCTGCCCGTTGGGGTCGATCCGGGCAGGCGCGCCGGCCGATGAACTCCATGCTAGGGGCGAAGAGATAAGGATGAGATAAAGACAATGTGCCGCACTGCAAGCTCATAGCCCGGCCATTTGTCGATTGCGTGGATGCAGCAGTTGGTGGACAGCAATAATTCCTTTAGAGAGCACTCATGACTTCATTATCTATGTTTAATGCTATGCTTATAACTTTCTTCAAAACATCCACGGGATCTTTATGGCCTGCACAGTAGCGTCTATGTAAGCCGCCCGACTCCCCAAGCAGGAGCGGATGCAAGCGGCCTATGGAAAGCGCTCGCCATGAGGCGCAATACTACCTAACCCTAACGGAAACAATGCATATTCTTTGCGGCTCCTTTACGCCGCTTCGCATAACACTTGGGATGAGGGGGCGGTATGAACAAGCTAGCCCTTCCTCATTGAGAGCCAACGCTTGTCAACACGGAGACGCCAGGCGTCGAGGAGATCGGATGCGCATGAAAAGTAACTTCAGGACGGCCATCGCATTGGGAGCTGCAATATGCGGGTTTGCCGCGCAGCTCGCGTGTCAAGCCCAAGACGCGGCTTCGACGTCCACCAAAAACCCCTTGCCGCGAGCCGCGACTGCCGGGCCACCGGTTGCAACAGATTTGGTTGAGTTAGCGGCCGTGGAAGAGCCGGGGACGGGCTCCGGCGCAGCAGCCGGCGAAGCGGCCAACCCCGCCCCCGCCGCGGCAACTGGCACAGCCGGCGCCTCGCCTGCTTCCAGCGCAGCCATTGCGGCGCCTGCTTCCGTTGCCGTGCCGCTCAACAACGATGCGGTCATCAAAGAGCTCGCGGAGATGAAGGCGCGCATTGCGCAACTCGAAGCCGAGCTGAAGGCGAGCAGCCCAGCGAACGATGCGGCCAGCGCGGAACGGGACGCCAACGCATTGCGTTCGGCTGAGACGGGCGAAGGCGGCAGCAGCTCGATGGCCGTGGGCCAAGCCGCGCCTGCCCCTCCTCCTGTTGCCACTCCAGCAGCTCCGGAGATCTCGGCGGAGAGATTGACCAAGGAAGCTCCATTCCCCGGCGACTGGACCTGGCTGAATGACAACGGGCACCAGGTGGACAGCCCCATGAGCACCAAGTACTTCACGCCGGAGTTCCGCGCCGACGCGAATTACACGCTCGACTACAACCATCCCGAGGACGACAGCCTGGGTGGATCGACGGAGACCTTTCGCTCCGATGAGTGGCAACTGGAGCAGGTCAGCGTCGGCGGCGACATCCGCATCGACAACGTGCGCGGGCGCATCCTCACCATGGACGGCTTGTTTGCCACGACCACCGTCCGTAACGACGCCAGCCCCAACCGCGGCCAGTGGGATCTGGGCAGCGCATACAAATACATCTCCGAAGGATGGGGCGGATATCACTGGGATGTGAACCACGGGCTCAACGTGGATGCCGGTATCTTCGTCTCCTACATCGGTCTCTTCAGCTATTACAACTTCGACAACTGGACCTATCAGCCCTCGTTCGTCTCCTCGAACACGCCCTGGTTCTTCAACGGCCTTCGCATCCAGTGGTTCCCAACGAAGAACCTGAAGATCGAGCCGTGGATCATCAACGGCTGGCAATCGTATGCCCGCTACAATGGCCACGGCGGGTTGGGCGGACAGATTCTCTGGCGTCCCAAGCCGTACCTGGACTTCGTATGGAACGACTACGGCCTCGGTGAAGACGACGCCGGCTATCCCGGCCGCTCGCGCATCCACGCCGACTACAGCGCGCAGGTCAAGGTGTATGACAAGCCAAAGCAGTTCCTGGACAAGATCGCCTTCACCGTCACCGGCGACCTGGGTTGCGAATACGGCGGCGGACCTGCCTCATTTGCCACCGCGAATGGCGCTCTGAACCCCAAGGGCCAATCCCCGTTGACAGGCACCACCGATACATACAACGGCGGCGTCAACTGCCATAACAACGCCAACGGCAAGCCCAAGCAGATGTTTGCCGGCTGGATGATGTACAACCGCTACTGGTTCAAGAAGGATCTGTACGCGATAACTCTGGGCGGCGGCCAGATGAACAACCCCGGTCGCTACCTGACGCTGCTGCCGCCCATCAACGGCGCAACGGCCATCTCCGGCACTCCGTACTTCACCGAGAACGCCGGTGATCGCGCTCAGATGCACGACGGCACCATCACCTTCG
>JBEKPA010000085.1:0-12372 GCA_049521195.1 Occallatibacter sp.
CTGGAGCATTGATCGAGCTGCTGCGGGACCGGAGGGCAGCCGAGGCGATGGGCGGGCGGGCGCGGAAGGTTTTCGACCAGCAGGCCGGAGCAACGCGGCGCTGCGTCGAGGCGCTGCGGGAATTGCTATCTGCCGAATCGGTTCAGGAGCGTCCGTCATGAAGCCGTCATTCCCGGTGCGCAAGCTGCTGCTGCCGCTGGTTCCGGCCTACCGGCTGGCGCTGGCGTTGCGCGAACTGCGGCTGCTCGCCGGACTGGAGCCGGTGCGGCGGCTGCGCTGGCCGGTGGTGAGCATCGGCAGCCTCTCCGCAGGCGGCGCGGGCAAGACGCCGCTGACCATCGCACTGGCCAAGGCGCTCGAACGGCGCGGTCTGCGCGTGGACGTGCTCTCGAGGGGCTATGGGCGCCGCGGCCAGCGCCCGGCCCGCGTTGGCCTGGACGGCAGTTCGCAGGAGTTTGGCGACGAGCCGCTACTGATTGCGCTCGAGACGCGCGTGCCGGCCTACGTGGCCGGGCAGCGATTCGAAGCCGGTCTGCTGGCCGAGGCCGACCGCTCCGCGGATTTGCGCCTTGGTTTGCACCTTCTGGACGATGGTTTTCAGCATCGCCAGCTTCACCGCGACGTGGACATTCTGCTGCTCGACAGCCGCGACTGGCGCGACGGCCTCTTGCCTGCGGGCAACCTGCGCGAACCGCTCAAGGCCGCCCGCCGCGCCTCTGCGATCGCGATTCCTGCGTCCGGCGAAGAGCCCGGCGGCGCCCCGGAGCTGGAGGCCACTCTGCGCGCCTGGGGTTGGCAAGGACCGATCTGGCGGCTGTGGCGCAGGATGGAGGTTTCGGCCGTCGATGGTCCCATAGTCGCGTTCTGTGGCATCGCCCGCCCGGAGCAGTTCTTCGCCGGCCTCGAAGCCGCTGGCCTGCACATAGCCGCCCGGATCGCATTCCCCGACCACCACCGCTACACCGCGCGCGACCCGGATCGCTTGGTAACTACGGCCCGCAAGACGGGAGCAACCGCCCTCATCACCACCGAGAAGGATCAGGTTCGGCTAGGGAAGCTGGCGGCTGCCTTCCCGGAATCCACGCCGCTGAAGACCGCCAGCCTTCGGATAGAGATTGAGCATGAGAACGAAGCCGTCGAGTGGCTCGTGGGGCACCTGAAGCTGACCCCGCCGCACTCGCCCCTGTGAGAAAATCAGAGCTTGCAGACGCAATCCAAGTTTCGCTTGCTTGTGGTCCGGCTGGGCGCGATGGGCGACATTCTGCACGCGCTTCCGGCGGCGACCGCTTTGCGGCAGGCCCATCCGGAGTGGGTGATCGACTGGGTGGTGGAACCCCGCTGGCGGGCGCTGCTGGCGGCTGAAGACACCACCGGGCGCGGGCCCGCGCAGCCTTTGGTCGATCACCTTCACCTGGCGCCCACCAAGGAATGGCGAAGAGCGCCGCTGAGCCTGAAGACCATCCGTGAGATCAAAGCCTTGCGGCGGGCGCTGCGGGCCGGCGGCTACGATGCCGTGCTCGACCTGCAAGGGGCAATCCGGTCGGCGGTGGTGGGGCGGCTGGCGGGTTGCCCGCGGCTGATCGGCGAGGCCGAGCCGCGCGAGCGGATTGCGCGCTGGCTCTTCACAGAGCGCGTGGCTACCCGCGGCGCGCACGTGATCGAGCAGGATGTGGAGCTGGTCTCGGCTGTAGCCGGCGACGGACTGGTGCCCGCAGCGCCCTGGCTGCCCGTGGACGCCGCCGCCGAGGCCTGGGCCGAAAAGATTTTGCCGCCTGGTGATCCAGAACGAAAGCAGAGCGATATTGAATCCCACCCTAGCGACAATGACAAAGGCGTCGCGAGGGTGGGGCACCCATCTTCTTCTGCAAATCATCAAAACACTCCCGCCGTGCTCATCAGCCCCGGCGCCGGCTGGGGCGCCAAGCGCTGGCCGGCGGAGCGCTATGCGGAAGTCGCGAAGGGCCTCGCCGATCGCGGCCTGCGCGTGCTGGTCAATGCCGGTCCCGGCGAGGAGTCGCTTGCCGGAGCGATCGTTCAGGACGCTGGCGGCGCGGCCACTCCGCTCATCTGTTCGCTGGTGCAGCTGATTGCCCTCACCCGCCGGATCGCGTTGTGCATCGCGGGCGATACCGGCCCGCTGCACCTGGCTTGCGCTCTCGCCCGGCCAGTGGTGGGCATTTACGGGCCCACCGATCCCAGTCGCAACGGCCCCTTTGGAACAAGATTCACAGTGCTGCGCAGCCCCGATAGCCGCCGCGACCACGCCCGCCGCGCGACGTCGGAGGCCGGTCTGCTGACCATCCAGCCGGAAGACGTGCTGCGCGCCGCCGATGAGTCGCTGGCCGAGGAGACCTGCTTATGATCCATCAGAGTCGGGTGCCCCATCCTTGCCGCGTGTCGCCGCGGTTCGCCGCGGAGAACGGCAAGGGTGGGATACCTCGAAACCCAAACAGTCCCACTCGTCAGGAGCTTGTTCGTTGACTGAGCCAAGTCAATCGCCGCAGCAAGACTGGATGGCCCGCTGGCAGCGCGTGGCCCGGCGCATCCGCGTACCGTTGGGCTTTCTCGCCGCGGCCCTCTATCTATTCGAGCTGTGGCGGCGCGCGCCCCAGCCGGCCGCCGTGGCCTGGAGCCTGGCGCTGGTTCTGCCTGGCCTGTGGCTGCGCGGCTACGCGGCCGGCTACGTCAAAAAGAACCGCGAGCTGACCGTGACCGGCCCCTACGCGCACACCCGCAACCCGCTTTACCTGGGATCGATGCTCATCGCCGCGGGCTTTGCGCTGGCGCTGCTCAGTTGGCCGGTCGCGCTGCTGCTGGCCGGCGGCTTTGCCGCGATTTACGTACCGGTCATCGCCTCGGAGGAGCGCTTCTTGCGCGCCGCATTTCCGGGCTTTGAGGCCTATTGCCGCCGCGTGCCCCGCCTGATCCCGCGCCTGATCCCGGCAGACCAATCCGGCGCCGAATCCGAGGCCGGCAACTTTTCCCTTTCGCTCTACCTCATGCATCGCGAGTACAATGCTGCAATAGGGGCCGCACTTCTGTACCTCAGCTTGCTCTTCCTCCGGCCGGCTCTGGGCGCAATCGCGCATGGGCTGCGCTGAGCGTATCCCACACCGGAATAGTCGATTCCCGAGGAGGCCTGTCTGACGGTGAAGACGCGCACCATCCCAGCAAAGCTCTTTTGTGCCCTGGCGCTGGCCGCCGCGGCTCACGGCCAGCAGACGGTTCAGCTTGCGCCGCCGCGCGCGGGCTTCAGCTTTCCGCAGAAGCAGACCCTCATCTATAGCGTGGACTGGCGAGTCTTTCCCGCCGGAACCTCCGTTCTGCACTTTGAGGCAACCGGCGATCGCGAGCGCATCACCGCCAACGCCGACACCATCGGCGCCATCAATATGCTCTTCCACGTCGGCGACCGCTTCCAGTCCACCTTCGACCGCGAGCGGGGATGCACCTACGAGTTCGACAAGCAGACCGTCGAGGGCCGGCGGCAGATCAACTCCACGCTGAGGCTGGATTATACCCAGGGCAAATCCATTCTGGATGAGAAGAACCAGGTCACCGGGCAGACCAAGCACCTGGAGTCGCCCGTGCAAGGCTGCCTCACCGATTTGCTGACGGGCATCTATTACGCCGCGTCGCAGCCCATGGAGGTGGGCAGGAACTTCGTCATCCCAGTGGTGGACGCCCAGCGCACCGTGCCGGTGACCATGAAAGTGGAGGGCCGCGAAGAGATCAAGACCACGCTGGGCACATTCAAGACCCTGCGCGTGCAGCCCACCGCGGACGCCGGCGTGGTGAAGAACCGCGGCAACATCTGGATCTGGTATACCGACGACGAGCGCCACTTGCCGGTGCAGATGCGCGCGCGGCTCTTCTGGGGCACACTCACCTTCCGCCTCACCGGCAACGAGAACAAGTAGGCCCGGCCACCCCGCAGAAGCTGGCGCAAGTCGGAGACAAAAAGTTCCTAAGAACGACCTTCACGCGGTCGCAGTGTCACCGAGGCGCCTGAAGATCAGGGCTTCTTTGACGCCGCCGCCGGGGCATTAGGCGGGGCTGAGGCTTTGCGGTACATGATCTTCTTCGTCCCGCCCTCACAACTGCCGACTACCTTGCCGTCCGCGTCCTTGTCCTTGGCCACGATTTCCAGCGTGTACCCCTTCGCGTTGTTTGCGTCCAACTTCTTTGCAATCTCAGACTTCAACACTTCACAGGGCTTTGGCCCCTGCGCGCCAGCCAACGCAGACGCGAACAACAGGATCGTAACCGACGCCGCGATTTTCATGGAGCAATCTCCCTCGATCTGATGTTTGGACGAATCCGTGGTGAATGCTAGCGTCTTCATCTTGCCTCGTCAATGTTTAATCCTGTCCAATGCAGGATGAACTGGGTGCCCCATCCTTTTCGTTCGCCGCGGCGAACCGCGGCGACCGAAAAGGGTGGGAACCCACCGGCCTCAACCGGCCCCGGCCCAAAGGGATGCGTCCGGTGTACACTTTTCCTTCGCGCGGAAGTTATCGCTTCCCGGCGCGGATAGGAAATCCCATGCGCAGAACCACGCTTGTTCTCGTCCTCACAGCCGCCGCTCTCCTCGCCCCGATCTGCCTGGCACAAACCGCCCAGCCAGCCCAGTCCGCCCCGCCCAAGCGCCCCATGACCTTCGAGGACTTGATGCACATGAAGCGGCTGGGCGAAACCGCCGTCTCGCCGGACGGCAAGTGGCTGGCGTACTCCGTAACCACCGTAGATCTCAACCAAAACACCAAAACACCGGAGCTGTGGATTCAGGCGATTGCGGGCGGCGAGCCGCAGCCGCTCTCTGTGGCCCAGCCTGGAGACAGCGGCCCGCAGTTTGCCTCTGACGGCAAGCGGATTCTCTTCCTCAGCGGCCGCACGGGCTCTCAGCAGGTCTGGCTGGCGGACTTCGATCCGGAGACCGGAGCGGCGGCGAACCCGAAGAAGCTGACGAACATCGCCACCGGGGCCGACAACGCCATCTGGTCGCCCGACGGGAACTCCGTGGTTTTCACTGCCTCCGTTTTCCCGGACTGCCCGGCAATCAGTCCTGCGGACGGCGGAATCGGAGATCAGTGCAATGCGGACCGGGATGCCGCTATCGCCGACAGCAAGGTGAAGGCGCAGATCTTTACTCACCTGCTTTATCGACATTGGGACCGCTACACCGGCGACAAGAGGTCCCACCTCTTTTACGTTTCGGTTGAGAGCGGTGGAATGCGCGACCTCACGCCCAACGATCCCCACGACGTTCCGCCGTTCTCGCTCGAGGGCGCCAGTTGCGGGTGCGCTTTTGCGCCCGACTCGAAGGAGCTGGCCTTCACCGAGAACCTCGATCCCGAGCCGGCCACCAGCATCAGCGCAAAGATCTTTACCCTCGACTTGACCAACCCGGCAGCCAAGCCGGTTCCGGTCTCAACGTCGCAGGGCGGCAACTTCAACCCCGCCTACTCGCCCGACGGCAAGTATCTGGCTTGGCGCTCGCAGGCGCGGGCGGGCTACGAGAGCGACAAGTTCCGGCTGATGGTCTATGACCGCGCGGCGAAGACAATCAAGGATTTGATGCCTAACTATTTCAACAATTGGGTCGAAGAATTCACCTGGGCACCAGATTCGAGCGCAATCTACCTTGTTTCTAACGACCAGGGCGAGACCCCAATTTATCGCATCGGACTCAACGACATCGGTCGCGTATCGATCGGCACGATCCCTCAAATCCTTACAGAAAGTGGCGAGTACGGCGATCTCCACGTGCTCAGCGACGGAATGAGCCTAACTGCAGTACGCCAGACGGCTTCAACGCCGGGGGAAGTCAACAGGCTCGGTTACTTGAATTTAATATTCCAGCAGACAGATGCGATCGATTCTTCAAGGCCGCCAGATCACCGTGGACTCTCAAAAACACGCCAGATCACGCACCTCAACGACGCCCTGCTCGCCCAACTCGACCTCGCGCCACTCGAATCCTTCTGGTTCACCGCCGCCGATAAAACCAAAGTCCAGGGCTTCATCATTCGTCCGCCGGGTTTCGATCCCGCGAAAAAATACCCCGTCAAATTCCTGATCCACGGCGGGCCGCAGGGCGCATGGGGCGATATGTGGAGCTATCGCTGGAACGCGGAACTCTTTGCCGCCAATGGCTACGTGGTGGTGATGATCAATCCGCGCGGCTCGACCGGCTACGGGCAGGCATTCGTCGACGCGGTGAACGGCGACTGGGGCGGCAAGCCCTTTTCTGACTTGATGGAAGGTCTTGACGCCGCCGAACGCAAGTTCCCATTCATCGACAAGACGCGCGAGTGCGCCCTGGGCGCCAGCTACGGCGGCTACATGGCCAACTGGGTGCTGGGCCACACCGACCGCTTCAAGTGCATCGTGAGCCACGACGGAATGTTTAACGCCGAATCGGCCTACGGATCGACCGAGGAGTTATGGTTCAACGAGTGGGAGTTCAAAGGCAAGCCCTGGGATTACTACGGCAAACCGGACCAAGAGAATCCGTACCGCAAGTGGTCTCCGGCGCTCTCGGCCAAAAACTTCAAGACGCCCACGCTGGTGATTCACGGCCAGCTCGACTACCGGCTCGACGTGAGCGAGGGCTTGCAGCTCTTCACCACCCTGCAGCGGCTGGGCGTGCCGAGCAAGATGCTTTACTTCCCCGATGAAGGCCACTGGGTGCTGAAGCCGCAGAACTCGCAGCTCTGGTACAAGACGGTGAACGACTGGGTAGATGAGTGGACGAAGTGACAGCCTATGCCTTTCCCGCGCAAATCCGCGAAGCCGAAACCCTTCCTCAACGAAGCCGGCCTCTACGACCACGCCGTGAAGGCGCTGGGCCGGCAGATGCGCTCCGAGGCCGAACTGCGGCGGCTGATGCGGAGGCGCGCGGAGCCGGGCGAGCGGGGCGAGGCGGCCGTCGGTCAGGCCATCCTTCGCCTGCGGGAACACGGCTACCTGGACGACGCGGCCTTTGCCGAGACTTACGCCCGGCTGCGCCAGGAGAACGAGAAGCTGGGGCAGAGGCGCGTAGCGCAGGATTTAAGGCAAAAAGGTATCCACGACACCTTGATCGCCGAGACCCTCGACGCACGCTACGGCCGGACCAATGAGGAGGCGCTGGCCCGCGAGCACCTGGAACGCAAGCGCCTGCGCAAGCCTGAGAACGAGAAGGAGACCGCGCGGGTGATGCGGCGGCTGGTGGCGGCGGGATTTTCGACCGGCGTGATCTACAAGATCCTCCGCCAGTGGGACGTGCCCGACGAAGCCCTGGCTGCGCTCGACGACTTGAGCAATGTGGAGGACGAGCCGCATGAGAGGTAGGATCTTGGCGCTAACTTGGGTGCCTGTTCAGCCAGCCGGTGGGGGCGTTCGAGAAAATGCTGGCGCGGCAGGAAAGCATGGCCTGCCAGATTGCCGCGTGATTCGCCTGGGAATATTCGAGGAAATTGCCATCACTCTATGCCGCCAGCTTCCCCAGGTTTCCATGGTGAATGTCAAGTTCCGGGACATGGGAGACCTCACATCCAGCCTACGGCAACAGCGTCGACTCGTCGTGGTTGCCGTTCAGCTCCTCGGGTGGAACGATCACCGGCGCGGCGACTTTGTGGTCTGTTCAGCGGCTCGCAGCCTTTTCACATCGAGAAGATCCTGTTCGCGTCCACTGGCCAGCTTGTTGCGGATCAGATCGTCTCTCGATATAACCAGCGCTGGAGTGCTTTCGTCGATGAACCCCTCCAAGCGGTGCTCCCAGGCAGTATCGAAATCCAGTCCTGAAACCCGCTGCAGAATGTCAATGCGTTTCGGCGGCTGGCCCATTTGAAAAACCGTACCGTCCATGAAATCGTGCGGCGTCATTCCAGCTATCGGAGCGCCAAATTCAGCGAGCGCTTGAAAGACAGAATTTGCATTCTCGGGGTCAGTGCGAATCCAAAGGTCGATATCCTTCGTGGTGCGCGGTTCCAAGTGCACACCGAAGGCGTAGCCTCCAACGACCAGATACTTAACTTTGTGGCCGTTGAATGCGCGCAGGATGTCTTGAAAGTCCTTGCTCATCATGGGCAGGCACTCCTTTGAAGGCGGCTGCAAAGGCGTAAGCTTCTTGACTCAATTCTGAAACGGCAATCAAACGAGCGCCGATTGACTGGCTTTGCCAATAACGATACGTCTCGGCTTGCTGCTCATCAGGATCAGTTACTCGGCGAAGTGTCTTGTCCATACACGCACTCCCTACTGCAACAGCGTCGGTTCGTCGTGGCTGTTGCCGTTCAACTCATCGGGCGGGATGATGACCGCGGCGGCCACCTTGTCTTCCGGCTCCAGGTTCAGCAGCCGCACGCCTTGCGTGGCGCGGCCGGCGGCGCGGATGGTCCTGGTGTCGATGCGGATGATCTTGCCGAACTGGCTGATCACCATCAGCTCCGAGGTGTCGTCGACCAGTTGAATGCCGCTGACGCGGCCGATGCGGGGCGTCACGTTCATGTTCTTCACGCCCTTGCCGCCGCGCGTCTGCAACCGGTACTGCTCGACGTTGGTGCGCTTGCCGAAGCCGTTTTCGGTGATGGCGAGAATGCGGTACTCGCCCGGCTCGTGCTCTTTGGGCGTAACCGCCACGCCCACCACGTAATCGTTCTTGGCCAGGTCGATGCCGCGCACGCCGTAGGCCGGCCGGCCCATGGAGCGCACGTCGTTCTCGTCGAAGCGAATGGCCATGCCCAGATGCGTGGCCAGAAAGACAATCTGGTTCCCATCGGTGATGCGCGCCTTTACCAGCTCGTCGTCGCTATCGATGCCGATGGCGATGATGCCGCGCGACATTACGTTTGAGAAGTCCTTGAGCGGGGTCTTCTTCACTGTGCCCTTGCGCGTGGTGAAGAAGACGAACTTGCCCTCTTCTTCCAGGTTGCGAACGGGCAGAATGGCGCAGACGTTTTCGCCCGGCTGCAAGTCGAGCAGGCTCTGCATGGACTTGCCCTTGCCCGCCGCGCCCACGTCGGGAATCTCGTACACCTTGAGCCAATAAACGCGCCCGGTGTTGGTAAAGCACAGCAGAAATGCGTGCGTCGAATCGACGATCAACTGCGCAACGAAATCCTCCTCGCGCGTCTTCATACCCATGCGTCCCGCGCCGCCGCGCCGCTGCTGGCGATAGATGCTGATGGGCGTGCGCTTCAAGTACCCCTGGTGGCTCACCGTTACCGCCACCTGCTCGTCGGCGATCAGGTCCTCAAGCTGCAGTTCGGCGCTCTCGTCTACAATCTGCGTGCGCCGCGCGTCGCCGTACTTGTCGCGCACCTCTTCCAGCTCCTTGACGATCACCGCGCGCAGCTTGGTCTCGCTGCCCAGAATCGATTCGTACTCGGCGATCTTCTCGCGCACCTCGGCGAGTTCCTTGAGGATCTCATCGACCGAGAATTGGGTGAGGCGGTAGAGCTGCAGTTCGAGGATGGCGTCAACCTGGCGCAGCGTCAGGCCGCGCTCCTCGTTCGGCTGCCGCACGCGGTCCAGGTTAATGACAATCTCCCGGCCCTTGCCCCACGCATAGAGATTCTCGCGAGCCTCGGCGCGCGAACCCGAAGCGCGGATGATGCGAATCACCGTATCCAGATTGTCGAGCGCAATCTTGTAGCCTTCGAACTGGTGCTCGCGCTCGCGCGCTTTGCGCAGCAGGAAGACCGTGCGCCGCTGCACCACGTCGATGCGGTGATTGATAAAGCAGCGAATGGCCTGGTCGAGGCCCAGCTCCCGCGGCTGCCCGTTCACCACCGCCAGGAAGATCATCGAAAAGCTCTCTTGCATCTGCGTGTGCTTGTAGAGCTGATTGAGCACAATCTCAGGCTGCGCGCCGCGCTTCAGCTCGATGACGATGCGCATTCCGTCGCGGTCGCTCTCGTCGCGCACGTCGCCGATGTCGTCCACGATCTTGTCGTTCACCAGTTCGGCGATGCGCTCGATCAGCTTGGACTTGTTCACCTGGTAGGGAATCTCGGTGACGATGATCGCCTGCTTTTCCTTGGTCAGGTTCTCCGTGGCCACGCGGGCGCGCATCATGAACCGCCCGCGTCCGGTCCGGTAGGCCTCCGGAATGCCGGACTTGCCGTACAGGAAACCGCCGGTGGGGAAGTCCGGCCCTTGCACGTGCTTCAGCGCCTCGGCGAGGCCCGCATTCGGATTCTGGACCAGCTCGATGGCCGCGTTGACGACTTCGGTCAGGTTGTGCGGCGGAATGTTGGTCGCCATGCCCACGGCGATGCCGCTCGACCCATTCACGATCAGGGTTGGAATCCGCGTGGGCAGCACCGTAGGCTCGTCGGTGGTCTCATCGAAATTGGAGGTCATATCGACGGTCTCCATCTCGATGTCGGCCATCATCTCCTCGGCGATGCGCTCCATGCGGCACTCGGTGTAACGGTAAGCGGCCGGCGGATCTCCATCCACCGAGCCGAAGTTCCCCTGCCCGTCAATCAGCGGATAGCGCAAAGACCACGGCTGCGCCATGCGCACCAGCGCGTCGTATACCGCCGAGTCGCCGTGCGGGTGATATTTCTTCAGGCACTCGCCCACCACGCCCGCGCACTTGGAGTACCGCTTGTTGTGCTGCAGGCCCTCGCGGTCCATGGCGGTGAGAATGCGCCGGTGCACGGGCTTCAACCCGTCGCGGGCATCGGGCAGCGCGCGCCCCACGATAACCGACATCGAGTAGGCGAGATACGAGCGCCGCATCTCCTCTTCGATGTTCATGGGGACAAAGGTCGTGCCGCTCTTTGGCGGCGTGCCGCCTTCAAGGGGGAGGAGGGGATTCTGATCGTCTGGCATAGGGGTTTTCTTGGCCCGTCACAAGGCGGCAAAGAGACTCTGGTGAAAGCGGGGCCGAGTCCGCGGGCTATGCTCCCATTTTACCCTTTCAAGGCGGGTTTCAGCAAGGCAAAATAGGATAAATAAGTCCTTATTCTGCTTTAATTTATAGCATCTTTTCGATACGTTTTCCAAAGCCCAGAGAAGCTCAGGCCGTGCGGCCAGTTTTGGACTTGGATTTGGAGCCGTTCGCGGCCTTCTTTTTGGCCCTTTTTGATCCACCACCCAGGCCCAATGCTGCCAAAACCACAGGCGGTTGGTCGGGAAACTCGACGATCAGCGACAACTTGCCTCCCACGCCCTCCACGTAGCTCCGCAGCGTGGAGAGATACAGGTCGGTGCGCTTCTCGATCCGCGAAACCCCCTCCTGCCCGATTTTGAGCTTCTTCGAGAGGCGTGTTTGGGTGAATTTGCGCGCGCGGCGCACCTCGCGGAGATTCAGTTCTTCGGCGATCAGCTCCGCCGTCATCTGCTTGACCGAAGCTCGCATCTCATCTGTTTCCCGAGCCAGCATCTCCTCCAAAGAGACCGTCGAATAGGCCATCACTGTTTCTCCTTCTTCGCTGCAACTGCCCGTTGGTGCTGATCGAAACGGCGGTCGGCAACCTCAATCAGATTCCGATAAAACCTATCCTTCGCAACTCCCGACTTGTTGCCGCCGACCAGCAAGATCGCCCTCCGCTTGAGGTCGAATGCGAATGCAACTCGCCATGCACCGCCATCGGCATGGAAACGAAGTTCCTTCATGTTGGCATGCTTCGATCCCTTGAGCGTATCCACTTGTGGCCGGCCCAGCTGCGGACCAAACGTTCTCATCAGTCCAACCGTAGAGTAAATGCTCTGTCGGACCTGTTCTGAAAACCCAATAACTTCGGGCGCAAACTCCGGATGAAACTCGACCACCCAATGCTTCTCCACATTATGCTCCAGAATGCCTAATGTCGTCAAGTGCATTTTCCTTCCGCCCACTCCTCACAGCAGCCCCGGCAGGCTCAGCACGCAGAAGACTGCCTGCAGCAGTACAATCGCTCCCGCCGCGGCCATTACCAGCCGCCCTCGCGGCCCCTCGTAGGCGTCGGCGAAGACCCCGCCCACAAACGTGAGCAGAAACGGCAGCGCCCAAAGCCACGGAGCGCCCGGAGCGCCGGTCATCACCAGCGCCATCAAGACCAGGAAACAAAGCAGCGGAGCCGTGTTGCCAAAGTAGCGAGACTTCGCGAGTCCCAGATACAGCGCCAGTGCCCCGGCGGCAGCCACCATGATCCCGGCGTTCGGCAGCGCTGAAAAGAACCGCCTGGCCGGGTCCAGGGAGACCCAGAGGAACCCCGCCGCTGAGCGAAAAACGTAGCTGAACGCATCCGGCGAAAACCCGTAGCAGGCGAAGACCAGCATCAGGGCCCCGGCCGAGGCCGCCAGCACCACCGGCAGCACCTGGCTCCTGCGCCCCTCTGCCACCCACAGCATGGCCGCCAGGCCCAGCAGCGCCACCACCGGCAGGGCCACGAT
>JBEKPA010000086.1:0-12263 GCA_049521195.1 Occallatibacter sp.
ACGGCGCCGGCAAGTCTACCACCATTCGCATGCTTTGCGGGCTGCTCAAGCCTACCTCGGGCCGCGCGCTGGTTGCCGGCTACAACGTGGCTAGCGATCCTGAAGCCGTGCGCCAGAATATCGGCTACATGTCGCAGAAGTTCTCGCTCTATAACGATCTCAAGGTCATCGAAAACCTGCGCCTCTTCGCCGGCCTCTATAGCGTGCCCGCAAAGACGCTGAAGGAGAGGATTGAATGGGCGCTGGCCATGGCGAACCTTAAAGGGCAGGAGAATCTCATTACCGGCACGCTTCCTGGCGGCTGGAAGCAGCGGCTGGCGTTGGGTTGCGCGGTGCTGCACAAGCCGCGCATCCTTTTCCTCGATGAGCCGACCTCCGGAGTCGACCCCATATCGAGGCGTCAGTTCTGGGATCTGATTCACCAGATGGCGGAGGATGGAGTTACCGTCTTCGTGACCACGCATTACATGGAGGAAGCGGAATACTGCAACCGCCTGGCGCTGATCTTCCGCGGCAAGATTGTGGCTCTCGGCTCGCCTTCGGAGCTGAAGCGGGATTCAATGCGCGGCGAACTGCTGCTGATCGAATGCGAGCCCCTCGGCAAGGCCGTTGAAGCGCTGCAATCGGCGCCGGATGTAATGGATGCCGCGGTCTTCGGCAACGCTTTGCACCTGGTTGTTGCGGATGCCGCCGCGGCGATGCCGAGGATTCAGAAGTTCCTTGCGGACCACGGAGTCGGCGTGAGCAGAATCGAGCGCATACGCCCCAGTCTGGAAGATGTCTTTGTATCTCTCACAACCGCGGGCAGTGCCGCAGAGGAGCGCAAATCATGAGTCTTACGCGCTTGCTCGCCGTGGCCAGAAAAGAAGTTATTCAGATACTCCGCGATCCGCGCAGCCTGATGATTGTCGTCATCATGCCGGTAACTCTGATGCTGCTCTTCGGCTACGGCATCAATCTGGATTTGAAGGGGCTGCCGGTCTATGTGTACGATCGCGACGGCAGCCAGCAAAGCCAGGATCTGCTGAAACGCTTCCAGGCCAGCGAATACTTCCATGTTGCTCGGGTGGTGAACAGCTATCCGGCAGTTACACGGGCGCTCGACGACGGCCACGCCAAGATGGGGATCGTCATTCCGTGGGACTTTTCCTCGCGGTTGCGCGAAGGCGGTCCCGTTCAGGTTCAAGCGCTTGTCGATGCCACCGACGACAACACGGCCAACGTGCTCATCGGCTATGCGCAGGCGGTCGTCCAGGGCTATTCGGCAGAGATTCAACTCGACTGGCTTCGCGAGCGCGGCGAGACGATACAGCCCGCCGCGGTGAGCGTGGAAACCCGCACCTGGTACAACGAGGACCTGGAAAGCAGCGCGTTCATCGTTCCCGGCGTGCTGGCGCTGGTGATGTCGGTGATCGGCGCGTTCCTCACCTCTCTCACCATCGCGCGCGAGTGGGAGCGCGGATCGATGGAACAGTTGATCTCGACTCCGGTGAGCGCGATGGAGATCATGCTGGGCAAACTGGCGCCCTATTTCGTGCTCGGCATCTTCGATGTCATTGTCTGCGCAGTTATAGCCATCTACTGGTTTCACGTGCCGTTTCGCGGATCGTATCTCACGCTGCTGGCCAGTTCCGCCTTGTTCATGATAGTCGTGCTTTCGCTAGGGTTCTTTATCTCCGTAATTGCGAAGAGCCAGTTCGCCGCCAGCCAGATTGCGCTGCTGGTGACCTTTCTGCCCGCTTTTCTACTGTCCGGGTTTCTGTTTTCGATCGATCAAATGCCCGTTGCCCTGCAGTGGATCACGCGCATTCTGCCGGCTCGCTACTACGTTTCCGTGCTGAAGAAGATATTCCTCAAGGGAACGCCCACGGCCATGCTCTACGCCGATCTGATACCGCTGGCCGTCTTTGCAGTCATGCTGGCGCTACTGGCCACGCGCGCGTTCCACAAGCGGTTGGAGTAAAGGAGAGCAGCAATGTTTGGGCGCCTGAAGCAGATGCTGATCAAGGAATTCATCCAGGTGTTCCGCGACAAACGGACGCGCGTCATTCTGATCGTTCCGCCGATCGTCCAGATGCTGATCTTCGGCTACGCGGCCACCTTCGATATTCATCATGTTTCCACGGTGGTGCTGGATCTGGATCACAGCCAGGAGAGCCGCGGGCTGATTTCGCGCTTCACATCTAGTCCCTACTTCGACGTGCAGAGGCAACTGACGGACTCGCGCCAGATTCGCGATCTCATCGATCGCGGACAAGCTACCGTGGGCTTGGAGATCGACGCCGGCTTTGCGCAGAAGCTGCGCAAGGGCGAGACCGCGCCGCTGCAGGTGATTGTGGATGCGACCAACTCGAACACGGCCCTGATCGCATCGAGTTACATTTCGCAGATCGCGCTCGGCTTTGCGCGCGACTATCAGCAGGACCGCATCTACCGGATTGCGCCCCAATTGATGGAAGCGATTCCATCGGTGGAACTCGAACAAAGGCCATGGTATAACCCGGGATTGAGCAGCCGCTGGTTTTTTGTGCCGGGAGTTATCGGCAGCCTGACGCTGGTGCTGGTGATTACGCTGACCGCATTCGCGGTGGTTCGCGAGCGGGAGATCGGCACGCTGGAGCAGATTATGGTCACGCCCATCCGCCCGGCCGAGTTCATTCTCGGCAAGACGCTGCCGTTCTTCCTGATTGGCCTCTTCGACGTTTCGCTGATTGCGGCGGTCGGGACACTTTGGTTCCAGATTCCATTTCGCGGGCACATCCTGGTATTGCTCACTGGATCGGTCCTGTTCCTTCTCTGCATGTTAGGCGTCGGTCTGCTGATCTCAACTGTCTCGTCCACGCAGCAGCAGGCCATGGTAACTGCGTTCTTCTTCATTATGCCGGCCATCAGCTTTTCGGGCTTCGGATTTCCCATCAGCACCATGCCGCAGTGGATGCAATATCTCAGCTATCTGATCCCGCTGCGCTATTTTCTGATCGTTCTCCGCGGCACCTATCTAAAAGGCGTGGGGATGGAGATTCTGTGGCCGCAGATGGCCGCCATGGCGGTCATGGCAGTCAGCCTGCTCACGATCGCCATCCTCCGTTTCCACAAGGCGCTGGACTGAGGCGGCGCGGGGAGGACGGGGTTGGCGGAAGGCTCTCGGCCCGGCGTTCACCGGCCAGCCATGCCCCGGAGCGGCTAGAATTGAATGTTCCAGTGGCTTGACTCCCATTGGTGATACTCTGCGCGTTCCATTGGTGATACCTTACCCTTTTGGCTGCGTTTTTGCGGCTTCGATTGTGCTGGCCGCATTTGTGCCGGAAAGTCGAGCGGAACCGGGGGAGAGAACTGCTTCGGCGCGCGGGCGGGAATCTTCCGAGGTGCGGCGCCAGACGGCGGGTTGGCTTTGAGAGTTCGGGAGCAAGGTTTCAAATGATGGAGTTTCATATTTCGCGGGAGGCACGTGAACGCTACCAGTTCGCGGAGTCTCTTTTCTCCTATACAGGGAACGTTGTTTTCGCAAATCCAGGCGCGTGCCGCGAGTTTGCGCAGCGCATGAACCAGGTGCGCGAGGTTGAAAAGCATCCCGACCGGGCGGTCCATGCCGGGTCGCTCTACGCCATGGGCCTGATCGACGAGGCCAGCCACGTATTGATTGCGCGTTACCGCGAGCGGTTCGACCCCGACGCGATGACCGGCGCCCTCGGCTGGTTCTCAGAGCGGGTGGGCGCTGAGGCGCTGGACAACCTGCTGCTGGCCTTCGTCGAGCATTTTCCTGGGATCAGTGTGATCAGCGGCTTGGAAACGCCCCGGCAATGGCTGGCGGGCGAAACCGACGGAACCCCGCACCGGGCCGCCGCCCTGGAAGAGTTGACGCTGTTGTGGATTGCCAACCGCAACGAGGCGTTTCTGCCCTTCGAGGAACTTTTTGCGGACGCGCCCCTGGCTGAGAAGACCGTGTATCGCCAGGTGACCGAGCAGTTGCCGGAGTACTTTGCCACTCGCCCGCTGATCCCGCTGCCGGACGCCAAGCCCGTCAACCTGCTGGAGCTGCTGCGCGCGCCGGCTCTGAGATCGCCCCGCTCTCTCCGCGAGCAGCTTGAGATCATTCGCACCCTCTGGAAGCCGCTGCTGGGCGAGAGCCTGGAGCGCCTTCTGGAGCTGGCCGGCGAGATTCTGCGCGAGGAAGAGCTGGCCATCTGGATGCAGTTCCATCCTCCGGGAGCGCGTGGCCGGCAGCAGTGGCCCGCGGCCGCCGGGCCTTCCGAGGTGCCGACTTTTGGCGATTCGGCCCACGAATACGAGAAGTTCAGCGCCGACACAGCCTGGATGCCCGGCACGGTGCTGATCGCCAAGAGCACCTACGTGTGGCTGGCGCAGTTGAGCAGGCAGTACGGGCGCAGAATTGGCCGTCTGGATGAGATTCCCGACGAGGAACTTGCCACCCTGGCGCGCCGGGGGCTCAACTCGCTGTGGCTGATTGGGGTGTGGGAGCGCAGCCGCGCGTCGAAGACGATCAAGCTGCTATGCGGGAACCGCGACGCTGTGGCTTCAGCCTACTCGCTCTTCAACTACACGATCGCCGACGATCTGGGCGGCGAGGCAGCTTACACGAACCTCCGCGACCGGGCATACCGCCTTGGCGTGAGGCTGGCCAGCGATATGGTGCCGAACCACATGGGCATCGACTCGCCCTGGGTGATCGAGCACCCGGAGTGGTTCATGTCCAGGCAGGATGTGCCCTATCCAGCCTATAGCTTCAACGGCCCCGATCTCTCTCACGATGAGCGCGTGGAGATCAAAATCGAGGACCGCTATTACGAGCAGAGCGATGCGGCGGTGGTCTTCCGCCGGCGCGACCGGGCCAGCGGCGAGACGCGCTACATCTATCACGGCAACGACGGCACCAGCTTTCCCTGGAACGATACGGCGCAGCTCGACTACCTGAACGCGGCGGTGCGGGAACAGGTGATCCAGACCATCCTGCATGTGGCGCGGCTGTTCCCTGTGATTCGCTTCGACGCGGCGATGACGCTGGCCAAGCGGCACTTCCAACGGCTCTGGTTTCCCTCGCCGGGCGACAGCGGGGCCATCCCCTCCCGCGCCGAATACGGGATGAGCAAGGCCGAATTCAATCAGCACATGCCGCAGGAGTTCTGGCGCGAGGTGGTGGATCGCGTGGCCGCCGAAGTTCCCGGCACGCTGCTGCTGGCTGAGGCCTTCTGGCTCATGGAGGGTTACTTCGTCCGCACGCTAGGCATGCATCGCGTTTACAACAGCGCCTTCATGAACATGATGCGCGACGAGGAAAACGCCAAGTACCGCTCGGTCATCAAGAACACCCTGGAGTTCGATCCCGACATCATGAAGCGCTATGTGAACTTCATGAGCAATCCCGACGAGCGCACGGCCATCGACCAGTTCGGCAAGGGCGACAAGTGCTTCGGCGTGGCGGTGGTAATGGCGACTTTGCCCGGCCTGCCGATGTTCGGGCATGGCCAGATCGAGGGATTTACAGAGAAGTATGGGATGGAGTACCAGTGGTCCCGCTACGACGAGAATGCCGACCACTGGCTCGTGGAGCGCCATGAGCGGGAGATTGCTCCGCTGTTGCACCGGCGCTGGCTCTTCGCCGAAAGCAGCAACTTTCTGCTCTACGATTTCTTTGAGGCCGCCGGCTCGGTGGACGAGAATGTCTTTGCCTACTCCAACCGAAAGGGAGGGGAACGCGCCCTGGTGGTTTACAACAACCGCTATGCCACGGCGCGGGGCACCATCGACCTTTCAGCGGCCTACGCCGACAAGGGCGCGGGCGAACTGCGCCAGCAGCGCCTGCGCGAGGGACTGGGACTGACGGGAGACTCCGCCTTCGTCCTCGCTTTTCGCGACTCGCTCACTGGGCTTGAATATCTGCGCCGGGCCTCCGACCTTGCCGAGCGAGGGCTGACCCTCGATCTGCACGCGTACCAGTGCCACGTCTTCATCGATTGGCGCGAGCTGCGCTCGACCTGGGAGCAGCCCTGGGACCGCCTCTGCGATCAGCTCAATGGGAGCGGCGTCGCCAACCTGGACGATGCGCTGGTGAATCTGGAACTGCGGCCGGTGCATGAGGCGTTGCGCCAGCAACTCGATCCGGCCCTGGTGCGCTTGCTGGCCGGCGTGGCGGAGCATCCGCGCGCGCTGGCCCCCGGGCTCCCTGTCGCCTCTACAGACAAAAAGATTCAGCAGGAGCGCAATGCGTTCTTCGAGCTGGCGTGGAAGCGCTGCGAGGCATTTCTAAGCGCTGCGCAGACGGCCTACGCTTCGCGGCTTGGTCAACCGCGGCACGTTGCCCATCCGGCTACGCTGGCAACGCTGGCTCCCGTCTTCCGCGAGCGTCTGCGCGCCGCCATGCGCGTTCCGGCGCTTGAATCGCTCTTCCCGGCTCCGTGGACCGCTGCCGCCCGCCGTGTGCTGCCGAGTTCCAGCCCGCAGTTCACCGCGACCGCCATGTGGGGCCCGGTGCTCGGCTGGTGCGCGCTGGAATTGCTGGCCGAATCGATCGATGCCGAATCACCACAGCGGGTGGCGCTGGACCTGTTTGACCGGCTCCGGCTGCGTGAGCCGTTCGCCCAAGCCTTCGGCGCCCTCGGATTCGAAGGCGAGGAGGGTTGGCGCGTCGCGGCCCGAATCAAGGTTCTGCTGCTCACGGCTTCCGGCGTCCTGAAGGCGGAGGCTGCAACAGGCGAAGCCGAGCCCACGATAAGTGTGAAGGCGCCTGCCGCGATTGCGCCTGAAGACGCGGCGGAAGCGGCTGTGGAAGCTGAGCCGGCGATTCCGAGTGCGGCTTCAGGCGACGCGATCCCTTGCGAGCCGGAAGCGGCCGGGGACGAAAGAGTGGCGCTTACGCCGGAGTTGTGGCTCGATGCGGATGTGCGCTGGCTGACCGGCGTCCACGAGGCGGAAGGGCACGCCTACCTGGTTCGCGAGCCGTATGAGGAATTGCTCTGGTGGCTTCTCATGCCGTCTCTGCTTAGCCTCGCAGGCCAGACCGCTCCCAGCCGCGACGCGGTCGAAGAGGTGAGCAGAACCATCGAGGAGGCTCTGGCGACAGCGGAGGCTGCCGGCTATCGCATCGATGCGCTGCTCAGTCCGACTGTTGGCGCGGAAGCCGGCTCGGTCGCTGCGCCGGAAGCCGAAGGCCAGACGATTGAACCGGAAGAACCGCAAGATGAATTGAACTAAAACGGCGCGCCAATGGAAAACTGCGGGGGCTGGCGCGCTGGTTAACAGGAGCGTAGTGGACTTGGCGTTGGGCTGCGTTCTTGGGCGGAGGCCGGAGCAGCTTTCGCCAAGTTGGGGAACCAACCAGGGAGATCGATTCGATGCACATTGTCTTTGCCGCTTCGGAGTGCGTTCCGTTTGTCAAGACCGGCGGGTTGGCCGACGTGGTGGGCGCGCTGGGGCCGGAGTTGGTGAAGCTGGGGCACGAGGTTACCATCTACCTTCCGCTGTATGCGGCGGTGAAGCCGCACATCGAGGGCGAGTGGAAGTATGCGGCGCAGTCGATCACCATACCATTCGAGCACTATAACCGGTTTGCGGGGATCGTGGACGGGGGCAGGCGTGGCGGGGTGCGGTACTACTTTGTGGATTGCCCGGAGCTTTTCGACCGGCAGGGGCTCTACGGGACCAAGGCAGCGGATTATCCAGACAATTGGGAGCGCTTTGGGCTGTTTTGCCGCGCGGTGCTGGAGGCGGCGAAGCTGTTGGGCGTGCCCCAGGTCTTTCATGTTCACGACTGGGAGGCGGCGCTGATTCCGGTTTACCTGCGCACGATTTACAAGTCCGATCCCATGCTGAAGGACGCCGGGGTGGTGCTGACCATTCACAATGCCGCCTACCAGGGGCTGTTTCCGCCGATTACCACGCAGCGGTTGCTGTTTCCATGGGAGATCTTCACCATGGACCTGGTGGAGCAGTTCGATCACTTCAACTTTCTCAAGGGCGGGCTGGTTTACGCCGACATTCTGACCACGGTGAGCAGGAAGTATGCCGAGGAGATTCAGACGGCGGAGTTTGGAGAGAAGCTCGACGGCGTGCTGCGCGGACGGGCGGCGGATTTGCACGGAATTCTGAACGGCGTGGACTATGCCAAGTGGAACCCGGCCACGGACGGAAGTCTGGCGGCACACTACTCGCTGGACGATCTGGCGGGCAAGCGGGAGTGCCGGGCCGACCTGCTGCGTGCCTTTGGACTGGAGAAGGTGGCGGAGAGGACGCCGGTGATAGCGATTGTTTCTCGGCTTGCGAAGCAGAAGGGTCTCGATCTGGTGGCGGAGATTGCGGACCAGTTGACGGATCGGAATGTGATCGTGGTGGTGTTGGGGACGGGCGAGACGGTCTACGAGAGGTTCTTCCGCGATTGGGCCTTCAGGAATCCGGGGCAGGTGGCCGTGAAAATCCGCTACGACGAAGCGCTGGCGCACAAGGTCGAGGCCGGAGCGGATATGTTTCTGATGCCTTCGCGCTATGAGCCTTGCGGGTTGAACCAGATTTACTCGCTCAAGTACGGGACCGTGCCGGTGGTGCGGGCGACCGGCGGCCTGGACGACACGATCCAGGAGTGGAATCCCGAACAGCGCACAGGGACAGGCTTCAAGTTCGAGGGATTGGATTCGCTGGACCTTCTTGATGCGATCGACCGCGCGCTGGCTGCATTTGAGGATCAGGAAGGCTGGAAGAAGCTGATGCTCAATGGAATGGCGCGCAACTATAGCTGGGAGCAGCCGGCGCGAGAGTACGCGGCGGTGTATGAGGAAGTTGCTCGTAGACTGGATGAAGAAATCATCACGTAATGAATAAAGAATAAAATAGTTTACAATTTGTCCATGACTCATGGTAAATTATTCATTGTTGGGGCGAGGTTGCCCACGGGAGGAGGGTGCATGGGCATTTCAGATTTCTGTCTTTGGGATTCGGGTTGTAGGAAGAAGATACGTTTCAGCCATGCCGTGCATGCGCGAGCGCGCATTCGGCGCATCTTGCGGCTGGGTGACGGTCTAGCAGTTGGAGACTTGGACACCTATCGGTGCCAATTCTGCGGTGGTTCCCACATCGGTCACACGAAATGCTGTCAGCAAAGGAACAGCGGAGGTGAGAGGTGAGTATGGGTTCACAGGCGGTTCTGATCGATGTTTCCTGCGCGGTCGAGGTATTCTTGGCGGCTGCACTGCTTCACCGGGAAAGGCCGGAAAGAAAGGACTTCACAATTCAGGAGATTGTGAATCGGTCGGCAAGGGAGAACATCACAGGCGAGATGCGTTCCGGCGTGAATGTGCATGTTTCTCAGCACTGCGTGGCAAATAGAGCGCCGAACCCAGCCAAGCATCGGATGCTTTTTGCAACCGGCAAGCATACGCGGCGCCTATTGCTGCCGGGGGATGATATCCACGAGGGGAGGACGGGAAAGATCTTCCCTGAGGAGAATGAGCTCCCAGAGAAGTATCTGCCCGTGTTGCAATGGGCCAAGCAGCGCTATGAGGCAGGACGGTCGATGAATCATGCATCGCATCATGGAGATTCAGGCGAGAAGGCGCCGGAGAAGCTCTGTCCTACGTCTAAGCGAAGTCCTATCCAGATCTTGCTTGATCTGCGTTTGGCCGGTGTTCATCTCGCGAATGACGAAGACCCCGATGATTACGTCCGGCGGTTGCGGGAGGGTTGGGAGTGAGCCGGATATTCATCGATACCAATGTTTTTGTCTATCTGTTTGAGGACACAGGTCAACGCGGCAAGCGCGCAACCGAGATATTCAAAGAGATATCCCTGCGTGGGGATGAGGTCTTGACCTCGGCATTGACGCTTGGCGAGATATTGGTTAAGCCTCTGGAGGCAAACGACCTTGCGCTCGCAGACCGGTACCGGAGGGCGTTTCGCGGTCCAACTGTGAGAATGCTTTCATTCGATGAGGTTGCTGGGGAAAGGTACGCACGCATTCGACAGGATCGCGGCATTAAGGCCCCGGACGCGATCCAACTGGCGACCGCCGCAGCTGCGGGCTGCGATCTGTTCATCACAAACGATGATCGCCTCATCGGATCGCGCGTGCAGGGGATACATTTCATTGTTTCGATGGAGCGAGCGCCGATCTAGGCGAGGGACTAGACTCGTTCTCTCTAGCCAACGCGGGCAGTCGCAGGTTTCGCACCGCATAGTGGGCGCCATAAAGCGTGAGATGGCCGCTGTCGGCATAGAGCAGACGGTCACCGTCGCGGTAGGCGCAGTGGCCAGCGGCGGCGCATAGCGCCGGTTTCAGGTCGATCAGTTCCACAGCCTCCGCGTTCGGGACCGCCTGGCGCAGTGTGGCGCTGGCGAGGGCGTCGGCGGAGGCAACGCCGTTGGGAGCGAAGCCGGCGTCAGCCGAGTCCTCGACTCCCAACCATCTGGCCAGGATGCGGCGGGCGGGGATGCGGGCGGTTCGGACTCTATCCAACGGGTCGAAATCGAAGTTGGGTATGTCTTCCAGTACGACAACGGCTTTTCCCGCCGCCCGCAAAGTCTGTATCTGCGCCGCGAGCGACTGGACAAAAAGCGCGCGCACCGCATCGAGCGAGGGCATGGCGCTCGCGTGCGCCGGATCGGCGGTGAGCCAGCCTCGCTCCCAGGTGCGATCGAGGCAGCCGGCCCAGTCGCCGGCTAGGATCACGATGCGGATGCGGCCGTCTGACTGGAGCAGGCTGAGGACGTTGCGGTTGAAGTTCAAGCAGCGCTCGGCCTGGGCGGGAATCAGCGGAATGTACCGCAGCGCCCCGCTCAACGGCAGGCAGGCGGCCTTGTTCAGCTGGACCAGGCCATATCCCTGCTCCATGGCCGCCGAACGCAGCCCCGGAGCAAGGGCCGCGGCGTGGCTGTCTCCCCAAAGCGCGACCGACGGTCGAGGGTCCGCTGGATCGTCACACGGGGCCGACAGGTTGGGCTGGTCGTCGTCGTTGTCGATCAGGCAAGGGTCGGCGGACAAGGCGGGGTTCGCGGCTTCCATCTGCGCCAGTTGCGGATAGCGCTGGGGAAGACCGTGGCTAAGCCAGACGGCGGCGCAGACGGCGAGCAGCGCGGCGCTGACCAATGCGTAGCGGAGCAGCAGCGGGCGCGGCGGCCGGGTCGATCCGCGGAAGGGCTGCTCGATGACGTAGAACGAGAGAACCGCGGCCGCAAAGGCAACCGCAATGGCCACGATTGGAGCTGCCCTCGGCAGCTTGGTTCCGCAGAGAATGCTGAGAAAGGCCAGCGGCGGCCAATGCCACAGGTACCAGGAGTAGGAGACCCTGCCGATAAAGACCATTGGCGGCAGGGAAAGCAGCCGCCGGTTGATCCAACTGGCGGGAACCGCGATGAGCATAGCTGTTCCCAGTACAGAAGGCAGCGCCGCCGCGCCCGGAAACAGCGAATGCGCATCGAGCAGAAACAGGGGCGCGACGATCAGAATCACCCCCGCAAGGCTTATCGCCAGGGAGAAGAGCGCGTGGATGGGATTGCGCTGGCCTCTCTGTTCGGCAACCGCCAGAGCCACACCCACGCCGAGTTCCCAGGCGCGCGCCGGGAGCAGATAGAAGGCCGCCTGGAATGCTCGCTGCGAATGGCCGTCGAGCTGGTATTGGGCCAGCAGAAACGAAAGCGCGCAAACGGCGAGAATCGCGGGCAGAGTCCAATTGCGCCGGATGCGCGCCACCAGCGCCATGAGCAGAGGAATCACGGCGTAGAACTGTTCCTCCACGCCCAGCGACCAGGTCATCAACAGCGGAATCAGGTCGCTCTTGGTTTGGAAGTAGTTGGCGCTATGCCAGAAGAGAAGATTGGAGACCGACAGCGTGGCGGCAAAGGCGGCGCGCGCGCATTTGGCAGCTTCAAGCGGCGACAGCAGAACCAAAGCCGCCAACAGCGTGAAGCCCATCACCACGAAGAAGGCAGGCAGAATCCGCTTGGCGCGGCGCTGATAAAAGCGCAGATAACTGAAGCCGCCGGCGCGCACTTCGGAGTAGATATGGCCGCCGATCAGGTAGCCGGAAATAACGAAGAAAATGTCCACGCCGGTGAATCCGCCGGTGATCCGAGGCACATTGGCGTGGCAGAGCGCTACGCTGAGGATAGCCAGAGCGCGGAGGCCGTCGATGTCCGGGCGATAGGACCGGCCAGATTGATCGGGGGTGCTGATTGGGTTGGACCCGGCAGCGCGCACGCTCCTCCGCTGAAGCCACGGTTTTGCAGTCGGAGGAATGTGCAGGGCTACAGGCGAGGCAGGG
>JBEKPA010000087.1:0-12216 GCA_049521195.1 Occallatibacter sp.
CTTTGGCCTGGCGTGTTCGCTCCGCCGCTCTTGGCCGGCGTCCAGGTGTGCGTCATGGTCTCCGGGTTGTACTGAAAGAGGATCACGTTGGGCACAGGAATAGGAAAGCTCTCAGTGAACTCAATCAGCGCGCCGCGAAGATATTGACCAGCCATAACTCCCTATCCAATCTGCCGCAGCAACGAAGCGGCGATAGCCTCCGCCAGCCGGGGCAGATTCCTGCTCGCCGCCTGCTCGTTCAAATCGACGGTGAGCGTTCCGAAGCTGCCTTCATGAGGCGAGGCGGCAGCCAGCTTCTCGCCCACGCGCTGCGAAAGCTCCTTGGCCTGCGCGGCGGTCAGCCCCGGAATATCCAGAACCAGCCGGTCGATCAGAATGTCATCCATTGGCTAACCTCCCCGTCCCAACGGCGAACTCTCATGACACAGCCTCCCTGCTCAACGACCCGCGCATCATCTGTCCCTGCTTGGCCAGCTCGCGCAGCGCCGAGAGTTCGATCTGCTCCATGCCGATGAGCGTGCCGGCGGCGCGGGCCAGAAAGGCCGCTCCCAGGGCAATTGCCTTGATCTGCGCTCCCGTCAACTCCATCTCCCCGGCCAGCAGGTCGAAGTCGATCTCGCCTGTGATCCGCTCGCCGGCGGCGGTAAACGCGGGCAGCGACTTCTGCCACAGAATGCGCCGCTCCCGCTTGTCGGGATTGAGAAAATCCACCACAAAGCGCAGCCGCCGCAGAAAGGCCGTATCCAGATCGTTCTTGCGGTTGGTGGCCAGAATCGCGATGCCGTCGAACTGCTCGATGCGTTGCAGCAGATAGTCGATCTCGATGTTCGCAAAGCGGTCGTGCGCGTCCTTGACCTGCATCCGGTTGCCGAACAGCGCATCCGCCTCGTCGAAGAAGAGCAGCGCGCCGGAGCGCTCGCAAGCGTCGAAGACATCGCGCAGGCGCTTCTCGGTTTCGCCGACATACTTGTTCACCACCCCGGCCAGATCGACGCGATACAGCTCCAGCCCTAGCGAGCGCGCCAGCACCTGCGCCGCCATCGTCTTGCCGGTGCCGCTGGGCCCGCCGAAGAGCGCCGAGATACCCTTGCCAAGATGCGTCAGCCGCGCAAAGCCCCACTCCTCATAGACCTCCCAGCGCAGCAGCACCTGGGCTTCGAAGTCCTTCAGCGTCCGGTGCAGCGCGGGCGAAACCACCAGATCGTCCCAGGTGTAGGGGCAGGCCAGCGGCTGCATCAGATCGCCGTGAGCCTGCACCGCGCGCCGCAGCGCCACATGGACCGCGTCCTCGGAGGCCGACTGCGCCACCAGCCTGATCTCGTTCGGCGTCAGCCGCTGAGTGCGCACAATCGCCGCAGCCGCATCGTCGCTGTAATGCGCCCAGGCTTCCAACCGCTGCGCCGTGAGCAGCGGCGGCAAGGCGTAGCGATGCGCCGCATGTGGAGGAGCCGTCTGCGCGCCGCACAAACCGCGCACGCCCAGGGCTTTCAACTCCGCCCATTCCTGCGCGGTCATCTGTTCGGCGTCGCGCCAGTAGAGAATCGCGCCCGTGGCATGGGCCAGCCGCGCCGCCTGAACCAGAAGATCGATTCTCGATTCAACCGGCAGCAGCGATGTCGCCGCCGCCAGCAGCGGACTGCCCACCGCCGCGGCGTATTGCGCGGCCAGCGTCTCCCGGCCCGACCCCTCCGGGCCGGTGAGCGCGGCTTCAACGTCTTGATCCGCGCCCGTGCCGCCGAGTTCGGCAATCATCCGGGCCAGCAACTCCGGATAGAGGCATGGCCGTCGCCGCGTCTCCTCCGCCGCAATCGAGCGTGCATAGCGGTCCAGAGCCGGATCGACCCAGTGCTCCGCCTTCACCGACAACACCACCGCCGGATCGATCTGCCAGGCCGTTGTTGCCCGCCATGCCGGCTCTCCATGCGCGGGCCGCGCCAGCCGCCACAGCAGCAGGCCGGTCATCGGCGCGGGCAGGCCATCCTCCCAGCCAAAGAGCGCGGCTGCCGCGGCTGGGGTTGGCTGAGTCGCGCGCGTGTCGTCGGCCAGATAGGCCAGCACCCGGCCCAGCCTGGGGTCCAGTTCGACGGCCACGCACAGCGCGAGCAACTCCCGTTCCTTCGCGCTCAACTTGAAGAGCTCGCCGATCCGGTTCCAGAAGCTGTTGGCCGCAAGCGTCTTCGCTGCAGCCGAGGCTGCTCCTGCCAGCTCCGCCGCCTGCTCCTCGCGAACGAAGCTCTTGTACCGCTGCGCCTCGACGCCGGAATCGCCCAGGATGCGCCGCACCTCGCCGGGTGGAATCGCCAAACCCTGATCGGGACTGGTTTCGCCCTCGCTCCACAGGCGCTCTGCCCAGGCCACGCGCAGCCGGGCGCCGGCGCGTACTCGCGCCAGTATCGCCTCCGCCGTTCGCATTGTGGCCCGCTTGCTCATCTTGTCCTCAAGGAATCAGTACCCACCAGCCGGGAGGGGCTTCGATGGAGTTCGCCAACACGCGCACCGGCACATAACTTCCAGAGGTGAAGCCGGTGGCGGGCAGCTCGAAGGTGACCGTCCAGAGGCCCGCATTCTCGGCCATGGCAGCCACTCCCGGAGCAGCCGCGGCGCCAATGGCCAGCGCCGTTTGATCGAGCAGAATCGATGTTTGACCGGAGATCAGCCCACCGGCGGTGAACGTGTATACTCCCCCGCTGGGTTGCAGAACCGGCGCCGATGGGCCGATCCCATTCATCTGCGGAGCGATCGAGAGCGGCAGCGCGTTGCTGCGGAAGGCCGGGGACGCGCCGGGCGCGTTGCCCACGGCGAGCATATATTTGCCCGGCGGCGGCGTTGCGCTTAGCGCCGTGCCCGAGGCGGGCAGCGCGCCATAACTCGCCGGCAGCCGCAGCAGCATCTCATCCGCATTGCTTGCAGTTCCCGATGCCGAAATTACCAGATACGGAGTTCCCGCAATGCGCCATGCACTGGGAATCGGCCACTCCGATCCGCCGCCCGCCGGGCTTAGATACACCGCCGCGCCATCGGCTTTGTCCAAACCGCTGCCGCGCACGCGCACACTCTCGCCAGCCACCGCCGCGGGCTGGCCGAGCAGGGCGACGATCTGCGAGGGATCGGTCGCATTGGGCGGGACGCGGTAAGCGACCTGGATTGCGATTTCAAACAGGCGCGGCTCCGCTTCAGGAACCGGCAGCGGCGCGTTGAGGTCGGCTCCCACACTCAGCGAAACCTCCACCGGCGTGCGCTCATCCGGCTGCGGCGGCGTCTCCGGGGTGAGGAAGACAACCGCCACGCGGAACATCGCGGAGAGCCGGATGGGCACGGTGATCGCCTGCCACAAGCGGCTCATCTCCTCGATCGAGTCCGCCTCGACCGTCACCGTAAACTCCGCCGCCGAACCGATATAAATGGGATTCGCGTGCAGGTATTCGAGCGCCACGCTCATCAGATACTGCTCCATTTCCCAGTTCTTTTCCGAATGACTGGTGAGCAGATAAGAGAGATTCAAGCTCAGGGGCTGCGAGGTGTTCAACTGCCCCAGCTTTCCCTGCACCGGCGTGTTTCTCCAGTACGGATCGCGCCCCACGTGCAACAGGTAGAGGCTGAGCGAGTTCGTGCCGTCGTGGCGCGAGACGGCGGGCATCAATCCCGAAACCTCAAACGGAAAGGCACTCTGCACATAACGAGGCGAGGCCTTGATCGCATCGCTCAAATTGGTAATGAGCAGATGCGTGACATGCCCAAGATCGTGAAAGCTCCATGCCATGTCGTTATCCCTGCACCAGTCCGTAACTCCAGCTCAATCCGCGCGCCAGCGGCTCGGCGGCTCCGGAATGCGCCCGCGCTTGCGCCGTCCGGCTTTCGCGCGTCTGCGCGGGCGGTGCGGCAGTTGGCCGCACCACTGGCGGCTGCGGAAGCACCGCGCGAATCTCCACAGTGCCGATGTGGACCCGCGAACCCACGCTTGCCCGGCCCTCTTCCGCCGCCGCAACGGGAAGCAGTGCCGGTTGCGCGCGCCATGCGGGCGCTGCTTCCGGCGCGGCTTTTCGCTCCGCGCCATTCTCGCCGGCCACCTCAAGCGGCGCGGGCGCGGCCCTCTTCACCTCCGCGCGGAAGCCTCCCGCCGCAACGGGTTTGGCGGCCGCGGAAAAACTTGTGGCTTCGGGTGAAATTGGCGTAGAACGCGCCCCCGGGGTCCGCCGCGGCAGACTCGGCGTCGATTCTGCTGGCTTTATGCGGGGATTGAAACCCCCGCCTCCCTCCGAATCGCGTTCTTCCGCAGCCTGTTTGGGGGTTAGTGGGCTGACGCTTGAAGTTGCGCGGGACGCCGGCGCTTCATCCCGCCGCGCTTCCGGGTGGCGTCTCGCGCTCGCACGCGCAACCACCGTCGCCTCGCCGCGGGGCAACGGAGCCGGCGCCCGGTCCGCATAGCTGGCAGATGCTTCCAGCGGCTGAAGCTCCATGCTCGCAACAGGCATCTCCCGGCGAGCGCGCGAAGCCTCATGCGATAGAGGCGTCCAGGGGCTCGCCGCAACCTCGAACCGGTCTTCAATCACCGGCGCAAGCGAGCGTTCCGGGCCCGCGGATAGCAATGAGCCAGGCCGCGCCGTCAATACCGGTCCGCCCGGCGGCAACGGCTCCGCAAGCTGGCTGAAATACCCCCGCGCGTTGGACCTCTTGGTCATTCCGTCACCCGTTCCCGCCGTCGAATCGTCTCCGCATAAGCCCGCCGCCGGCTCTGCGGCATGGCCAGAATGGCCGCCTCGGCCCAGTGATATGCCGCCGCAATGACGTGAATCTCTTCATGCACCCCGGCCGCGCGCGCGCGCAACTCATCCATCACCAGACGCGGGACGTTGAGCGGCATGGTCACCGTCTCGCCGCACTCCGGGCAACTTCCCGCCAGAGGGCGCGAGACCAGCGGCGCCATTGCCTCCATGGCGCGCTCGGCGCGGGCCAGCGCGCGCGTACCGGGCCGGAGGGACTTCACGCAGCGCCGCGCCAGCAGCGTTGCTGCGCGCGGCTCATCCAGCACCTGCAACTGATCCTCCACCGTCGGCAGCCGGAAGAGCGCCGCGTCTCCGGGCAGATGAAACCAGCGCGGGTCTTCCTCGCTGCGCCGCACTCCGCGGGGCATACGCGGACTCGCTTCGCCCAGAAACGCCGCAATCGAGAACTCCAGTTCCATCGGCGCTCCGCACTTGTGGGATCGATCGCGAAACAGGCACGCTATCGTGTCTCCGAAGAGAAATCGCCGCAGGCCCAGAAGCGCCGTCTCAAAGTCGGTGACCGTCAGGGCTGCCCATGGACCACGGCTCTCAACCGCGTCACTGGCCATCTCCGGCGCCTGAACCAGGCGCGGCAGCACCGCCAAAGCGCGCTCCACGGCGCTGCCCGCCGCCTCCAGAATCGCCAGATCGTCGTTGCCGTCGGGCGCGTGAAACCCCACTCCCAGCCCGCTCACCGGCAGCCGCATGGCTATTGCTCCAGAGGCTCGGTCAGCGTGGTGTCCTGCTCCCAACCTTCGTTCTCGAGCTTGATGTGTTCGATGGCGATGGCGTTGGCGCCCGCGTCCAGATCGGGCAGCGCCTGATACTCCGACACCCAGCAGCGATGAATGTTGAAGCGCCACACCGGCTGCCCTTCCTCGTTGAGAAGATCGATGCGGACCTCTTTGCGCAGATTCGCGAGCGATTCGCTCGGCGCGCCCTTGTCCAGCACCTGCGCGGCGTTGGCCCAGTTGACAAAGTCCTGATCTTCGGTCAGGCCGCGCTCCAGCGTGATGGGCTCGTACTTGGTCCGCCCCAACCCCTTGCGGATCACCGGGTCCCCACCCGACTTGTACTCGATCACCTCAGACGACCGCTTCAGCGCGCCCACCTTGCTCACCATCGCCACCGGCGAGGTCGAGGTTCCGAAATACACCAGAAAGCGGTAGCTCTTGTACGGATCGAAACGATTCACATTGACGGTAAACGGCTTTCCCATAAGACTCGCTCTCCTTGATCCAATTCTCGATTTCCGGCTGCTCTTCCACTTTCGGTTATGCGGTCTGTCCCGCCAGTTGCGAGATCTTGATCACCACGAACTCGGCCGGCTTGAGCAGCGCCACGCCCACTACGATGTTCACCACCCCCAATTGCTGATCGCTTGGAGTGGTCGTGGTGGAATCGCACTTGACCTGAAATGCCTGGCTGGGCGTCGAGCCCTGCAACGCCTGCTGATTGAACAGCGACAGCAGAAACGCCTCGATCGAGGTCTTGATGGCCATCCATAGCGGCTCGTCGTTGGGCTCGAAGACCACCCATTTCAGGTTTGCCAGCAAGGTTTGCTCGATGAACAGGGTCATGCGCCGCACCGGCACGTACTTCGACTGCGCAAAGGCCATGTTGTTGGCCACCAGCGTGCGCGCCCCATAAACAACGGTCCCCACGCCCCCAAAGGCGCGCAGGCAGTTGATGGGGATCGACGCCGGATCCTGCACACCGTACAGAACCCCCTGCTGCATATCGTTCATCACCCCGCCGGCCACCGGTCCCGTGGTTCCCAGCAGCTCGGTGGCCAGGCCGGCCGGAGCCTTCCACACGCCGCGCTCGGCGTCCGTGGTGGCATAAATGCCGGCCACGTAGCCGCTGGGCGCCACCTGCATCGGCATGCCGGTGAGCGGGTCCGTGGTGGCCAGATAGGGGAAGTACAGCGCGCCGTTCTGGCTGGTTGGAATGGTGGCCACCAGAGAGTCCACGGTGGTGGACGTGGCCTGCGCCGGCGGATCGAGGATGACGAACGCCCGCTTGCCCTCCGCAAAGGCGAGCGCCGCGCTTTGCACCTCGTTGTCGTACACGCCCGGGGTCAGCAGCAGGTTGAAGATCTCTACATTGTCCAGCGGAGTGTTCGCCTGAAAAACGGAGAGAAAATCGGCCGCCGCATACGAGCCGGTGAACCCCGCCGGCAGCGTCAGCGTCAAGCTGGCCGGCGCGGGCGGCGTGCCGGAGGGAAACTGCGTGCCATAGGAGTTGCCGGAGATGGGCTGCACCGTCACCAGCGACGATACCCCGTTGACGACCGAGTCCAGGCTCTTCGGCTGCCCCTGCAGAATCGACAGGTTCAAGCCGCGGTAGACCTCAATCCGGGTGCCATACGTGATGACCAGGTCGAACTGCGAGTAAGTCGATCCGCCCGAAGGCTTGCGGACGTTGCTAACCGTCGCCTGCATCGGTATCTGGTCGGTCGGCTCAAGCCCCGTGAGCTGAATGCCCACGCCGGGATGCGAACTGTCCGGCACAAGGTTGGCTGTGGGCTGCAGATCGCCGGACTGGGCGCCAAACTGCCCCAGCACTGACGACGCGCCCTGAGCATTGGGCTGCAACCCCACGACATAAGCATTCGTTCCTCCGTTCAGGAAGAAGGCGTACACCGCGCGCGCCACATAGGAGTCGATCACTCCGCTGGTGTAAAGTCCGCCGAAGTTGGCCTCGTAATCGCTGAAGCTGAACAGTTGCACAGCCGTTCCGAACAGCGCCTGGTTCGTCTTCCATGGATGGGTGTAGCCCACGAAAACCGTAATCGATGTTGGCGCGGGCGAGATGGTCTGGGTGCTGAGCGGCATCTCCTGGATATAGATGCCGGGATAGCTATACGTCGTGGACATACGAGAACCTCACGTGTGAAGTGAACACCAACGGAAAACCCGAATCCGACAACAGGTGGAGAGAGCCGTGAATCCCGCGCGCCGGAAGAAGCCTGGAAGACCGGAGAAGCCAAGCGCGGCCGGAGCTGAACGACCTTAGGAGGAAGCGTAGATGTTTGCCGAGGCCGTCGTCGTCGTATTGCCGCCACCCAGCGTTACCGTACCCGCAACCGGCAGCGGCCCGCTGGTTCCGCTGAAGGTGACAAGATAGGAGAATGGATTGGTCGACGTGGTCAGCAGCGATGCCAGCGAGACGGTTTCAGTTTTGGTCCAGCTCACCGTGAGCGCGAAGGCAGTAAGCGGATTCGACGTATCCGGCGCAATCGTAATGCCGAGCAGATTCGCATCCGCCGCGTCGCTGGAGTTGGTCGCCGCCAGGGTGAAAGCCGTCTTGGTGTTATCTGCCGCTTCCGGCACGGAGAATTGGAACGACGTGTCGGGGCCCATCGGCGTCGATACCTGCTCCGGAATCTCCCCGTCGGTGGATTCAGTCAAGAGGTAGACCAGCCCGGTTGCGGTGGTCGGGCCATTGCCCAAAGCTGTCGCCAGCGCCCCGGCGGTCATCGTCAGTCCGGTGTAGACCTCCGTGGCCGTCACCGTGACCGCAACCGTCCCCGCCGACGCCGAAGGACTGGCAAACTGCACCGTGATTGAGTTGCCCATGGTCCCCGCCTGAACGGCGGTCGCGGTCATAGCCGCCGGGGTGACCGTCTGCGTTCCGGCTGCCAGAAATCCCTGCGACACCAACTGCGGCAGCAGCGCGGTAAGGATCGCGGCGTTGGTGGGTGTCGCCGAGGCGTTGTCACCAAACAGAGGCGCAGCCGACGCATCCACGCCGTTTGCCGAAAAGAAGACTGAACTCAGTGGCAGCTCCTGCTGACTCTGGTTGGCATCCACAAATGAGATGGGCCCGGTGCCCAGCGCCTGAAAGTAAGCCATTGCATTTTCTCCATGTTGATAGTGCGCGGACCACAACCCTGCGTTTCACCCCTCTGTTCGGGCGCACGCTCGACACTGCGGATTTGACAGCAACCAGGGGATCTTTCAGCGGGGATGTTCAAGCGACAAAACCTTCGAGTCGACCTCGGCTCGAACCGCTGTCTTTCAACAGCGCCATATATATCACAAATAGCCTTCAGAATGACAGCGGAATTCTATATTAATTTTCAGTCGATTCTTCGCTGTCCCGATTCCGGCGTTCAATTGAAAGCGCGCCGCGGCGGGCAAGACCATGCGCCGCTCCCGGTCCGGCATCCCGATCTTCGCTGACCTTAACCAAGCGCTTTGCCGCACCTTCGCCGCTAAGCCGGCGACTGCAAGCCGGGCTTGCCGTTCCTCAGAAAAGCATCCCCAACTTGAAGAGGCTGAACCCTTTCTTCTTCTCCGCGACAGCGGGCTGGCCGCAAACGGATCGGGTCATCTCCCGGATTACCCGTGAAATCTGCCCGCCATCTTCGCTGAGCGGGGTGGCCGAGTTCTGCATCCCCCGCACAGCGGCATAGTTGTTGGGAATTCTCCACTTAGCCGGCCTCTTAAGAGCCTTCGCAATATGCTCTTCATCAATTTCTAGACGGCGCGAGTCGCACCGGTTGAGCACGATTTCGAGTTTCGGGCTGCCCGCGGCCCCGAGTTGCGAGATCAGGCGATGCGAGTTGCGCAATTCGGGAATGCCGGCCTGCGTAACCAGGTAAATCGTAGCCGACTCGTCGAACAGGTGCTTGCGCTGCAGGTCGAGCCTCGATCCCGCATCGACCACCACATAGTCGAATTCCTGGCGGGCGACTTCCAGCAGCCTGTCGATGGCCTCGACCGAGACATACGTGGGGGCCAGTTCACTGGGCGCCGCCAGTACGTTTAACCCGGAGTCATGGCGCGCCAGCAAGGTGGAAAGAAAATGTGAATCGAGGCGACTGGAATTCTGAAACGCGCTGACGATCGAGTGTTCAGCATTGATTCCCAGGTTGATCGCCACGTCTCCCAGGGGAAGGTTGAGATCGATCAACAGGGTTCTCTGCTTGTGATCCTGGGCCAGCGATACGGCAAAATTGCAGGCCACGGTTGTGACTCCGGAACCGCCCTTGGCGCCGAGAAACACAAGCAGCTTGCCGGCGGTCTTCCTCGGCGGGCGAACCGTTGAAAGCAGGGCCGAGGCCCGAACCATAGCTTCGGCCATTTCGCCGCAACTGAAGGGCAGCCCGAGAAGCTCTCGGGCGCCGGCGCGCATGCAGCGGACCAGCAGTGCCGGATCGGCATGCGCCGAATAGACCATGGCGATGGCAAGGTCACGGCTGCAGATGGTCTCCACCAGTTCCAGCGCGTACTCCAGATCGCTGTCCAGGTCCACAAAAACGATGTCGAAGTTATGGCCAATCACTCTCGACACTTCGCTGAGGGCGGGGTAGGTAGCGGTGAACTCCCGGATGGGGCCGCTGTGACACTCGCTCAGCTCGGTCAATGCCGCCTTCCGGCGCTGGTCGTCCGGGCTGATGACCGCGATGGACAAAACGCCCGGGCTAAGGGCATCGCTGATTGGGTCTTGGTCTGACATAGCTGATTCGATCCTCCAACTGCGTGGCGTGCTTTTGCGGGTTGGCGCGCTCAGCAGATCGTTGTTCTGAAGTTGCCTCTAATAGGCGCCGATTCGCCGGGTTGCGCCGCCGCTGAGGGGGAAGCCAAGCGTGGCCACGGCGCGACGATCTGTTCTCTATTGCGTCCTCCCACTGATTCCCACCTTTTGGATGCGTCCGCACTGCTACCCGTCGCTTAATTTTGCCGGCCATGCTTCGAACCAAGCCTCGGAATCCGGACTGGAGCGCGCGTCAAGAAGCGTCGGTATTCGCGCCTGGGCTCAGCGGCCTGTCCGGATCGATCGTCCGGATGCCTCGATTCCCGGCGATTCCGCATCGATCGAGGGTTCCTGCCGGCGCCCGTCCTGGTGATACCATCTCCGTAAAGGCCGCCACCCACGGCCGTCCGGCCCATCCAAGGAGGTCCCCATGAGCCCACTTTCCCGTCGCGAATTTCTCAAAGCCTCGCTTGCCGTTGGAACGATGAGCAGCGTCGGCACTCTCCCCTTGCATGCCGCGCCCGGCAAAGCCACCGACGCGGTGACTCTGGGCAAGTCCGGCGTGCAGGTCACGCGCCTCGCCTTCGGCACCGGCAGCAACAATGGCTATATTCAATCCGCGCTCGGCCAGCAGGAGTTCACGCGTCTCATTCACTACGCTTACGACCGCGGCATCCGTTTTTTTGAGACCGCGGAGTCCTATTCCACCCCTGCCATGCTGGGCGAAGCGCTGAAGGGCATTCCGCGCGAGAGCTATCAGCTGATGAACAAGGTGACCACCGACGAGGGCGTCGATCCGCGGGAGCGCTTCGACGAGATGCGCCGGATTTCGCAGACGGAGTACTTCGATATCATGCTGCTCCACTGGCAGCACACGCCCCAATGGGTGGCCAAGACCGCCCGTTGGCAAGACGGCATCCTCGAAGCGCAATCGAAGAAGACCATCCGTGCGCGCGGCGCATCGGTTCACGGCCTGCCCGCGCTCCGCCAGGCGCCGGGCAACAAATGGCTCGAAGTCGCGATGATCCGGATGAACCACAACGGCACCAGCATGGACGGGCCCACCTGGAAGGACGCCAACTATCCGGCCAACGTGGACGAAGTCGTCGAGCACGTCAAGCAGGTGAAGAAAGAGGGCATGGGCGTGATCAGCATGAAGCTGGTCGGCGCCGGCGCATTCACTCGCCACGAAGACCGCCAGGCCGCCATGCGCTTCGCTTTCAAGAACGCCGGGGTCGATTGCGTAACTGTGGGCTTCAAAAGCACGCAGGAGATCGACGAGGCGATCGACAACCTCAATCTCGCGCTGGTCTAGCCGCCATCTCTCGCCGGGGTATTGGGGCGGGGCGCAGCCCGATTCGATCCGCCTTAAGCTGTTCAAGACGGGCGCCATCGCGCGGGTGAGCCCGTGCCGCGCCTGGCGCCGAGGGGTTCTTTTGTTTCGCAGGGAGATCCCGCGACTCGGTCCTTTATCTTCAGACAGGCAGCTACCTCCGCTCCTTCCACACGTCTACAATCGGTAGAGATGGCGGACACGCTCTATCTGAGTTTGTGGTATCCGAATCTGCGCCTTGAGGCGCTCGCCGATAAGCTGAAGGCGGTGCTGGGCGCGTTTGCGGCGCACGGCGGCGAGGCTTGGGTTTATGCTGCGACCGTGTGGCCGGTGAGCTGGAGCGAGTCGCCGGTCTTTGAGCGGGTTTATGGGCGCGACGGCGGGGTTGGGCGCGGCGGGGAACTTGGCGCGGAGCCGGGGCTGGCGGTGGAAGAGGCGCTGGAGATGCTGCACGACGATTGCGCTTACGAGTTCCAGATCGGCTGGAGCTTGTGGGAGCTTGAAGCCGGCTCCGGAATTCCACCCCGCGAACAAGGACCGGTTCGCGGGGACCCCGGCTTCGATGCGCGCTGGGTGCGGGAGCCGCGGCTGGTGCGGGTGACGGGCTACGGGCCGCTCTTCGACGAGGGGGCCTAC
>JBEKPA010000088.1:0-12143 GCA_049521195.1 Occallatibacter sp.
TGCGTTGTCGTCCCGCCCCCGCCGGTGTTCATGTAGGTGGCCCCGCCGGTCGTCGGTCCGTGCGTGGTAGCACCGCCGGTCGTCGGTCCATGCGTTGTCGTCCCACCCAGGTGAGTGCCCGTGCCGGTCGCCGTTCCACCCGTGCTGGACGATGAGCCCAGACCCGTCGCCCCCGGATTGATAACGTGCGTGCCTGTGCCAAGCGATGTGCCCGTGCCCAGGTGGGTGCCCGTGCCGGTCGCCGTTCCACCCGCGCTGGACGATGAGCCCAGACCCGTCGCGCCCGGATTGATAACGTGCGTGCCCGTGCCAAGCGACGTCCCTGTGCCCAGGTGTGTGCCCGTGCCGGTGCCCGTGCCCGGCGTTGCCCCGGTGCCCGTGTGCGTGCCTGTCCCGGCACCGGTACCTGGCGTCGTGCCGCTACCCGTATGCGTAATAGTTCCGCCGCTGGTGGTCGAGGTCGCGCCGGAGACAGAACGCGTGGTTGATGTTGAGGTTGAGGTAGAAGTCGAGCGTGTGGTCGATCCGCTCTGAATCGGCCTGCCCACACCCGGATTCGCCGGCTTGCCGCCGTTGTGCGAGGACCACGAGCCCGGATCGGCCTTGGCGCCGCCCTGGTGCTGTGTTTGCACGCCCGTTGCGCCCAGATGATGTTCGCGGCCGGCGACTCCCTCGCCGGCGGTGGGATCGTGGTGGATGCCGCCCGGGCCGCCGCTGTAGCCTACGTGACTGTCCCTGGAGACGTAGCCTCTTTCCACAACTCCCCGGTCCATGTACACCGAGTGAAAGCCCACGCCCACATGCATGACCGCGGTGTTATAGGCAAAGACGCCGCCGCGCCACTCGCCGCCGGCAAAGCCGATGCCCCCGTAGCCGAACCCGTAGTTCACGCCGCCGTAGTAGCCCACGTGCGGTCCCCAGTAGCCATCATGGAAGAAATAGCGGCCGCCGGACCAGCCCCAGTAGCCGGGCGTCCACAGCAGGCCGGGCTCGGGCGCTGGAACCCACGTGCCGGGAACCCAATAGTAACCGCTGTCCTGGTCGTAAGCCCAGTAACCGGGCGTCCACATCAGGCCGGGTTCCGGGCAAGGGGGTTGCTCGTAGACAGGCAGCGGCGGAGGAGCAATCCCCACGCTGACGACCAATTGTGCGTGCGAAGACGCAGGAATGACAGAGAGAAGAAGCGCCAGCAGGAGCCAGCGCGAAGCGCGAAGCATTTTCATGGGAAGACCCTCTCGATCCTTTCGTGCCTGGTCCGATGAGGGCAAGCGACTTGCGTCGTGCGGGGCCAGGGCTTGGTAGGTTACTCCACTTTCACAGCCATCGCCGTCGCCGGCCATCTACCTCCGGCATCTCTCCAGGAGACCAATCCTCCACGGCTCTCCCGCGGAAGATTCCGGCGACGACACAAATCGCGACCGGGGCCCAATAGCGCTTTCGGAAATGCCGCGGACCGAAAGCAGTGCGGTCAAGTCAGCGCGGCCTCATGGCCGGGTTCCCGGGACAGACTTCCGTCGCCGGGTGGAAGGAGCACCAATCTCGCACCACACTTCAAAAGACCACAACGCTTCCGAAAGCGCCGCAAAACAAATGCGGATTCATTCTACGCCGGTAACAACCCTTTCAGACAGCGGAAGTTGCGGTAGCGGGTTAACCTTCGCTCACAACGCAACGAGGCCCACAGTGGACCGTGGGCCTCGTTGACAGGGAACCGATGTTCGCCGTTACTTTTCCTTGGGCTTGGACTCCTCCTTGGGCGCAGGCGCGGCATGTTGGGCAGGCGCGGCATGTTGCTGTGGCGCGGCGTGCTGCACGGGTGCGGCATGTTCCTGAGGCGCCGCGTGCTGCACAGGTGCGGCATGTTCCTGAGGCGCAGCATGTTGCTGTGGCGCAGCGCGTTGCTCTGGCGCCGCGTGCGATTCAGTCTTTGGCTCGGCCTTCGGTGCAGATTTCGCTTCCGGCTTTGGCGCAGTTCTTGCCTCGGGCCTGGACTCGGTCTTTGGTTCAGTCTTTGGCTTTGCTTCAGCCTTAGGTTCAGCCTCCGGCCTGGATTCGGTCTTCGGCTCGGCCTTCGGTGCAGATTTCGCTTCCGGCTTTGGCGCAGTTCTTGCCTCGGGCCTGGACTCGGTCTTTGGTTCCGTCTTTGGCTTTGCTTCAGCCTTAGGTTCAGCCTTCGGCCTGGATTCGGTCTTCGGCTCGGCCTTCGATTCGGTCTTCGGTTCGGCCTTCGGCCTTGCTTCAGCGTTCGGTTCGGCCTTCGGCCTTACTTCAGTCTTAGGTTCAGTCTTCTGCCCGGACTCGGCCTTCGCCGGGGTCTTGACTTCTGTCTTCGCCCCCGCCGGCCCAGCGTGCTTTTCCTCGGCCAGAGGCTTTTCGGCAACCACCGTCTTCGGGTGTCCGCCATTGGCCTTGGCATACGAGGTCTTGTCGGACTTGGCCGTAGCCGCATGCTGCGTCTGGAACGTGGTCGGCGCCACATGCTTGTCGTGCGCGGCAACCTGCTCCGCGGCGGTAGCCTGGTGCTGAATGCCGTGCGGACCGCCGTTGTACGCCACGTGATTGGGGTTGGCCACGATGCCCCTCTCCACCACCGTCCGGTCAACGTAGGTGGTGTGGATTACGGTTTCATTTACGTGCATGACCGCGGTGTTATAGGCAAAGGATCCTCCCCGCCACTCGCCGCCGGAGAATCCGATGCCCCCGTAGCCGAAGCCGTAGTCCACGCCGCCGTAGTAGCCAACGTGCGGACCCCAGTAGCCGTCATAGAACCCATACTGGCCGTTGTTCCAGCCCCAGTAGGGGGGCGTCCACAGCGCGCCTTCATACGGCGCAGGCACCCACGCGCCGGGCACCCAGTAGTAGTCTCCATCGTCAGTTGAATAGGCCCAGTACCCCGGCATCCACATCAGGTTGGGCTCGGGGCACATGGGCTGTACATACACGGGCAGCTCCGGTGGCGCGAAGCCGACACTGATGACGATTTGTGCGTGCGAAGAAGCGGGAATGACAGAGAGAAGCAGCGCCAGCAAGAGCCAGCGCGCAGAGCGGAACGGTCGCATGAGTAGAACCTCCTGGTTCGTTCGTGCCTGCCCCGCCAAGGGAATCGATTTACCCTGGGCGGAGCGATGGCTTGGGAACAACGCAGAAAGACTATCCCCCGCCCCTCGGCCGGTCTGGTCAATTCTGCACAGGAAGTTTTCTCTGCTTCAGGTTCCTGGGGAACCTCCGAAGCCGCGCTCATTCAAAACGCGCGCTTGCGCGGAGGTTCCCTTGAACCGCATGGTCAGGGCCGGTAACTCAGCCCCATGCCCACGACGTGGCGCGCCTCGAGATTCACCGGGATGTAGACGACCGGCGGGTAGGGCGAGGGCAGGTAAGTTGGCGACGGGATCGATCCGATATTTCCCGCCACCTGGCCGACGCCGATATCGAAGGCGAAGTGCGGATGCTCGCGCTGTGTTACGCGCACGGCATAGTCCATAGTGGTGGGCAGGTCGGCCTTGCCGGCCACCAGGGGGATGCCGTTGGGGGGAGCGGGGCCCAGGCCCTTGGACGTCGGCGGCTCCTGCGTGAAGCCCGCCGAAGGCACGGCCACGATGCCGGCGACGAGGGGAAGCGGAATGCCCAGGCCGCCGAAGAGCCGTCCGCTGAAGCGCGTACTCTGACCGCCAATGCCGAAGATGGTGGCATTGGTGGCCTTCCAGCCGAAGTTCGCCAGGAAGGGAACCGGCTTCTTGGCCCAGGTTTTGGTGGCGGCTATGTAGATGTCGCCATTGCTGTACGACTTGGCAGCCGGGACAGCAACCGGGGTGCACGAACTGGTCTCAAGGCAGTACTGATCGTAGAGTTCGACGGCGACCACGCCCCCCTCGCCGGTGACAAACTTGTCGCCGGTGCGCACCACGCCGCCGACCGCCACCCCCGGCGTCCAGGGACCGAACTGCCCATCCTTGATGCCCACCACTTTGCCGTGAAAGACGTTCATGCCGTTCGCGTTCCAAAGCTGGCTGAAATCCGGAGTGACCGGCACCGCAGTGCCCGGCGATGTGGATCCCAACACTGCATTGGCCAACACTGTGGTGCCCGAGCCGCTGTCGCCGAACTGATGTACGCTGCGCGTATAGCCGGCCTCGGCTCGGCTGTAAAAGGCCTCCGTGATGCTGAAGGTCTCGATATTGCCGATGACCTTGGAGGCATCGATGAAGTGAACTCCGACGGCCGGGTGGGAGAATGTATGACCCTTTTCCGTATAGACGACGTAGGCGGTGGGGGTCAGAAATCCGCCGGTTTGGCCTTCCAGCGTAAGGTTTTGCGCGGTCAGGCGGCAGGCGAACAGCAGAGCGGCCAGAGCAAGGCCGCAAGCGGTCAGTTTGCTAAGTGTGCGGAGATTCAAGTTCAACTCCCGTGGAGGAGCCCGCCGCGGCGGGCCTGCCTCCGGTGACGTTTGAGATTAAACCCCTTGTAACACAAAGACCGCGGCTTCGTCTTCAACTTTGTTGGAGTGGTAAACTCAGCCCATGCCGCGCGGTCTCCTCATTACCCTCGAAGGTCTCGATGGTTCCGGCAAGACCACGCAAATCGAGCGCCTGGCCGTTTGGCTGAAGAAGCGCGAGTTTGCGAGCCGCGGCGTGATCGTCACCCGCCAGCCCGGCGGCACCGCCATCGGCGACCGCATCCGCGCCCTGCTGCTCGATTCGCGCTCCGCCGGCCTGGCCCCCATGGCCGAGATGGCCCTCATGTTCGCCGACCGCGCCCAGACCATCGCCCAGGTCATCCAGCCCGCCCTCGACCAGGGCAAGATCGTTCTCTGCGACCGCTTCACGGATTCGACAGAAGCCTACCAGGGCGGAGGCCGTCAGCTCGGCTCCGCGCCCGTGCTCGAACTCCACCGCCTGGTCTGCGCCAACCTCCAGCCCGACCTGACCCTGCTTCTGCTGCCCAGCCTGGAATCCTCGCTGGCCCGCGCCCGCCGCCGCAACCACCGCTCAGCCCAGCAATCGGGTCTCGACGAAGGCCGCTTTGAAGGCGAGACGGACGCCTTCTACCTCCGCGTCTGGGAAAAGTACCGCGAGATCGCCGCCCGCGAACCCGCTCGTGTCGTCCTCATTGAAGGCGACCTTTCCATCGAAGAAGTCCACGAAAGAATCGTGGCCGCCGTCGCCGAGCGGTTCACGGATTCCCGCCAAGATGCCTGAAAGGAACCTGCGCTATGCGGGACAGACGTCGATAAACACCGGGTTCTCCGGTTTTATCTCGTTCGTCGGAATGATGTAGCACAATTCGTCGCTTTCACAGTAGTGGAGCTGCGGTCTTAACTGGATGCGCAATTTGCCGCCATTCGGCTGCATCGGCTTTTGGAAGGCGAGAAAGAGCGAGCCGCGGATCAGGGGCCCATACTCGATCAGAACCTCCTTGTATATCCTCCATTCCACCACTGGACATTTCAAGTCTCCATCCAGAAACTGATACAGGAACCAGTTCTTCTGGTTGCCCGAGACGGACTCCAGAACGTTGGAGCCAAGCGTCAACGTTCTGGACAGATAGTCAAGGGGCGGGAGAGCGTGAGAGCCGGCCTGGGCTATATCCGCAGAGCCTTTCAAGAGTGCCGGCATCACCTGCTCCATCAGGCTCCGGGTGTTTTTTGAAGGATGCAGCGCGCTGAGTACCGCCGCAACCGGAATCGCTTCCAATCCATCGTCGAAAGGAACGGGCTGCAGAATCAGGTGAATGGCCAAAGCTCCGTTTTTGGGGAATTCGTCTCTCCAGTTCCAATGGAATTCCTCGATGAGTGTGACTCCAAATGCCCAGTCGTATCGATATACCGTTTGCTCCGCGCCATTGGATGGAACTCCTTCCGGTGACTGCGTTTTGCAGACGCCCATCGGGCGATCTTCCCCTTGCAGGCTCAGGTAGCAGCGAAGAGTGAACTCCTTGCCTTTCGCCCAGGCAAGGTAACCCGCTCGGGCTCCTCCGCGAGGAGTCGTGCAACTTCCTGAGAGGATCTCAAGTTGGGGATGGTTGGTCCCGTAGTCGCGGGTAATAAAGTCCAAATACATCCTCTTGATTTGTATTGCCATTGCTTCCTCCCATCGTATGAAGCCGGTCGACAACTCCCGTCGGATGGCTGCCACTCTACTAGATCCGGAGCCGCCCGGCAAGGGTCTCGACGAAGGCCGCTTTGAAGGCGAGACGGACGCCTTCTACCGCCGCGTCTGGGAAAAGTACCGCGAGATCGCCGCCCGCGAACCCGCTCGTGTCGTGCTCATTGAAGGCGACCTTTCCATCGAAGAAGTCCACGAAAGAATCGTGGCCGCCGTCGCCGAGCGGTTGCGCGCGCCGGCCCGCGAGTCAACCGTTTAGCCGGATTGGAGTACTCGCGCGCGCTATATAGTCTCTGAACTCCGCGGCAGAATTGTGATGGTCAGCTTCTGCGCCGCCTGGTGCAGCCCCCGCCGCCGGGGTGGAAGGAATGCGGGCCGCGTGCGCCCTCTTCGGTTCGCGCGGCGTCATCCCTGGCTCTCGTCGGTGAAGATGGCCTCGATGGTGGTCTCGAACAGCCGCGCCAGCTTGAAGGCCAGGGGAAGGCTGGGGTCGAACTTCCCCGTCTCGATGGCGTTGACCGACTGGCGCGAGACCTCCAGCCGCTGGGCAAGATCGGCCTGCGACCAGTCCCTTTCAGCGCGAAGAACACGCAGACGGTTTTTCATCTGTACCTCAAATGGAGCAGCCCCGAGACGATGCCGCACAGGATGCAGAAAAGCGGGTAAACGAGGATCAAGTTCAGGTGCCGGAGGTGGACGAAGCTTTCCAGAAATCCCCACACCACCGTGACGGCAAGCGTTCCTCCAATGCCCCAGAGCATCGACTGCACTCCTATGGCAACCTGGAACTCGTCCTTCTCCTCGGCCAGGTACAAACCGAAGGCCGCAATTTGACCAATGATGGCCAGCGCGGGAAGCAAGGCCAGCAGCCAGGCCAGTGGACCGGTCGGGTGATGGTGAACGAAAACCCATACAGCCAAGACAAGGAACAAGATGTAGAGCAGCCCCGTTACGGCAAGACGCCACATGTAGCGGCGTTTTGCAGGAGTGTTGGTTGAGCAGTTCATGATTGGTCTCCTTTACTTCACGACAACTTTACTTTACACAATCACTCAGGAGTTGTCAAGTGTTCTTGACAAGATATTTTCTGAGGCGTCTCGGGTCTCGTCCGCCGCGGCGGACACGGTCTGGGATGCGCCGGAACGCCCGTGTCCCACCCTCTCTGGCATCCTCAGCGAAGGCCGCCGCTGCGACCGAGCCGAACGGGACCTGCGATTGCACACGGCTAAAGGATGGAAACGCACAGACCGCGGTCCCTACGCGCGATGCTCTAAACTCAATCCGTGGGCTTCCAGGAGTTCCTCGGCAACGCGCCAACCGTCACCCATCTCCGCGAGAGCATCCGCGCCGGGCGTTTTCCCCACTCGCTCATCCTGGCCGGGCCGCGCGGGGCAGGCAAGTACACCCTGGCCCTGATGCTGGCCAAAGCCGTCAACTGTCTGCAACCCAACGAAACGGACGGCCTGCCCGACTTCTGCGGCGTGTGCCGCAACTGCGCGCGCATCGGCCTCGCGTCCGGCCTCGAGGCCCTGGTGGACGAGGCCGTCGAAGCCCGCGACGCCCTCCGCGAGACTGACAAGCGCGAGACCCGAATCCTCATCCAGACCCATCCCGACGTGCTCATTATCCCGCCCGACCCGCCGCAATTGCTCATCAAGCTGGGCCAGGTCCGCCAAGCGATTCACGCCGCCTACTACCGCCCGCCGGTCGAGGCACTTCGTGCCTTCACCATCTTTACGTCGTCCGCGTTCATGAGGGAGGCGGCCAACAGCCTTCTCAAGGTTCTGGAAGAGCCGCCCGAGCATACTTCGCTGATCCTGCTCACCGAGAACCCGCAGGAGATGCTTCCCACCATGCGCTCCCGCGCCGTCATTCACCGCCTGGGCGCGATCCCGGCCGCCGATCTTGAGGCCCTGCTTACCCGCCGCCGACCCGAACTCAAGCCCGCCGACCGCGCCCTCGCCGCCCGCCTGGCCGAGGGTGCCGTGGGCCGCGCGCTCACCCTCGACCTCGGCGTCTATCTGGCCAGCCGCCAGGATGCCCTCATCCTGCTGCGCACCGCCCTAATCGATCCCGGGGCCCCCGCGGATAGGTCTTCGTCCGCGGGGTGGGAGCCCGACTACGCGCGGCTCTTCCATGCGACGGAAAGTTACCGCGCCGGCGCCGACGGCCAGGAAAAGACCATCAACCTGCTCCGCGCCTTCGGCAGCCTTATTGAAGATCTGCTCCTGATCGTCGCCGGTACGCCCCAGCTCATCCGCAACATCGACCTTGAAGGCGAACTCGCCCGGCTGGCGCAAGGCCTCAGCGTCGACTGGATCGACGCGGCCGCTCGCGCCCTCGTCCAAGTCGAGCAGGGCATGCGCCGCAACCTGCTCCGCTCCCTCTCCCTCGACGCCATGGCCGCCAGCCTCGATCGCAATTAGCCCGAAATTGACCGGCGACCCGACCCGCAACCGGTCCGCCATCGACCGGCAACCGAGCCAGCCCGCCCGTTTCAAAATTAAATGCAACCCGCGCGCAACCCCAGGCATCTCTTTGTACAAGCAATCCCAGCTATAGTTCCACTCCGGTACACGACGGGCCGTCTCAGCCTCAGGTGTCTTGTATCCGGCCTCTCTTCACCAGCTGGGCAGAGGTTTTTCCGCTTTCAAATTGTTTTTCGCCCTCGCGACAAATGTCATCCGGTAGGAACCGGGGTGCTGAAGCGGCCCCGCCGCGATTCCATCTCGACCCGTGACCGCCGGCGGCGTCTCACGTTTCACGTCTTCCCAGAAGGGTTGTTTCCTATGAGCAGTCAAGCCACTCTTTCCACCGTCCGCAACAGGAGCGGCCCAGTTGCCGGCCAGCCGCTTTCGCGCAACCGCCATGCCGCGCCCGCTCCGCTTCCTTTCCGCTTCCCGGCCCACGCCGTCTTTGACGATGCCGCGCAGCGCCAGGCCGAGCTCTTTTACCTGCAAAAGCAGATCCAGTCGCAGACCCCCATGGTCATCATCCTGGAGGATGGCGAGCAGATTGAAGGCTGCATCGAGTGGTACGACCGCTATGCCCTCAAGGTCCGCGGCCGCCAGAAAACCCTTGTCTACAAATCCGCCATCAAGTACATGTACAAAGTGGGCGACGCCGGGCAGTAATTCCACGATAAGCTGCGAATCACTTGTTCCCGCGATTAGGTTCGATTTCGCGACTGGGCATGAATTCCGATTCGAGCGCCGTCTCAGGAAACTTGCGGTGAAACGCGCCCACGAGATTCCTCGCCGAAAAGAGGACTGTTACTTGTTTCGGCGGTAGAGCGACCACCATTGAGTGCTGGCGACAAAGGAAAAATGCTGCGACAAATAGGGTTGGTATGCATTCTCAATCCATAGATCGCTTTTCAGGTGGGAACTCGGGTAATGGGGCGCCATGATCAGGTCCGCATTGCCAAAGACTCGGCTTGGTTCAAGTAACTGAGTCGTTCCGATGCTATTCCCGACCAGAAGAAAAGGGCTCCCGCCCACCGCTGGCTTGCGGCGCAGCAAATACGAAAATGGGTTGTGAAAACCGAGCGTTAGAACCGATTCTTCCGGCGTAGACGACCGAGTTAGCAGCGCAAGCCCATCATTCACGCATGCCACATAGAAGTGGTTATTGTCGACGCTCGAATCTCCACCTGTGTCGCCGGAATCGTAAAACCTCAACCGTTCCATCCCATCGCCGATGATGGTGGCTCCCATCGCCCTGACCGAGGGAGCCTGGTATCGCAGCAGAGTTCGCACACTCTCCGCATCCAGGAAGAACTGGGTCGCAATGCCTCCCATGCCAAACGCGACGACTGCGAATATGGCCATCTTCTCTTTCGCTTGAGGGTATGCCGCCGCGAGCAGGCCAAGAAGAATTGCCGTCCACATCTTCGCCAACTGGAATCTAGTCTCGAGCGCGTTTGTATATCTGAGCGGGTCGGCAGTCGCAATCACGATGCAGCCGAGGAGCATCAATCTCACTGCGTGGCTTTGCCAAAGTTTGCCGCGCGAGACCAGGAGCGCAGCGACCACGGTTATGACTGCCAACGTCGCCATCTCCGCGCTCCCGGCGATATCGCCAATCATCCCGCTAAAACTCAGCGAAGAACCACGGGCGCGAGTGGCGAACAACATATCGGAAAGGAATGCGGAAATTGCAAGCCGCAAGTAAAGACTGAACGCCGCAACCGTGCAGACAACTCCCGCCAGGATGCCCCAGGCACGCTGCATTTCCTCACGCCGGACCGGTACGGTTGCCAGCAGGAGAAGAAACGCGACGCCGAAGAAATTCAATTTCAGGAATGCCAGCAGAATGAGAGCGATACCGCTCGAAACGCCGCCCCAAAACCGGCTGCGCTCGCTTGCGAATGCACACTCCAAGAGCACGATGCCGAGCAGCGCATAACCGTGGCGATTGTAGATCATGCCGCAACTCATAACCTTCCATGAACTTCCGAGCGGCGTCGGGGAAGTGGCAGTCAGGATCAGCCATGCGGTAACGATCAAGGCCGGAACGGCCGGCATCCGCCCCCGCGACAAAAGCCATCCCCACACCCCGACAGTTATGCCAAAAGCCACATTGCCGATCGCGATTCCCTGCGGGCTGCCATGGGTAAGTAACATGCCGCCAGCCATAATCAAGAATTCCAGCGGGCCAAGCGCCAGGTAGAAATCCCGATAGGGGATTTGGCCGCTCAATAGCCGCCAGCCGCCGTCCAGTAACACAAGGGCATCGTTGCCGAAGCGGTTGATCGGACCTGTCCCAAGCATTCCAAGGCAGATGAAGTAGAGCGCGGCGACCAAAACAAACGCCCATCGGACCCACCTGGAATCTCGCTCGCTCATGCAGAACCACTTCATGGCTCGATCATGCAGGGCGGCGTTTTCATGAGGCACAGAAGGAAGAACCGGCATTCGCTTGTCTTGTCCTAGTTACGCCCATTGTTGCATAACCCTCGGCAAAGTTCTATGGGAGGCTACTCGACCCCGCCCCTATACGCTGCTTTACCGAGCCGGTCGCGAATCGCCGCGCCAATCCCTTCATCCGCCGGCACAGGGCAGAGAATCACGCCGCATCCAAGTGCGTCCAGCGCCCGCAGCCCCGCATAGAGGTCGCGCGCCAACTCCTCCGGCGCGGACCACGGCCCCCACGCAAAGACAGCGGCGCCTTCAACGGGCGCGGCAACCTCCGCCGGCAGCATGAACCCCACCCGCTCAGCAGGCCAGGCCAACGCCGCCTCGCCCAGCCGCGCGCCCAGCTCGGCCAGCGGCGCCTCCACCAGCACCAGCCGCGCCCGCGGCGCATAATGCCGCAGTCCCAGCCCCGGCGAAGGCAGCGGAACCCTGGGCGCTTCCGCCAACTCTCCGCCGCCGCGAAAAGCCTCCACCGCTCCGGCCGCCGCCCGAATCTGCTCCGCCGTCACCAATCCCGGCCTGTAAATCGCCATCGGCGTCCGGCAAGGATCGAGCACCGTAGACTCCACTCCGTGCGCTGTCGGCCCAGCGTCCACAATCGCGTCAATCCGCCCGTCCAGATCCGCCAGCACGTGCTCGGCGCAGGTCGGGCTGACGTGGCCAAACAGATTCGCGCTGGGCGCGGCCACCGGAACCCCGGCCAGACGGATCAGCTCCAGCGCCACCGGATGCGCCGGCATGCGCACCCCCACCAGCGCGCGCCCCGCCGTCACCGCATCCGGCACCGCCGCCGAGCGCCTTAGCAGCAGCGTCAGCGGCCCCGGCCAGAAGGCCTCCATGAGCCGCCGCGCCGCTTCGGGAACCTCCTCGACCAGCTCCTCCAGCATGGCCTTTCCGCAATCGGGGCCGGCAATATGGACAATGATCGGGTCCCACGCCGGGCGCTGCTTGGCCGCGAAGATGCGCTCCACCGCGGCGGCATCCAGCGCATTCGCCCCCAAACCGTAGACCGTCTCTGTGGGCAGCGCCACCAATCCCCCGGCGCGCAAAATCCGCGCTCCGCGCTCCAGGGCCTTCTTGGCCTTGGAACTCGTCAGGTTCGCTGGGTCAACCACCAATCGCAGCG
>JBEKPA010000089.1:0-12047 GCA_049521195.1 Occallatibacter sp.
CATTGAATCCGGTTCGGTGCCTGTGGCTGTGGTGCGCGTGAGCGCTCCGCCGCGTCGTTCCATCTCCGAGTCCATCGCCCTGGCAGAGGCCCGCTCGAGGGAATTGGGCTACACGCCGGTCATGGATGCCGAGTTCGCCGCCGACATGGAAGAGATCATCCGCAACCGCAAACCTCGCGACACGTCGGCTTGGGATTGATTCCATGGGCCTTATTCTCGATACCAGCGTCCTCATCGCAAGCGACCGCCGTGGTGAGTCCGTCGAAGATATTCTCCGTCAGGCAAGGGCCGCGCATGGGGAGGTCGATATTGCGCTCTCGGCAGTCAGCGCTGTGGAACTGACGCACGGTATCTACAGAGCCAGAACAGACAACCACCGCGAGCGCCGACGCGCCTTCGCCGAAGGTGTTTTCAGCGATCTGATCGTGCATCCAGTCTCGCTGGCCATAGCCCAGCTTGCCGGACGCATCGAGGGTGAACAAGCCGCCAAGGGAGTCTCCATCGCCTTCGAGGATCTTGTCATTGGAGCCACTGCCATGCATCTGGGCTTCGATGTTGCCACGCTGAATGAGAAACACTTCCGCCTCATCCCTGGCTTGAGAATCGTCACACTCTGAACCAGTGCGGCTATCCTGCGCTCATCCCGCTGACCCAATCGTGTACTCTGTGGTAGGACCAACACTGCATGGGATTTCTCAGCCATCTCTTTTACCCGTGGGGCTTTTTGCTCCAGGGACTGGCAATCGTCCACTTCATCCGCCGCCGGCCGGATACCTATTGGCTTTTCATCATCCTATTTCTTGGCCCGGTCGGCGCCGCCGTCTATATCTTCGTCGAGGTTCTTCCCGACGTTGGACTCCTGCGCCAGTCCTTCAAGGTCTTTCCCCGCCGCAAGCGGATTGGGGAGCTTGAACTTGCGATTCGAGACAATCCCTCGGCGGGCAACTGGGAGGAACTCGGCGACCTGTACATGGACGACGGCAACCTCCAGTCGGCCCGAGCCGCCTACGGCAAGGCGATTGCCGCCCACTCCAATACCCCCGATACGTTTTACCGGCGCGGCGTCTGCGCCATCCTGCTGGGCGATGCCGCGGCCGCCTTGCCCGACCTGGAAAAGGTGGTCGCCAAAGAACCCAACCACGACTTCCGCCGCGCGGCTGGATTGCTGGCCCACGCCTACGCCTTGACCGGACAAAAGGAGAAGGCCGAGGCGATCTTCCGCGAGGTAACCGTCACCTCAACCCTGTCGGAAACCTACTTGAACTTTGCCGACCTGCTGGCCTCGGAGGGACGCACGGCCGAAGCACGCGATTGGGCTCGGAAGGTTCTCGACAAGGAGCCGACGATGCCGGGCTACCTGCGCCGCCGCGAGCGCCCCTGGTTCCGTCGCGCTCGGAAGACGCTGAGGCAACTGCCCGCGTAAAAGACTCAAGCCCGCGCCCCTGATGCACGATTTGGGTGGGATAGGTCGACGCAGGAACTACAGAAACAGTGGAATTGCGCTATCTTGCCGCCCCTCACCGCCGCGCCAGCAGCAGCATCAGCGCAAACAGCACAACCGGCGCCAGCACGAGGCCCGCGTAGAGCAGCAGCTTGCGCGCTCCCGGCAGCCGCAGGCCGCCCAGAGACAGTTGCTCATCCTCTTCCACGCCCACCTGGTCAGGATGTTCCAGATCCCAGGCCATCTCGCTGGCGGTCGCGTAGCGGTGGCGCGGATCCCGCTCCAGCGCGCGGTTCAGAATCTCCTCCAACTGCGGTGAAATCTCCGCCCTCAACTTGCGCGCCGGCCGGGGGTCGTGGAGCACCCGCTCGTTCATTACCGCCAGAGGATTCGGCCCGCTGAAAGGCGTCTCGCCGGTCAGCATCTCGTAGAGCATCACGCCCAGCGCATAGATGTCGCTGCGCTGGTCCCCGCGCTGGCCCTTCACCTGCTCCGGCGAGATATAATCCGGCGTGCCCAGCGTGGTCGAAAGATTCACGAAGGTCAGCCGCCGCGCATCCTCCTTCATGGCGATCCCGAAGTCGATAAGCTTGATGCGGTCGTCGCCGTCCACCATGATGTTTTCCGGCTTCAGGTCGCGATGCACCACGCCGTGCTTGTGCATATAATCCAGCGCGTCGCAGATCCCCAGCGCGATCTTCAGCGCCCGCTCGACCGGCATTTTGCATCCCTCGTTCCGGCACTTCTGGTTCAGGATCGACCGCAGCAGCCGCCCCTCGACCCACTCGATCACCATGTAAACCCGGCTGCGCTCCTCGCCGTCGAAGGTCTTCACCACGCCGGGGTGGTCCAGCTCCTGGCCGATCTCCTCCTCCCGCCGGAACCGCTCCAGCAGGACCGGGTCAGCCTCCAGTTCCTCATGGGGAATCTTGATGGCCACCTTCCGGCCATCCCTCAGATCGGTAGCCTTGAACAGCGTCGACATACGGCTGCGCGCAACCATCGCATCCAGGCGATAGTGGTCCAGCGTCTCACCGATTTCCAGAGTTGTCATCAGTTCATACAGCATAACAATCCGACCTTTCATGCCGATCCTTTCACGCGAATCGTAAGAAATCTCTCAAGAGAAACGAAAGGAAACGCTATGGAACCTCTGCGGAAGTCCAGGTTTCAGTCGTCCACCGGCTTCGCCGACCCACGGTGGGATGAAACTTTGGGTGCCCCACCCTCGCGGCGTCTTTGTTTTTGCCGCTAGGGTGGGCTAGCACCATGCCCAAACCTCCTCCGCCTGTCACCGCCGAGCCCCACCGCCCCGCCAGATCGCGGGCTTGCCACACGGACCCCGGATCGCCTGCAATAATCCTCGATATGCGCATGGTGTTCACCGCGGCGAAGCTCTTCAACGGAACCAGCCGGATTGACCACCCTGCGGTCGTAATCGAAGACGGCCGGATCGCCTCCATCTCCACGCGGACTGAGAGCGAGATCCCCGCCCAGGCTTCGGTCGTGGATTATCCCGGCGCGACCCTCGCCCCGGCCTTCCTCGACGTGCACATCCACGGTGCAGCCGGCCACGACGCCATGGAAGCCACGCCCGAAGCACTCGCCGCGATTGGCCGCTTTCTGGCCACGCGCGGGACGGGCAGCTTTCTCGCCGCCACGGTGACCGCTCCGCTGGATGCCACCCTGCGCGCGCTTTCGGGCCTGGCGAAGCTGGCCGCGCGTCCGCCCGAGCAGGCCCAGGCGCGCCTCCTCGGCATTCATCTTGAGGGACCGTTTCTGTCGCACGCCAAACGCGGCGTCCACCCTCGCGAATATCTGCTGGCGCCCGACCTTGTCGTCTTCGACCGGCTCTTCGAGGCCGCCGAGGGCCGCCTCCGCCTGATGACGCTGGCCCCCGAACTGCCCGGAGCGGCCGAACTCACCGCCCACGCCACCGCGCGCGGCGTTCGCGTCTCCCTGGGCCATTCGGATGCCACCGCCGCCCAGACCCGCGCCGCCATCGCCGCCGGCGCCGTCAGCGCAACCCATACCTTCAACGCCATGCGCCCGCTCGATCACCGCGAACCGGGCATCCTGGGCGTCGTGCTCACCACCGACGCGCTTTATGCAGAGCTGATCTCGGACGGCATTCACACCGCTCCGGAGATGGTGAAGCTGTGGTGGAGGGCCAAGGGGCCGCGGCGGGCGATTCTGGTCACCGACGCCATGAGCGCCACCGGCATGCCCGATGGCGAATATCAGCTTGGCGGACTCTCCGTTCAGGTTGCAAATGGCCGCGCCACGGCTGGCGGAGTCCTGGCCGGCAGCGTGCTCACCCTGGACCGCGCCCTGGCCAACTTCATCGCCTTCACCGCCGCGCCGCTCGATGAAGCCCTGCGCTTGCTCACCGCCAATCCCGCCGCCATGACCGGCCTCGGCGATCAGGCCGGCTCCCTCGCCGTGGGCCAGCCCGCCAACCTCGTCGCCGTGGATGCCGCAGGGAAGTTAGTCGCCTCAATCCTGAACGGCCAGAGCATCACGCCGTAACTCCGGCCGCTTCCTGCTCCTCCGCACTCCATGGCGGGTGGCGCACTCTTTCCGATCATCAACCTTCCCACCAAAATGGGTGCCCCATCCTTTCGCGTTCTTTGCGGAAGGGTGGGCTACCTCGCAAGCCGTTCTGCCCGCCACAGCGCGCCTTCGAGCGGCACAATTGCCTCCCGTCCCACCGGCATCCGGGGCGCGGCGGCGCTCAGGCCGGCAAAGAATGCCTCGCGCACCAGCGTCATCTTCTCGATGATGCCGCCGGTCCAGGCCGCCGGAACCTCGTCCTCGATCCCGTGCTTGCGGCGCAGCTTGGCGCGCACCAGCAGCACAAACTCCACCAGGTCTGCCGCCGCCTGCTGCAAAACTCCGAGCGCCACCGGGTCGCCGGCCTCGGCCAGCTCATTCATCGCTGGCGCCAGCGCGGCAAAGTCCGGTCCCGGCGTGCTGTCGCCCAGGTTCACCAGGTCATCCAGGCTGGGCGTGCCCCAAATCTCTCCCACTCGCTTGAGAATCCGGGTCGGCTCTTCGCGGTCATAGGAACGAAGCGCCCTGCACACACCGTGCAGCCCGATCCAGTAACCCGAGCCCTCGTCGCCCAGGCGCGAGCTCCAGCCGCCCGCGCTCTCCCGGCTGCCGTCCGGCGCGCGGCCAATCGTATTCGACCCCGTTCCGGCGATCTGCAGGATTCCCGGCCCGCCCCGGAAGGCCGCGTCGAGGGCGATGATCTCGTCGCCCACAACCTCCGAGCGCTCGACGCCGAAGTCCTGGAAGACGGCCGTGATCCACTCTGCGGTGCCGGGCATGGAAGCGCTGGCCACTCCGACAGAAGCCGCGCGGACGTCCGTCACGCCGGCCTGCGCGTACAGATCGTTGAGCAGCGCGCGCAGATTCTCCTCGGCAACCTCGGCCCCCACCCGCAACCGCTTGATGGAGCCGCATTCCCCACGGGCCAGCACCCGCTCGCCGGCGACAATCGCGGCGCGGGTCCGCGTTCCCCCGCCGTCAATTCCCAAAACTGCCTGCATCTTCTTATCCTTCCGCATCAGCTTACAGCACGGGATGAGTCAGCGGGCCGGGCGCAGAGATCGGCAGTCAAGGATCGGGGATCGCTTGGAGATTGGAAACGGAAACCGCGACCCCGCTCCGCGCGGTGGCATTATTTGCATCGCGCGTCACCAGCCATTTCTCGCCGATGCTCCAGTTCCATTGCTTGCCCGCGAAAGCACGATTGCCTGCCCGCCCCTGCTGCTATGGGCAGCTATCCCCGCGCCGGCGCGGCCCGGCATTCCCATGGCGCGCTAGAGCATTTTCGGGTCAAGTGTTAACAAAGCGCTGGGTGCCCCATCCTTGAATCGCTCTTTGATTCAAGGGTGGGAGAGCTCAAATCTCAATTTGAACCGTAAACAGTCAGGCCGAAGATGCGCTAGAATCCCTTCTGCGCCTGGCTGATCGCCTGACTCGCCGACTGCTGCGCAGCCTGTGAGGCCTGTTGCGCCTGCTTCTGTGCCTGGCTGGCCGCTTGCTGCACCTGCTGCCCCGCCTGCTGAGCGGCCTGTTGCGCCTGAGCGGCCGCTTGCTGGGCCTGCTGTTGCGCTTGCTGGGCGGCCTGTTGGCCCTGCTGAACCGCTTGCTGAGCCTGCTGTTGCGCTTGCTGCGCGGCTTGCTGGGCTTGTTGCTGGGCCTGCTGGGCTGCTTGTTGTGCCTGGCCGGCGACCTGCTGCGCTTGCTGTTGAACCTGCTGGGCCGCTTGCTGCGCTTGCTGTATTGCCTGCCCCCCGGCTTGAGCGCACTGCTGGACCTGCTGTTGAGCCTGACCGAGCGCTTGTTGCGCCGCGGCCTGACCCTGTGCAGCAGCCTGACTCACAGTCTGCTGCGCCTGCTGCACGGCCTGGCTGGCCTGCTGATAGGCCTGCTGTGCCTGTTGCGTCACCTGGTTGACGGCCTGTTGAGCCTGCTGCTCCGCCTGTTGCGCGGCCCGCTGTGCCTGGCTTGCGGCTTGCTGCGCCTGGTTCGCGGCCTGCTGGGCAAGTTGCTGCGCCTGCTGCGTGACCTGGCCGACAGCCTGTTGGGCTTGCTGGGTGACCTGGCCGGCAGCCTGCTGGGCTTGCTGTCCCGCCTGCTGTGCGGCCTGCTGCGCCTGACCGGCCAGGCTGGAGGCCGTACCCGCTGCTCCTTGCAACGCGCTTCCTGCACTGGAGGACACGGCTGCAGCCAGCGGAGCACCGCCGCTGACGGCCAGGCCGCCCGCCACTCCGCCCAGACCGCCCGCGCCGGGCGACGGAGTGCCGACCTCCCCGATGATGCAGGTTGGAGAGCCCATCATGATCATTCCGCCGTGCACGGTAGGATCTAGCAGCCGGGCGGCGGGAAGAAAGTTGATCATCACCCCCACCGATCCCATGACGATCATGTCCGGCGGTCCCACGCAGGTGGCCATGGTGGTTACGGTGGCCGCGGGCAGAAAGTCGATGAGTACCGTAGGCGCACCGGGGGGCAGAATCGGTCCGCCCACATGCGGGACAATCCCAGTCACCATGGGACAGACGTGCATATCGGTGATCCTTGCTGCTGGCGGCATCAGTCGCTCTCCATCCCCGGTTTCATCCTGCCAATTCCTCTCTGCCGTTTCGCTTGCTCATTGCGGACTTATGCGCAAGCCTTTCAAAAATGCCTCGTAGTCCGGCCGCACCGCCTTAAGTTCCGCCTCCAAAGTCGTCAGCGTAACGATGCCCACCCAGTTTCCCAGTCGCGCGTAGGTCTGGGCGTGCAACATGCTTCCGGTCGAGTTCGCGCTGTGGCGAACGAAGAGCAGTTGAGCCTCATCCGTGCCCGCAAAACCTGTCGCCTGGGGCCCGGCAAACTTCGCTTCCTTCAAATAGTTCCCGATAAGTTTCTTCTGCTTCTCGATATACTCGGCAAGGCCATCCTCTGAAGCGAGCGTATCCTGTCCCACGCCCACGCTTGCGGCTATCGTCCCCGCGGCCACGGTCATCTGGCGTATTCCAAAGCCGGCCACATAGAGCCAGCCTCCCGGCATCGCAGTAACATTCCATCTTCCAACCGTGGGGAAGCGGGCAGCGGCGCCGGATTGTGGCATTGCTTGCGTCAAAAGTCACCAGTCAATTCCCGCGGATGTTCCTGCTCCATAGCTCGCCCGCGAGGGCTCGATTGCCCAACCCCCATGGCGCGGTGGGCAGTCATCCCTGCGCCAGGTCTCTTACCGCTTGTTTGTGTACCATCTCCGTGCCCCATCCCTTCGCCTTCTTCTTGGCGAAAGGGTGAGAAAGTGTGAACCCCAATGTACGAAATCACACGGTCAGAGACCTGGTGCGGACCGCCATTCCCATAGCCCGCTAGAACCCCCTCTGCGCCTGGCTGATGGCCTGACTCGCCGATTGCTGAGCAGCCTGCGAGGCTTGCTGCGCCTGCTGCCCTGCCTGACTCGCCGATTGCTGCACCTGCTGCCCCGCCTGCTGCGCTTGCTGTTGCGCCTGCTGCGCCGCCTGTTGCGCCTGACCGGCCGCTTGCTGGGCCTGCTGTTGGGCTTGCTGCGCGGCCTGCTGCGCCTGCTGAGCAGCCTGCTGACCCTGCTGTTCGGCTTGCTGAGCCGCCTTCTGCGCCTGGGCAGCGGCTTGCTGGGCCTGTTGCTGGGCTTGCTGGGCCGCCTGTTGCGCCTGGGCGGCGGCCTGCTGCGCTTGCTGCTGAATCTGCTTGGCCTGTTGCTGGGCCTGCTGCATGGCCTGGCTCGCGGCCTGGTTGCACTGATGGAGCTGACTCTGGGCCTGAGCGAGCGCCTGTATCGCCGCGGCCTGACCCTGTGCCGTGGCCTGCTGCACCACCTGCACCGCCTTCTGCACTGCCTGGTTGGCCTGCTGATACGTCTGCTGAGCCTCTTGCGTCACCTGGTTGACGGCCTGCTGCGCCTGCTGCTCCGCCTGCTTCACAGCCTGCTGCGCCTGAGCTGCCGCTTGCTGGGCTTGCTGCGCGGCCTGTTGAGCTAACTGCTGCGCCTGATTGGCAGCCTGTTGCGCGGCTTGTTTCGCATCGCCGGCAACCTGGCCCGCCAAGCCGGAGGCAGCTCCCGCCGCGCCCTGCAGAACGCTTCCCGCACCGGCGGCAGCCCCCGCGGCTGAAGACACAGCACCACCGGCCGCACTGGACATAGAGGCCATTGCCGCGCCCGAGCCCGAAGGTGGAGTACCGGGCCGCGATGGACTGCCGGGCACCATGCTTGAACTACTGCCCTTGCTTTCATCATCGACCACTTTATCGGGAGTCCCAGGAGATCCTGGGCTACCCGTACTTCCCGCACTCCCCGAACCGGCTGCGCCGCCGCTGTTGATCAGCACCATCGTCCCCGAAATCGCCACGCCGGAGGGCCCAATGGTGACAAAGTTTCCGCTGGCTACCAGGCTGAGTTCCATGCCGGCCTGGATCACAACGCTCATGCCCCCATTGATATAGATCGTGTTGTTGGCATTCAAGGAATAAGCCGATCCCACAGAGATGCTCTGGTTCGAACTCACACTCAAGCCGTGATTCCCGCCCACCGACTCCGTCTGGTTCCCGCCAATGCTGAGATCCGAATTCCCACCGACCTTCTCGATGGTGTTTCCCTTGACCTGGCGATTGAAATCGCCATCCACTTCTTCGGTTTGATTCTTCGTCACGGTCAGCGAGTCGTTGTTCCCCACCGTGATGCGCCGGTCGTGCTCGATCGAAGTATCCATGTCCTTCTCGGCATGAATATAGATCTGCTCGCTTCCCGACTTGTCTTCAAAGCGAAGCTCGTTGGCATTCGCCGCCGAGCCGCCCTTGCTGCTGCGCGTTAAGATCCCGGAGCGCGTGCTGTTGTCCGGCAGAACGTACGGAGGCGTATTCACGCCGTTATAGACCGAGCCGGTAATCACCGGGTTATCGGGATCCCCATTGAGAAACTGAACCACCACCTCGTCTTTCACGCGCGGCCAGAAGTAGGTTCCCCATCCATTCCCAGCCCAATGCTGCGCCACGCGCACCCAGGTGTTATCCACCGTGTTCGGCGGTCTCAATTTATCCCAGAAAAACTGGATGCACACGCGCCCGTACTTGTCGATGTGCATATCCTCGCCCGCGGGCACTACGACAAAAGCCGTCTGCGGGCCGTAGATCTTGGGCTTGATGAACGTCAGGGCGGGTTTGAAGACGATATCCGAGGAAACCGCCGTGAATCGGTTACTGTATTCAATCCGATTTGCCGCGTCGCTGGTTCGATATGGCGGAACTTGGTCCGCATGGAGAGTTACAGCGGTCAGAAGGTATTTCCGGTTGAACGCCGTGCGCGGGTTTTCGGTGAGTGTGAACGTATAACCCGCGCAAAAGGAGCGCAGATTGCCGGCGCCGCCATAGACCTCCGCCGTGGCATCGGAAGCCAGCGCCCGCGCCTCGAGGAACACGGTCTCGAGAGCCTTGCTGGATTGCGTATCGGCGGCCTTCAGGTAGCCTTCTTCCCCGGCGGAGTAGAGGTACTGCTCATAGGCATTCTTGCCGAACTGGCTTGTGCTGTCTTTGTCCGGCGCATCGACGCGGGCAAAGGGGCGGAAGTTATAATCCGCCGTCGAGTGCTTGCCTGAAACCATGGTTGAGGTCGCGGTGAACTCGGTAACTCGCGCCCCGTAGGCTCCCTCGCGTCCCTTCACATTCAGGGCATACGGGACTGAAGCCGACAGCGGGCAGTCCTGATAGGCGTTTCTGCTGTCTCCCAGGACGATCTTGTTGTCCTGGTCGGTATGCTCGAACCAATAGAAGATGCCGCTCTCTTCCAGCAGCCGCGAGACAAAATGGAAATCCGACTCCGAGTACTGGGTGCAGTAATCGAGTGGCTTGTAGGATCCGCTGGTCTGGTCCGACAAGGACAATCCATAGTCTCCGATGACTGCCTTCACGATCTCCAGGACCGTTTTGTTCTGGAAGACGCGGCAGGTGGAGCTCAATGTCATCTGCCACATCGACGGGACGATCCGCGCCCGGTAAACATCGAAATCCTCGTCGCCCGCGCACTGCTCGAACGACGCGACGATCCCGTTGATCCACCTGGATCCCTGGACATCGCTGAGAGCGATTGCAACGGCGACCTTGGAACCGACGATCGACTTGAGATCGATATTCGTACCCGCGGCCGCGAGCAACTCGGCATGATACTCGAAGAGGCGCGAAATTCCTTCCGCGCCTTCGAGCGACTCAATCAGCAGCACGTCCTTGCCCAGCGGGCTTGAAAACTGCATCAACCGGTCTGTCTGCTTTGAAACTGCCATGCCAAACCTGCCTGTCCCTTGCCGCGGTTATCGAGAGAAACGATCGTTAGACCTCCGCCGCGACGCTCTCCGCTTGAGGAGCGGCATCCCATGCATAAGTCAGCTCGCCGTCCTTGACTGAGACGCTTACCCTCTCCGCGACCGCCCCCTCGGCGATCCGCGAGAGAATCTGGCGCGACAGATCCGGCAGCATCGTATTGGAGAGAATGTTATCGACGTTCCGGGCTCCGCTCTCGACTTCAGTGCATCGCCCAGCCACTTCGTTTACCAGCACGTCGTCATAAACGAGAGCGATCTTGTGCGACTCCGCCAGGCGCTTCTGAATCTTGCCCAGCTTCAGCCGGATGATCTGCTTGAGAGCCTCATCCCGCACCGGGAAGTAAGGCACGATCAGCAGCCTGCCGAGAAACGCCGGCTTGAATATCTTGTTCAGCTCCGGCTTGAGAGCCTGTAACATGCCCTGACTGTCGGGCATCGTCTCAGGATCGGCCGTGAGCTTCATCACTGTTTCCGTCGCCGCGTTGCTGGTGAGCAGAATGATGGTGTTGCGGAAGTCGATCTCGCGGCCCTCGCCGTCTTCCATTCTGCCCTTGTCGAAGACCTGGAAGAATAGCTCCAGCACATCGGGGTGCGCCTTTTCGACCTCGTCCAGCAGCACTACGGAATAGGGCCTGCGCCGCACCGCTTCGGTCAGCACGCCTCCCTCGCCGTAGCCCACATATCCCGGAGGCGATCCCTTCAAGGTCGAAACCGTATGGGCTTCCTGAAACTCCGACATATTGATGGTGATCATATTGCGTTCGCCGCCGTACAGAACGTCGGCCAGCGCGATGGCCGTCTCCGTCTTGCCGACTCCGCTCGGTCCAATCAGAAGGAAGACTCCCACCGGCTTCACCGGATCGTCAAGGCTGGCTCGCGAGGTAAGAATCCTTTGCGCAATGGCGAACAGCGCCTTGTCCTGTCCGATCACGCGCTTCTTCAAATGCTCATCCAGCGTGAGCACGGTATCGATCTCGTTGCGCACCATCTTGCCCAGCGGAATCCCAGTCCAGGCGGAGATAACTTCACCGACGATCTGTGCATCCACCGAGACGCGCATCATGCCTTTCTCGCCTTGCAGCGCGGCAAGCTCAACTTCAAGCTGGGCTAACTCGGCCCGCACCTCGCCCTCCTTCGCCGATGCCTCGGCGTCCTTCTTCTCGGGAGATTCCAGGCCCTCTTGCAGCCCGCGAATCTTTTCCGTCAGGGTCTTTTCCTTCTCCCATTGCTCATTGAGAATATCGCGTTCCTGTTTGGCGGCGGCTAGCTGGGTCTCTATCTCCCCGAGTTTCTCGGCGTGGTCGGCGCCTATCTTCGTCTCGCGTTCGAGTATGCGCTGCTGCACTTCGAGCGCGTCGATCCGGCGCAGAATATCCTCCAGGCGCGGAGGAGTGGAGTTCTGCCCCAGCGAGAGCCGCGCGCAGGCCGTATCCAGCACGCTTACGGCCTTGTCTGGCAGTTGGCGGCCGGCGATATAACGATGCGACAATCTAACTGTCGCGGTAACTGCTTCGTCCAGGATGCGCAGGTTATGGTGTTTCTCAAGCGACGCCTTGATGCCGCGCAGCATGGTGCAGGCGACCTCTTCGGTCGGCTCTTCAACTTTGACAACCTGGAACCGCCTGGCTAGAGCTGGATCCTTCTCGAAATACTTCTTGTACTCCGACCAGGTGGTAGCGGCGATGGTACGCAGTTCTCCGCGAGCCAATGCCGGCTTGAGCAAGTTTGCCGCGTCGTTCTGTCCC
>JBEKPA010000090.1:0-11918 GCA_049521195.1 Occallatibacter sp.
GTATCCCGCGCGAAGGATTTCTATCGGGACACCCTTGGCCTGCGTCTGCTTTCGGAAGAGCCGCCGTTCGCGCTGGTTTTTGAGGCCAATGGCATCATGCTGCGTCTCGGCATGGCGAAAGAACTTCCACCATCTCATGGCACGGTTTTGGGTTGGCAGGTCCCGGAGATCGCGGCATCGGTCAAGAATCTGGGGCAGGCCGGAGTTCGCTTCGAACGCTATGAAGGCATGGACCAGAACGAGCTGGGCATCTGGAATTCACCTTCAGGCGCGAAGGTCGCATGGTTCAAGGACCCCGACGGGAATACTTTGAGTGTCACGGAATTCCCTAAGCAGAAGAAGTAAGACTCACGGGAATATTGACCGGATTGCCGGGTGGGCGCACCCAGCATTTTGGGTTGGCGCTGCGCAGGATAGACTGGAGGGGCATGGACCTTCCGCCCGATAGCTCCAACGCACAGGTATCCGCATCGCCGCTCGAAACCGATCCGGCGCGGGCGGCGGCCTTGTTTGAGCAGTCGGTGAGCATCATGGCGCGGCTGCGCGCTCCCGATGGCTGCCCCTGGGACCGCGAGCAATCCTTCGATTCGATCCGCAAGTACACGCTGGAAGAGACCTACGAGGTCTTCGACGCCATTGAGCGCCGCGACTGGCCGCACCTGGCCGAAGAACTGGGCGACCTGCTTCTGCAAGTGCTCTTTTATGCGGAGCTGGCGGCCAACGAGGGGCATTTCACCATAGCCGAGGTGCTGGACCATCTGAACCGCAAGCTGGTGCGGCGCCATCCCCATGTCTTTGGCGAGGAGGCCTCGCTGGCGGCGGGGAACCGCGCGCAGGTTGACGCCGATGTGGCGGGTTCTCCGGCAGCGGTGCTGCGCAACTGGGAGGAGATCAAGGCAGCCGAGACGGCATTGCATGCAGCAGACGCGCCTTCGGCGCAGAGGCTCCCGGCGTCGAGACTGGATGCAGTCCTGCGGGCCTTGCCGGCGCTGGCCGAAGCTGCCAAGCTGGGGGCCAAGGCACGCAAGTCCGGCTTCGACTGGCCGCACTGGCGCGACCTGCTGCCCAAGCTGGCCGAGGAGACGGCGGAACTGGAGGCCGAAGCCGCATCGGACGATCCGGCCCGCAAGCCGGCCGTGGAAGCGGAGCTGGGCGATCTGCTCTTTACCGCGGTCAACCTGGGCCGGCATCTGGATGTGGACGCGGAGATGGCGCTGCGCGGCTGCAACCGGCGCTTTCGGGAGCGCTTCCGCGAGATGGAACTGTCGTCGGCCCGGCCGCTGGAAGAGCTTTCACCCGCGGAGTTGGAAGAGCTATGGGAGCGGGCAAAGCGGAAGCTGGCGGCAACCGCCCCGGATTCCGAGCTGGAGGCGCGGTCATGATTGTCATCCGGGCGTGCGCGGGATTTGAAGAGCTGGCGGCCTGCGTGCGGCTTCAGGTGGAAACCTGGGGCTACGACGAGGCCGACGTGATTCCCCGCAGAGCGTTTCTGGTGGCGCAGAAGATAGGCGGCCAGGTGATCGGCGCGTTCGATACGGAGATTCCCGGCTCTCAGCCGAACGGCAGCGCGGAGTCGCTGGTTGGTTTTGCTCTGTCCTTGCCGGGTGTGAAAGCCCGCGCGGGCGGGCCTCTGCCCTATCTGCACTCCCACATGCTGGCGGTCAAGGCGGCGTATCGCGATCGCGGCCTGGGCATGAGGCTCAAGCTCGAACAGCGGCGGGAGGCGCTTGCGCGGGGCATACAGCGGATCGAGTGGACCTTCGATCCGCTGGAGATCAAAAATGCATTTCTCAATATTCACAAGCTGGGAGCGACGGCGCGGGATTACAGAGTGAATTTCTATGGTGTATCCTCATCTCAACTGCAGGGCGGGTTGCCGACGGATCGATTGTTGGCGGAATGGCGGCTGGATTCGCCCAGAGTGAAGGCAGTTCTCGACGAGCGCCCGGCAGTTGCCCAACCGATCGAGGAACGAATTCAGGTTCGTATTCAGGTTCCGGCCTCCATCCATCGATGGAAGGCCTCCGAGAGCGGCCGGGAACGAGCCGTGGCCGTGCAGTTGGAAAACCGCAAGAAGTTTCAACAGGCGTTTTCCCAGGGGTTGGCCGTGCTTGGCTTCTCTCTGGATGCGGAAGGTAATGGAGTCTTCGAGCTGGGCTTTCCCACCCCGGCTGAACTGGATTGATCTCCCGAGGAACGCAAAAAGCTTATGAGAATCGATGCGATTATCCTGCGCGAACTGCACATGACGCTGGTGCGGCCGTTTGAAACCAGCTTTGGCATTACCCGCAAGCGAAGGATTCTGCTGGCTGAGATCAAGTCGGAAGGGTTGACCGGCTGGGGCGAGTGCACGGCGGGTGAGCGGCCGTTCTTTTCCGAGGAATCGACCGACAGCGCCTGGGCTGCGATCACCCAGGAACTGGGGCCGATGCTGGCTGCGGAGACGCTGGAACATGGTGGGGATTGCCCGCGAATCTTTCGCCAGGTGCGCCACAACCGCATGGCCAAGGCAACGCTGGAAGATGCCATATGGGATCTTGAGGCGCAGCGCGAGGGAGTTTCACTCTCCCGGCTGATCGGCGGGGTTCACGACGTAATTCCGTGCGGCGTGTCGCTGGGAATTCAAGCCTCGATCCCCGAGCTGCTGGCGCAGATCGAGAAGGAGTTGGCGGCCGGCTATCAGCGCATCAAGCTCAAGTGCAAGCCGGGCTGGGATGTGGAGGTCTTCGAGCGGGTGCGGAGCCGGTGGCCGGCCATCACGCTCAGTTGCGACGCCAACTCATCGTACAGGCTCAAGGACGCCGACCACCTGACCGCATTCGATGCCTTCGACCTGCTGATGATCGAGCAGCCGCTGTGGCACGACGACTTCTACTACCACTCGATGCTGCAAAAGCGATTGCAAACCCCCATCTGCCTGGACGAATCGATCCACAACCGGCGCGACGCTCTGGCGGCCATCGAGATGGAGTCCTGCCGGATTATCAATATCAAGCTGGGGCGCGTGGGCGGCTTCTCCGAGGCCATCGCGGTCCACAATGCGGCCCAGGAGCGGGGCATTCCGGTGTGGTGCGGGGGGATGCTGGAATCGGGCGTGGGACGGTCGCATAATATCGCGCTGTCGACCCTGGAAAACTTCGCGTTGCCCGGCGATGTCTCCGCTTCGGCGCGCTACTGGCATGAGGATATCGTGGAGCCGGAGATAGCGGTTTCTTCGGCTGGCGAGATCGCCATTCCGGATACGCCGGGACGCGGCTACGAGGTGCGAACGGAGCTGGTGGAGCGGCTTACGGTGCGCAAGGAGACGATCCGCGCCGTGGAGCTGGTGGGGTAATCCGTTTTACATACCTGCCGCCAATTACATCAGTCGTTTGCTTTTTCCTCTTTCAGCGCGGATTGAAAGCGCAGAGTAGCGGCTCGATGCGCTCAGCCTTCACGTGGATCACCCCCTCCTGATTTTGCAGTTTTCCTTCGATCAGAAGAAAGCGGCTGCGCGTGACGATGAGGCGATTCTGTTCGAAGATATCGGGCGTGAGGATGACGTTGGCAATACCCGTTTCGTCTTCGAGCGAGAGAAAGACGAAACCCTTGGCGGTGCCTGGGCGCTGGCGGCAGATGACGCGGCCGGCCATGCGGACTCGTCGATTGCTGCCACTCCGTTCAAGCTCCTGTGCGGAAAGAATGCCCTGCCGGCGCAGGGCCTCGCGTTCGTAGGCCATGGGATGCGGGCCTGTGGTGATGCCGGTTCCCGCATAGTCGGCGGCCAGGCGCTCGTCGTCGGTCATCTGCCGCAAGGGCGTGAACCTTGGCGCCTGTGCGGGCGCATCCGCTGCGAGGCGCAGCAGAGGGCCGACGGGGCGGCCGGCTTGCTCCACTTGCCAGAGCGCATCGCGGCGATGGTCCACATTCTCTATCGAGTTGAGCGCCCCGGCGCGGGCCAACGCGACCAGTTCCTTGCGGTTGAGCTCCGGCACTTGCCGCGCCAGCTCGTCCACGGTTGCGAAGGCCGCATTGTGGCCGCGCGCGGCCATAAGCGCATCGGCCGAGGACTTGCGCAGGCCCTTCACGTAGCTGAGACCGATGCGCAGCGAGAGCGAGTGATCCGGTTCCTCTTCCAGAGCGCAGAGCCACCCCGACCGCAGCACGCAGATGGGGCGCACGCGCAGGCCGTGGCGTTGCGCGTCTTTGATAAGCACGGCGGGCGAGTAGAAGCCCATGGGCTGGTTGTTGAGCAGACCGCAGGTGAAGGCCGCGAGGTAGTGAACCTTGAGATAGGCTGAGGCATAGGCGATGAGCGCGAAGCTGGCTGCATGCGACTCGGGAAATCCATACATGGCGAAGGAGCTGATGCCCTGCACAATGTTGTCTTGCGCCTCGGGACCGATGCCGTTGCGGGTCATGCCGTCGCGCAGGCGGCCTTCCAGGTTCTTCATGCGCTGCATGGAGCGGCGCATGCCCACGGCGCGGCGCAGTTCTTCGGCCTCGGCGCCGGAGAAGTTTGCTACGGTCATCGCCATTCGTAGCAACTGCTCCTGAAAGAGCGGAACGCCGAGAGTGCGCCTGAGCACGGGTTCAAGCGATGGATGAGGATAGGTAACTTCTTCTTTTCCCTGGCGGCGGCGCATATACGGATGCATCATCTTGCCCACGATGGGGCCGGGACGGATGATGGCCACTTGCACAACCAGATCGTAGAAGCGCGCGGGAGCGTTGTGCGGAATGGAGGCCATCTGCGCGCGGCTCTCCACCTGGAACATGCCTACGGTGTCGGCCTTGCACAGCGTTTCATAGACCAGCGGATCCTCGGGCAATGCGGCAAGATCGATTTCTTTCTCGTAGCAGCGCGGTACCATCTCGATGGAATCCTTGAGCACCGCCATCATGCCCAGGCCGAGCAGATCGACTTTGATAAGGCCGAGGCCGGCGCAGTCTTCCTTGTCCCACTGGATCACGGTGCGTTCGGGCATGGAGGCGCGTTCGATGGGAACGATGCGATTCAACATTCCGGCGCAGACGACCATGCCTCCGGAGTGCTGGCCGAGATGGCGCGGCAGATCTTTCATGCGCTGGCAGAGCTCGAGATAGCGGCCGACGCGCGGTTGGCGCGCGTCGAAGCCCGCCTGCTCGAAGTGGCTGGCCATGGTGTCGTTCTTGCCGCGCCACTCCCAATGACCGACGAGTCCGGAGAGGCGCGCGATCTGCTCTTCGTCGAAGCCCAGCGCCTTGCCGGCCTCGCGCGCCGCCGAACGGCCGCGATAGGTGATGACGTTGGCGGTCATGGCCGCGCCCAGCGAGCCGTAGTGTTCATACACATATTGAATGACCTGTTCGCGCTGTTCGCCGGAGGGCAGGTCAAGGTCGATGTCGGGCCACTCGCCGCGGTTTTCGCTGAGGAATCGCTCGAAGAGAAGCTCCATGCCCACCGGATCGACGGCGGTGATTTCAAGCGCATAGCAGACGGCGGAGTTGGCCGCCGAGCCGCGTCCTTGCACGAGAATGCCGTGATTTTGGCAGTAGCGAATCAGGTCCCAGACGATGAGAAAGTATCCGGCGAATCCCAGCTTGGCGATCAGTTTGAGTTCGTGCCGGACCTGCGCGCGCGCTTTGTCGAGCAGATGCCGCTTGGCCGGCGATCCATAGCGCTTGCGCACGCCTTCCTCGACGCGCTTTTCCAGAAAGCTGTCCATGGTTTCGCCTTCGGGCACGGGATAGTGCGGGAACTCATAGCCGAGATTGTCGAGCGTGAAGTCGAGCCGGTCGCTGACGATGCGGGTGTTGGCGATGGCCTCGGGAATATCTCGGAAGAGCGCGGCCATAGCGCAGGCTGGGCGCAAAGAGCGCGCATCGTTTGCAGTGAGCAGGCGGCCTGCGCCATCGAGCGAAGTGTGGTGGCGAATGGCGGTGAGCACGTCGAGAATCTCGCGATCCTTCTCCGTTGCGCAGCGAACGCCGTTGGCGGCAACGACAGGCAGCCGGAGAGTGGAAGCGAGATCGAGCAAGGACTGGTTGCGGCACTCTTCCTCGCGTTGCCGGTGGCGCTGAAGTTCGACGTAGAGATTGCCGCGGCCATAGATTGCCGTGAGCCGTTCGGCAATCTTGCGCGTGGCTTCACTGCTTTGGTTTGAGCCGCCTTCGCGCGCCAGCGCAGCGGCCAGCGGGCCTTCGTCGCCGCCGGTGAGGCAGATCAATCCGGCGGAGAACTCTTCGAGATCTTCGAGCGTGGCCGCGCCCTCGGCCTTTGTCTGCTCGCGCATCTTGAAGCGCGTGATGAGCTGGCAGAGATTTCGATAGCCGGTTTGCGATGCGCAGAGCAGTAGAATCCGCGGCGGCTCGTCTGCATATTGATGCGGCAGCCACGACGGCGGAGCAAGCCGATCGCCAAAAGAACTTACCGCAATCTCCGCGCCGATGTGCGCTTTGACGCCGCATTCCTTCGCCGTGGTGTGAAAGCGCGCCACGCCGTAGAGTCCGTTGCGGTCGGCAAGGGCGATGGCGGGCATCTCGAGTAGGGCCGCGCGCTCGATCAGCGCTTCAGGCTGCGATGCCGCGGCGAGAAAGCTGAAGGCGCTGGAGGCGTGCAGCTCGATGTATTGGTGGTCGTCAGTCATAGTAGGCTTCCAGCCGCCACTCGTTCCGCGCGCAATCGCGAACCAGCAGGCAGGCGACGGAAGAACCGCTGCAGGTTTCGGCCAGCACGTCCCACTCCTCAGCGTTCCAAGCGCCGATAGACCACCAGCAGCCGCTGGTTCTCCACGGCCCGTAGGCTGCCGCGACCTTGAAGCTGCGCTCGCGATCGCGAATGGCAACCGGCTGGAGCGCGTTCAGCTGAACGCGGACGGGCACAGGCGGCCTCATGCGCCGGAGCGCTAACCGCGGGCAGATCGCCTCTGAAGATTTGGCCGAAGTCGATTGGCTGGGGACAGCGAAGCTCTCCATGCAAAAGCTGCCCGGTCGATGCGTATCTTCAAGCACAGGCGAGCCGACGCGATCTTCGCCGGCGATAGCCTTGAGGCGCGCGATGGTTACGTCCAGGCGCGAAGGCTCGGGGGTTTGCGGCGCGAAGAGCCCTAGTTGCACCTGGCTGGATTGGCCGGCCTCAGCGGCGAGGGTGAGTGAGAGCACGGCGGCCTGCGGCGGATGCGCGGCGATCTCCAGTTGCAGCAGCTTGAGCAGAAACTTGCGGTCGGCGGTCGGCAGGGCGGGCCGAATTGCGCGCCGGTAAGTGAGCCCGCCCTCCAGTTCCATCTGCACGGCTAGCGACGCCAGCGAAAGCGTTCGCGCGGCAGCGCGCTCGACCAGGCAATCGATCATGCGCGCGCCGATAAAGAGCAGCGAGTCCATCTGCTCGACAGGCGTATCGAAGGCGCAGAACTCCCGGAGAGAGAACTCGGCCTCGATGGGCTGAAAGGTGTGGGGCAATGCGCCGCGGGCGAGAGCGCGCCAAGCTGCGGCCTGCGGCCCGAGGCGCGCGACCAGGTCGCTCTCTGGAAGCGCTGCCAGCTCACCCAGGGTGCGAATGCCCCAAATGGCGAAGATTTCTGCGTGTTCTTCGTTGAGACTGAGCAGCGAGATGGGAAGTTTTGCCAAAAAACCGGCTTCCTTCTCAGAGGGAATTACGGTGATTCCGCGGTCGCCGCGGCGGCCAGCAGCCTTGAGGCGTGCGGCATGGAAGTTGGCGCTGACGGTCACCGAGGCGCGAAAGCCGGCTGTGCCCAGGCGAGCGCGCAGCCTCTGGGCTAACGCCTCCGGCGGACCGAAGAGGCGGTTCGTGCCGGCAATGTCGAGGACGAATGCGCAGGCTGTTCCCTCGCTCGCGGCTTCGATCCGCGGAGAGAAATGCGCGGCGCACTCCAGGAAGACGGCGCGAGCCGCAGTCTCCGTCTCCATGGAGCGCGCGAGGAGGCGCAATCCGGGAATGCTCTCGGCTTCCAGGCGGGTCATTCCCAGAGATACGCCTCTCAGATGGGCCAGCCGGTTGAGGGAGCAGACCGTTTCCTGAGGTGCGCGGCCCTCTAGCACGGCAACCGGCCCCGATTCAAGCTCCTTGCGCAGGCGCAGCAAGGCCTGGGCGGGAAACTCCGCTGCGTACGCACAGGCGTAGAGTTCCTCTTTCATGCGCGTATATCCCGCTCCCATGCGCCGGTTGCCGACCAGGTTGAAGCGGGCGGCTTGCGCAGGCCGGCGATCGACGGGGTGAAAGCCGCCGCGGCGGCGCGACCGGACCGTACTTCATACTTCAAGCCGCTCAGCACGGTCTCTCCGCCTGCCAACCCTCGCAGTGGCGCGCATTCCAGAACCACCGCCGCGCTGGATTGCGCCAGCGGCTCCCGCGCGAGCACCAGCAGAGCACACCGCGCGCGGCCGGCCGCCTGGCGGAAGCGGAACCAGGTTGCCAGCGGAATCCTCAAGCCGTGCTCCGGGGCCGTACCGCCAAGGTCAAGCACCAGGGCGGCAAAGCCACCCGCCTGCAGCAGCAGATCGGTGGCGCGCAGGGCCTGATCGAGGCGCGGCCAAGGCTTGGCGGAGGAGAGCTTGATGCGATCCTGACCGCGAGCCATCGGACCCACGCTCCGGCAGCGAACCCACAGCAACTGCTTGAGGTTCACCCCGCTGGCTGCTGCCGACTCGGCATCCAAGGCGTCGCCGGCATCGATCCAGGCGCAGACCAGGCCCTCCCGCGTTCGCCCTGCCAGGAACGAGAGCGCCAGACTCGTGCGCCCGGAGGATTCCGGTCCTGCCACTTCACTGATGGCGCCAACGGGCAATCCGCCGCCGAGAAGAAGATCCACCTCGGCAATGCCGGTCGGCGCAGTTTCGCGGATGGCGTGCGGCACTGGCGAGAGCGCGGCGGGAAAGCGGCGTTCGAGGGTGTGCTCGATCTGGATGCGAAGGGCGGAGGCGGAGGGCATGGCAAGATTCGCCTTTTATTCGCTTAATGATCGCTCCAACCGGCCTGTTTGTCAACGGCGGCTTCTGGGCATGAACCGACCTTCACTTCCGCCAATCCGCGGCGTCAGCCGGCGGAACGCGCTGTCGTGGACAAAAGTGAACTGCCGCAGTCTTCTTCCCCGGCTTTATCGTCTTGCTCCCATTGGACTTAGTCATTTCCTCCGCCCTCCGACAAAAGTGAGGCGTGTCACATCCGCTACACTGGGCAGTGGCTATACTCGGAGTCACTCCGAAGGGCTTCCAGGAGCGCCATGCATTTCTTTCCCGCTGTAGACCCAATCCCTTTGCCGGCCCCGATATGGTTGCTGAAGTTGCTGCATATCGTTACGCTGGCGCTGCACTTTGTGGCCGTGGAAATGCTGCTGGGAGGACTGCTGCTGGCGGTTCTGCTCAGTCTCTTCCGCGGCTCGCCGGCCTCAATGGTCACGGCGCGAGCGCTGGCCCGCCGGCTTACTGTTGTCATGACGTTTGTCATCAACCTGGCCGTGCCGCCGCTGCTCTTTTCCCAGGTGCTCTACGGCCGGGCGCTTTATACCAGCAGCGTGCTGATCGGCATCTACTGGATTTCGATTATCGGCCTGCTCATGCTTGCCTACTGGCTGCTCTACCAGTTCTCGGCGCGGCTTGAGGCGAGCAAATCGGCCTGGTGGGTGGGCCTGAGCGCGTGGCTGCTGGCCGGCTTCATCGCCCGCCTGCTCTCCACCAATATGACGCTCATGCTGCGCCCCGAGGCCTGGCGCAAGATGTATTCAGCCTCGGCGGCAGGCGCCTATCTGCCCACTGGCGACCCCACCCTCGAACCTCGCTGGCTGACGATGCTGGCCGGCGGGCTGTTCATCGGCGGGCTGTGGCTGCTCTATCTGGCGGGCCGCTCGACCTTCACCGCGGATGAAAAGCAGTTCGTGGCCGGCCTGGGCGGCAAGGTGGCGGCCGGCTTCGGCCTTGTCTATCTGGCGGCCGGGTTATGGGCGATCAGGGTGCAGCCTGCCGTCGTCAAGGCTGGGCTTGCAGGCCACATAGGCAATACGCTCTATAGGTTCGCCGGTTATGCCGGCTACGGCTGGCTGGCCCTGGTGGCAGTGGCCGTTCTGCTCGGCGCCTATGCCGGGTTCGGCAAGGTCACAGCCGCCTGGATTAGCTGGGCTGGCGTGCTTCTTGCCGTGCTCATCGAGATAACCTTCACCATCTGTCGCGATGGAGTGCGCGACGTGACCTTGTTAAGCAAGGGCTACGACGTGTGGAACCGGGCCGTGGTCACCAACTGGTGGGTCGTCGGACTCTTCCTGGTCCTCTTTGTCGCGGGCCTGGGCGTGGTTGCATGGCTGGTATCCGTGGTGGCGCGCGCAAAGAAAACGATGGAGGCCGCGGTCTAACTCCCCGCGACGAGATTGCCATGAGCGATAAGTCGAATCTCGCAACGAATATGGTCGAAGAACCCGGCGAGCAGGCGACGCGCCGTGCTTTTCTGGCTGCCGCAGGCGCGGCCGGACTGTGCTACGCCGCCGCGCTTGCCTATCCCGTTTACCGCTATCTGGCCTCGCCGGAAGAGATGGCGCTTTCCGCCACGGCGGTCACCGAGGTTACGCTCAAGGACGCGCAAAAACTGCCTATGGGCTCGGTGCTGATGTTCAAGTTCGGCACCGCCCCGGCCATGCTTATCCACCACGCCGACGGACGCTGGGTGGCGCTGACCGCGGTCTGCACGCATCTGGGCTGCACGGTGCAATATGAACCCCAGGCCGACCGCATCCACTGCGCCTGCCACGGCGGCGTCTACAACGCCTATACTGGCGCCAACGTAAGCGGCCCGCCGCCCAAGCCGCTCAAGGTCTTCAAAGTAACTGCCGGCGACGCCGGAGTAGAAGTTTCGCGGAGTTAGGCATTTCACAACGGAACGTATAAGTTCTCTGAAACAAAGGAACAATTCAATGGGAATCCTCGATCTATTCAGTCTCAAGGGCAAGAACGCGCTGGTTACCGGATCCGGACAGGGTCTGGGCGCCGGCATGGCTATCGCATTCGCGCAGGCCGGCGCCAATGTAACTCTGCATAACTACGGCCAGGTGTTGAACTCGACTATCGGGGAGGTCGAGAAGACCGGCGTCAAGTACATCTGCCGGTCGGGCGACGTTTGCGACAAGGCGATCGCCCGCATGCTGGTCGACGATACGGTCGAGACGTTTGGCTCCATCGATATTCTTGTGAACAACGCCGGCACCATCCGCCGCGCTCCCGCCGCCGAACACTCCGAAGAGTTCTGGAACACAGTTATCAACACCAATCTCAACGCCGTGTGGTTTCTGAGCCAGTACGCGGGCAGATTGATGCTGGCGCAGGGCCACGGAAAAATCATCAACACCGCCTCTTTGCTGGCCTTCCAGGGCGGCATTCTGGTTCCCGGCTATGCCGCCGCCAAGGGCGCGGTTGCGCAGTTGACCAAGGCGCTGGCCAACGAATGGGCCGACAAGGGCGTGAACGTCAACGCCATCGCTCCCGGCTATATGGCCACCGACAATACCGCTGCTTTGCGGGCCGACGCCGCGCGCTCCGCCGCAATTCTGGCCCGGATTCCCGCTGGGCGTTGGGGCTTGCCTTCGGATCTCGCCGGCGCGGCGGTGTTTCTGGCATCCGAGGCAGGCAGTTATGTGAACGGCCACATTCTGGTTGTGGATGGAGGATGGCTCTGCCGCTAGCAATTAGCGTAAGAAATGGGTGCCCCATCCTTGCGACGTACTTGTTCTTGTCGCAAGGGTGGGATAGCTCGAACGGAAACGAAGGATAGAAGCATGACTGCAAAGACCGTCACAAGCCGCGTTTACGATTGGGTGGACGAGCGGCTGGGCCTAAGTGAACTGGCCGCCTTCGCGCGCCACAAGACCGTCCCCGTACATTCCCAATCCTTCTGGTACTACTGGGGCGGCATCACGCTCTTCCTCTTCCTGGTGCAGTGCTTCACCGGTGTGCTGCTG
>JBEKPA010000091.1:0-11791 GCA_049521195.1 Occallatibacter sp.
TCGGGGTTCTGTACGAGAGCTTCATTCACCCCATCACGATTCTCTCCACGCTGCCGTCTGCGGGCGTGGGCGCATTGCTGGCCCTCATCCTTTTCAAGCAGGACCTCAGCGTCGTCGCCATCATCGGCATCATCCTGCTGATCGGCATTGTCAAGAAGAACGGAATCATGATGGTCGACTTCGCCATGGAGGGAGAACGAGAACACGGAAAGAGCGCAACAGACGCTATTTACGACGCTTGCCTGCTGCGCTTCCGGCCCATCATGATGACCACCATGGCAGCCCTGCTGGCGGGCCTTCCGCTGGCTCTGGGCCAGGGAATGGGTTCGGAGTTGCGGCGTCCCCTGGGCATTGCCATGGTTGGCGGACTGCTGCTCAGCCAGGTGCTCACGCTGTACACAACACCGGTCATTTACATCTTCTTCGATCGGATCGGCCACAGCTTCAGCGGGGCGCCCAAGAGCGTCGAAGCAGGCGATGAACCGCTGCCGGCAGAGGGAACATGAATATCTCCGCCCCCTTCATCCGCCGGCCCGTAGCTACGACCTTGCTGACGGCGGGCATCATCCTCGTGGGGGCCATCGCCTTCAATGTTCTGCCTGTTTCTCCTTTGCCGCAAGTGGATTTCCCGACGATCTCGGTTTCCGCCAGCTTGCCCGGCGCCAGCCCCGAGATCACTGCCTCCGCAATCGCAACTCCGCTGGAGCGCCAGTTCAGCCACATCGCCGGCGTAACCGAGATGACCTCATCGAGTTCGCTGGGCAGCACCTCGATTACGCTGCAGTTCGATCTGAGCCGCGACATCGATGGCGCGGCGCGAGACGTGGAGGCGGCCATCAACGCGGCGCGCACTTACCTGCCCGCAAACCTGCCCGCCAACCCAACTTATCGCAAGGTGAATCCCGCGGATGCGCCGATCCTGATTCTGGGTCTCACCTCGGACAAGTACGACAAGCCGACGCTGTATGACGAGGCGTCGTCGGTCATTGCGCAGAAGCTGTCGCAGATTCAGGGCGTGGGACAGGTGACGGTCGGCGGAGGCTCCGGTCCTTCGGTGCGCGTGGAAGTGAATCCTACACTGCTCAATAGCCACGGACTCACGATACAGAATGTTCAGTCCGTACTGAGCCAGCAGAACGCTCACGAACCGGCCGGCCAACTCTCCGACGGGACCACGACCGCGGACATCGTTACCAACGACCAGATTCGCCACGCAAACCAATACAAGACGCTCATTGTCGGCTACAGCAAAGGAGCCGCAGTCAGGCTTTCGGACGTGGCCGATGTTTCGGAAGGGCAGTCGAATATCCGCAACGCAGGATATCTGAATGGCGTGCCCTCCATAACTGTCATGATCTTCCGCCAGCCGGGGGCTAACATCATCGACACTGTCGATCGTGTAACCGCAGAATTGCCCTCGATCGAGGCGTCCATTCCGCAAGGCATCAAGACCACCATTGTTCTTGACCGCACCACGACCATTCGCGCTTCAGTCAGCGATGTGGAGAGCACTCTCATCCTCTCGGTCATCCTGGTAATTCTTGTCGTTTTCGTCTTTCTGCGCAACTGGCGCGCCACGCTCATCCCCACCGTCGCCGTTCCCGCATCGCTCATCGGCACCTTCGCCGTCATGTACCTGTTCGGCTTCAGCATCGACAATCTCTCGCTGATGGCACTGACTATCTCGACGGGCTTCGTGGTCGACGACGCAATCGTGGTAATGGAGAACATCTCCCGTCTCCGCGAAGGCGGAATGGCGCCCATGAAGGCCGCCTTTCAAGGTTCCAGCGAGATCGGGTTCACCATCCTTTCCATCAGCATGTCGCTGATTGCGGTGTTCATTCCCATCCTGCTTATGGCCGGCATCGTCGGCCGGCTCTTCCGCGAGTTTGCCATTACGCTGTCGACGGCCATCGTTGTCTCGATGCTCATCTCGCTGACCACCACGCCCATGATGTGCGCCTATCTGCTCAAGGATGAGAAAACGATCAAGCATGGCAGCGCGTATCGGGTAACTGAGCGTGGATTTACATGGATGCTCTCCACATACAGCCGTTCTCTGACGTGGGTGCTTAAGCACCCCGCTCCCATGTTGATTCTCCTGCTGCTCACCATAGCACTGAACTTCTATCTCATCGACATCATTCCCAAGGGATTCTTCCCGCAGCAGGATACGGGAGTCATCACGGGCAGCGCGCGAGGCCCGCAGGATGCATCGTTTCCGGTGATGGACAACTCGATCCTGCAAATCGAGAGGGTCATCCAGGCTGACCCGGCAGTGGCGAATGTCATTGTCCATACGGGCACCGGGAACACCGGCAGTATCAATATCGCGCTGAAGCCGCTGAATGTGCGGAAAATTTCCGCGGCGGATGTTATCAATCGCTTGCGGCCGAAGTTGAATCGGCTTCCGGTGGCTTCAGCCTTCCTTCAGGCGGCGCAGGATTTGCGCATCGGAGGGCGGTCTAGCAATGCCATGTATCAATACACAATTCAGTCGGACAACGTGTCGGATCTGTCGCACTGGGGCCCCGTTCTGCTGGCGGGGATGCAAAAGATTCCCGGCTTCCAGGATGTGAGCAGCGATGCGCAGAATAGCGGCCTGGAAGAGCTGCTCAATTACGATCGCCCCACAGCGGCAAGGCTTGGCATTACGCCGTCGTCTTTGGACAGCGCCCTCTCCGGCGCCTTTGGCCAGTCGCAAGTATCCCTTATCTATACGCAACTGAATCAGTATTACGTGGTGTTAGAGGTAGCGCCGCCCTACTGGCAGAGCCCCGAAGGGCTCAAGAATATCTATCTCAACGCCACGGGTAGCGGCATCGTTCCGCTCTCCACCGTCACCTCGGCGCAGACAAGCACAACACCGCTGGTTATCAATCACACCAGCTCTTTTCCATCCGTCACCGTGTCGTTCAACCTGGCATCGAACTTGTCGTTGAGCGACGCCACCCGCATGGTTACACAGATGCAGGAGAAGCTGAATATGCCGCAAACCGTCCGCGGCTTCTTTGCCGGGACGGCGTCCGCGTATCAAACCTCGCTGGCCAGCGAGCCGCTTCTCATTGGCACGGCGCTGCTCGCGGTCTACATTGTTCTGGGCATTCTCTACGAGAGCCTGGTGCATCCTCTCACCATCATCTCCACCTTGCCTTCGGCAAGCGTTGGAGCCATGCTCGCGCTCATGCTCTTCAAGATAGACCTCAATGTGATCTCGATCATCGGCATCATCTTGCTGATCGGCATTGTGAAGAAGAACGCGATCATGATGATCGATTTTGCCCTGGTCGCGGAGCGCGAGCACGGAAAGACCACCACCGAAGCCATCTTTGAAGCCTGCCAGCTTCGCTTCCGTCCCATCCTAATGACCACGATGGCCGCCTTGTTCGGCGCGCTGCCGCTGGCCTTCGGCACCGGCACAGGTTCCGAGCTCAGGCGTCCGCTGGGCATCACCATCGTAGGCGGACTTATCGTCAGCCAGATGCTGACTCTTTACACCACGCCCGTCGTCTATCTCTCCTTCGACCGCCTGCGCCTGCGCTTCCGGGGCAAGCAGCCGGCTACTCTCTACCCTGGAACCGCGGAGGCCTCCTAGCAATGGGCTCTTATGGAGTGTTGATTATGAAAAAGTCGATCATGCAATCGCGGCCAGCGGCGGCAATTCTGTGCGCACTCAATGCCTCTGTGTTCTGTGGGATGCTGGCTGGATGCAATGTCGGGCCTAAGTATCTTCCACCGACGATGACAGCCCCCGAGGCCTTCAAGGAGTCTCCGGCGCAGTTCAAGGAAGTGGATGGATGGACTGCCGCGCAGCCCCAGGACGCGGCTCTGCGCGGCAAGTGGTGGGAGATCTTCAATGAGCCGGAATTGAATGCGCTTGAAGATCAACTCAATATCGACAACCAGAATATCCGCCAGGCTTTCGAGAACTTCATGGAAGCGCGGGCCCTGGTGCGCGAGGCGCGCTCGCAGTACTTTCCCACGGTGAGCGTTGGCGGCTCCTACACACGATCGCGGACATCTTCCAACGTTGGATCGGCGGCCGGCACCGGCGGGACAGGCGGTCAACAGTCGCAGGTGTTTTCTCTTCCGGCCGATGTTTCGTGGGAACCCGATCTCTGGGACAAAGTACGCAACACAGTGCGCGCCAGCCAATATACCGCCCAACTGACCGCTGCCGACCTGGAGAATGAACGGCTGACTGAACAAGCCAGTCTTGCTCAATACTTTTTTGAGATTCGTGGCCAGGACACACTCCAAAAGATTCTCAACGAAACGGTGGAAGCGGACAAGAAGGCTCTCGAAGTTGTGCGGGCTGCCTATGACACTGGCGTTGGCGACCAGATCTCCGTTGTAGAAGCGCAGACAACTCTGGAGAGCGCGCAATCGGCGGCAATCAATCTCGGGATTGCGCGAGCGCAGTATGAGCATGCGATTGCCACACTCATCGGCAAGCCGGCTTCGACGTTCTCCATCCCGGTCGAACCCCGTACGAGCGTTCCCCCTGTTGTTCCTGTCGGCCTGCCGTCGCAACTGCTCGAACGGCGTCCCGACGTCGCCGCGGCGGAGCGGAATATGGCCGCCGCCAATGCGCGGATCGGGGTTGCTTATGCCGCCTATTACCCCGCTCTGACGCTCTCGGCCACCGGCGGCATGGAGAGTTCGGCCATCAAGAACCTCCTGGAATGGCCCAGCCGCTTCTGGTCTGTCGGCCCATCCATCTCCGAAACCGTCTATGACGGGGGTCTGCGCCGCGCGACCGTTAATCAGTACATCGCAACGTACAACGCGAACGTCGCCGCGTATCGCCAATCCGTGCTTACAGCCTTCCAGCAGGTTGAAGATTCACTCGCGGCGGTCCGCATTCTGTCGCAGCAGATCAGGCGGCAACAGGAAGCTGTCGACTCATCCCAGACCTTTCTGAGGCTCGAATCGGGGCGCTACGAAAACGGCATCGATCCTTACATCGACGTGGTTACTGCACAAACCACACTGCTCTCCAATCGGCAGGCCCTGGCGGTTCTCGATATTCAGCAGATGACGGCGTCGGTCCAACTGATTGAAGCTTTGGGTGGTGGTTGGGACCGGTCGCAGTTGCCTACGCCTCTCCAGGTCACGCAGAAGCCTGCAAGATCGGAGACCGCGATTCAGCATTAGATTGCGGGAAAGGGTACATTGCGGAAGATAGCGCAATCGATTCCTGCGATCCTCGCAACAAACTCACGAGATGCGCAGGCGGGCAAAGATGGGGATCTTCACAACGTCCAGAATCGCGCCGAATGCGATCGCCACGGCAAACTCGCAAGCGATGACCGCGATGGGCAATGGCGCCATGGCGATTCCCAATGTCGCGAGCGTCGAGATGATAAGAACGTCGGCCACGGAAGAAAGCACGAGCAAGGCGCTGGGGCGCAATCCCCACAAGTGCTGGCGTCCGCGAATTACGTACGTCGTAACCTGGCTGCCAAAGACAATGCCAACCACAGACAGAGTTTGCAGTGCCGCGATTCCGAAATGCAACTCGAACTTACCTACTGCCAGAATTGCAGTAGAGAAAGCGAGGAAGCAGATTCCAAGAATTACACCTGCGCCGGTAATTCTGCCGATGTCCCACGAGTTAGGAGTTATCGATGGCCGCACCCTGTCCGTTGTCAATGACATGGCGAGGAAGTCGCCGGTGATCATCACAATGACCATCAGCATGGGAGTTAGCACAGCGTGCCCGGTCATAACCAGGCCGACCGCCAGAAGGAGCACCTGGAATATCTTCTTTTGAACCGAATTTAGCGTATAGGTGAGGATGCGCTGAAACGTGATTCTTCCCTCTTTAACAGCGGCCACAATGCCGCCCAGGCCGGCTTCGGTCAATACGACGCCGGCAGCCGATTTGGCCACGTCGGTTGCGGTCGAGACGGCAATTCCTATCTGCGCCTGGCGGAGCGCGGGGGCGTCGTTGGCTCCGTCGCCGCACATCCCGACCGTATGCCCGCTATTTTGAAAGGCCTTGACGAGGTCATATTTTCCTTCCGGAAGAATGCCCGCGAAGACGGCAAAGTCCTCCGGGTTGATAACTTCGGGAAGCTTTCCGGGCGGACAAACGGCGCCGTTCAATCCAACCGCATGAGCGACGATTGCCGCTGTGACCGGAGCGTCTCCCGTCACCATGACAGTGCGCACGCCGAGGGTGTGCAATTCAGTAATGAGGGAGATCGAGTCTGTCCGCGGAGGGTCGCTGAGGGCGATCAGACCGATAACTTGCATGGAATCTTTGGAACCCTCTGCTACTGCCAGAACCCTGAATCCCTGTTTCTCCAGTTCGTCGGCGATCGCAGCCGCGGCGGGCGAAGGAGCCGTGAGGGCTACGACCGCAGTGAACGCGCCCTTGACGATCCGCACTGCGCTGCCCCTCTCATCTGTCGCTGTGGCCTCGGAGGTTTTCTTGACCGGGTCGAACGGCACAAACGCGGCCAGCTTCGGCAACTGCGACGCGGGCTTGTGCGAAGCGGCAGCGCGTATCGCTTCATCCACAGGGTCCTGACCGCCTTCGGAGCTTGCCAGAGCCGCCATGCCGAGAACGCGGGCTTCGTCGATGCCGGGCATGGGGCGAACGCTGGTTACCGAGAGCGCGTTGCGGGTGAGGGTTCCTGTCTTGTCCGAGCACAGAACGTCGATCGATGCAGCTTCATCCACGGCGGTGAGCCGTGTGGGCAACACGCCCAGCTTCGCCAGAGCGCGAGCTCCAACCGCCGCGGCAAGGGTGAAGGTTGCGGGCAGCGCCACGGGGATGACCGCAAGGACCGATGTGAGCAACAGGGGGACGATCTCGCTCCGTGGCATCGCATGAGTGTAGGCATATATGCCTATGGCAACAATTACGGCGCTATTGAAGATCGCCAGGTTGCGCACGATCTTCAGCACGGCCTTCTGCTGCGTGCTCACCACATGCGCGGTGCGGACGAGTTCTGCCGTACGGCCGAATTTTGTACGAACGCCCGTGGCCGTTACCGCGGCCGTTGCCTCGCCGCGCCGCACCAGAGCCCCCGCAAATGTGTCCGCGCCGGGACCGGCTTCAATGGGCAGAGATTCGCCGGTGAGCATCGACTGATCGAGCTCGACCGAACCGCCGGTCAGATGCACATCGGCGGCGACCACGCCGCCAAGCGACAGCTTTACCAGGTCGCCGCATACCAATTCCGCCGCCGGTACAGTCTTCCATGCGCCATTGCGCTGGACAGAGGCGTTGAGGGCGAGACGCGACTTCAACGCCGCCAGAGTAGCCTGGGCGCGACTCTCCTGGAAGTAGGCAAGCGCGGCATTGAAGACCAGCAAGGCCGCGATGACAGCAGCCTCGTAATACTTATGCAGCGCGATCTCAAGCACAATCGAAGCTTCAAGCAACCAGGGAACAGGTGCCCAGAACTTGGCCAATGCATTGCGCATCGGATGCGCCGAGGTATCCGGCATGGCATTGGGGCCGTCCTTTTCAAGGCGCGCGCGGGCCTCATCGCTCGTCAGCCCTATTGAGGCGATGTCGTGAGCCGGTCTTGCGTCCGGGCGCGGCGATGCGGAGACGGAGACACTATGCGCGCGCATCATTGGCGGCCTGTGGCGCTGCCTCCGCTACCACCATTCCTTGGAGCGTTGCGGCGCACTCTTCCCCTCGCTATCGGGCTTGGCCGAGCGAAGAAGCAGGAGCGGACACCGCACCAGCTTGACGACCTTCTCGGCGATCGAGCCGAAGACCAGCGGATGCCACCCGGAGATTCCGTGCGTGGAGATCACGACCATGTCGATGTGATCGCGCTCCACCACTTCCATGATGTTGCCCACAACGTCATTACCGACTTCGACGCTGGAGGAAGACTTCACGCCCCTGGCCGCAAGAACCGCATGGCACTTCGCCAGATGACGCTCTGAAAAAGATCGCGCCTCCCGAAGGAATTCGGCTTCGGGAATCAGGTCGGGGAGGGTTGTGGTGGGAAACACCGGGATCACATTGACAAGGAAAAGTTCGGCGTGAAAGTGCTCGGCAAGATCGGCAGCCATCTCCAAGGCCGCCTGGGACGATGGGCTGAAGTCGATGGGCAACAGGATCTTTGTGGGGATGGACGGGAAAGCACGAGCTTCAGGCATGACGGTCTCCTCGCCGAGTCATGAACGCGGCTGGAATCCCATTTTCTGCCGGCAATGAGGGCAAAGACTGTGCTCTTTTGAACATCCGCCGGGCAGCCGGACGACCCGGATGGGTGGGCTTCGTTTGCATCGCGCGTGGTGGACTGGCACAAGATACCTGCCTGCGACTGCGAGCAAATGTGACCATCCTTCGAGCTTCCAACTCTGCCATGATCTCAGTGGGCTTGGCCAATCGCCAAGATGTGTCTTTGACAGTGCCCTGTGTACATGGAAGAGGCGATGCCCGTGAGAGGAGAACCCTTGAAGCCATCATTTGAGAAACGGGAAGAACGGGATTCGCAGCTTTTGTGGGCTTGCCGCGGAGATCTGGCGCCTAGGCAAGGCAGACGGCCGACCCCGGCGCCGCACGGTATAAGGATCGGCCGGGTAATGCTCCAGTTGTCGGTGATTGCCGCTTTCGCAACACTCCCAGTATTGGCAAGATCGCAAGCGCAGGCCTTTTCGGGAGACCCCTCCGGCACTGCGCCAGCCGTGACCTCGGGGCAACTGAACCTGACCTACGAGCGGCCGACGCAGAGAACTATGGCCAGCAACTACCTTTTCGATGCGTTCGGTCCGTATCCCATCGCAGGGTCCGCGGTCGCGGCCGGCATCAACCAGTTCAGCAATGCGCCTCCGGAGTGGAACCAAGGCGTCGAGGGCTACTCCAAGAGATTCGGTTCCGACTTTGGGATCGTCGCCGTTGGGACGACAACGCGTTATGGGCTGGCGGAGGCGTTCAAGGAAGATACCCTCTACTATCGCTGCGATTGCAGGGGAGTACTCCCGCGGCTGCGCCATGCCGTCTTGTCCACTTTGACGGCTCGCAGCGGCGCGGACGGTCATCGCGTCTTCTCTATCCCCGCGCTGGTCGCGCCCTATGCCGGTTCGATGACCGCCGTCTATGGATGGTACCCCAACCGCTTCGGCGCCAAGGACGCATTCCGCATCGGCAACTACAGCATGCTGGCTTATATGGGCGGGAACATCAGCCTGGAGTTCTTTTATAGCGGACCCCACTCCATGCTTTCCCGCATGCACTTGAACAATGCGCACGGCTCACCCGACCCTGGTCCAAACCATTGAGCGACCGAGGATTCACTGCGGCCGCAGGCATCAACCTGCCGCAACTGGGGCGGAGGAACAGACCGTTGCCATCCGTTGCCGTCTCCGTCGCGGGACCGGTCAACGGCTTCTTCGAGTGGTTCGGAAGCCTTGGAATCTTTTCCTGGCGGGTGCTCAAGGCCGCGGTCACACCGCCTTACGAATGGCGCGAGCTGATTCGGCAGCTCGATGAGGTTGGATCGAAGTCACTGCCGCTGGTCGCAATGGCAGGCGCGGCAATCGGCGTCATTATCTCGCTCGAAGCCCGTTACAGTCTAAGTCGTTTCGGCGCCAAATCGATGTTTCCATCTACTCTTGTCTACTCCGTCGTCCAGGTAATGGGTCCGATCATAACCGGCCTGGTGGTGAGCGGGCGCGTGGGAGCGGGCATCGGCGCGGAACTGGCGTCGATGAAAGTTACCGAGCAGATCGACGCCATCGAGGCATCCGCAATCAACCCTTACAGGCTCCTGGCCGCAACGCGAATCCTGGCTTGCATCCTGATGCTGCCGCTTTTGACCCTCGCCACCGATGGTTGCGCTTTATTGACGGGCTGGTTTGCACAGACTCTCGTAGAGCCGCTCTCGTTCCATCAGTTCATTTCAAGCGGCTTCAATGGCGCCACCTTCAACGCATTCCTGCCGCCCACTTTCAAGACCGCGATGTATGGCCTGGTCATAGGACTTATAGCTTGCTTTGAGGGAATGCGCACGCGCGGAGGCGCGGAGGGCGTGGGCCGGGCGGCTACGAATTCGGTGGTGCTGGGCTCGCTTTTCCTCATTCTCTCCGATGTGGTGCTGGTGAAATTCATTCTCGTTTTCTTCCCTTAACCGCGGATCGAACACTCGAAAGACGCGCATGGCCACAGCCTATGACATTCCGGCAAAGCAAGTGGAAGCGGAGCAAGACGGCGGTGCGCCGGTTGTTGCCGTCGAGAACCTGCGCAAGACCTTCGCAAGCCACACGGTTCTAAACGGGATCAGCTTGAGCGTGGGCCGCGGAGAAACGCTGGCCGTGCTGGGACGCAGCGGCACGGGAAAGAGCGTCTTGCTGAGGCTCATCATCGGCCTCGAAACACCCGACTCAGGATCGATTCGCATCCATGGCCAGGACATCGACGGGCTGGCTCTCGATCGGATGGGCGAAATTCGGAAGAAGATGGGCTTTCTATTTCAGCATGCGGCGCTCTACGATTCGCTGACCGTCGGCGAGAATGTGGCGTTCCCCCTGGTACACCATCGCAGAGACATGTCCAGGTCCGAGCGCGGCGGCCGTGTAAGGCAGTTGCTGGCCGAGGTGGGCATGAAAGGCGACCGCGATAAGATGCCTTCCGATATCTCAGGTGGAATGCAGAAGCGCGTGGGTCTGGCGCGCGCGCTGGCGCTGGAGCCGGAGATTCTGCTTCTGGACGAACCCACGGCGGGACTCGATCCCATAAGCTCCGGAGAGATCGACGACTTGATTCTAAAACTCCAGCGGGAACGCCGGATGGCATCCATCGTAGTGACTCACGATCTGCACAGCGCCAGGACAATTGCCGACCGCCTGGCTCTGTTGGATCGGGGCAATGTGGTGATCGAAGGCAGGTTTGAGGATCTTCAGCAAAGCGACATCGGGTTTGTGAAGGAATTTCTGAAGCAGTCGTAGGAGGAACTATGTCGAGAGTGGCGCGGCTAGGGGCATTCATCTTTGTGACGCTGGCGATTCTGGCCGCCGGAGTCTTCGTTATCGGGAGCAAGGAGTATCTGTTTCGCTCCACGTACCGGCTGAAGGCGCAGTTCGATAACGTTGCCGGCCTGGCTGCTGGAGCCGACGTGCAGGTGGGCGGGGTTCACAGCGGAACGGTGCGGAGCATCGATCTGCCGCACAAGCCCGGCGATCAGATTACGGTGCTCATGGACCTCGACAGATCGACGCACGAGATCATCAAGCACGACTCGGTAGCTTCGATCGAAACCGCGGGAGTCTTGGGCAATCAGTTCGTGGCCATTTCGTTTGGATCTGCCGGGCAAGCCGAGGTCAAGGATGGCGAGATCATCGCGAGTGAACCGCCGCTGGTGGTGGCGGATATGCTCAAGAAGGCGAGCGGCATTCTGGACAGCAGCCAGCAGGCCATCCAGAACACGACCGAGGCGACAGCGCATCTGAAGTCGATAAGCGCCAAGGTCGATTCCGGCCAGGGAACCGTGGGAGCGCTGGTGAACGACAAGCAACTCTACGGAAACCTGGAACAGACGACAACCACCCTGCATGACACGATGCTCCAGGCGCAGATCGGAGTGACGGACTTCCAGGAGAACATGGAGGCCCTGAAACACAACTTCTTATTGAGCGGGTACTTCAAGAAGCGTGGATACGAAGACTCCGGCAATCTGGCCGCATATAGGATTGGAGGGCTTCCGGCGGGTGCGCCGCTTAAGGCGTTCACCTACACAGCCAAGCAGCTTTTCGATACGCGCGATTCGGCCAAGCTTAAGAACCAGAAGTCTCTCAATGCGAGCGGCGAGTTCCTGGC
>JBEKPA010000092.1:0-11579 GCA_049521195.1 Occallatibacter sp.
CGCAATCGCTAGCGAGATGGAGCCCCGCTTTGCTGCCGCCGGCTGCGGCGTGGTCTCGAATTCCAGCGCCTTCCGCATGGCCCCCAACGTGCCTCTGGTCATTCCCGAGGTGAACGCCGAACACCTGCGCCTGATTGAGGAGCAGCCCTGGCGGCGGGAGTCGGGCGGCTACATTGTGACCAACTCCAATTGCACGGCCATGGGCCTGGTGCTGGCGCTCAAGCCCATCGCCGACCGCTTTGGCATCACGCAGATCTTCGCCACCACCATGCAAGCCGTCTCCGGCGCGGGCTATCCGGGCGTGGCGTCGATGGACATTCTGGACAATGTGGTGCCCTACATCGGCAACGAAGAGGAGAAGATGGAAGCCGAGACCCTCAAGCTGCTGGGCCGGCTCGAAGGCAGCGCCGTGACTCCGCTTGCGGCGCGCATCAGCGCCAGTTGCAACCGCGTCCCGGTGGTGGACGGCCACACCCTGAGCGCCTCGATCAAGCTGGGCAGGCCTGCAACCCGCGAAGAGATTCTGGCCGCCTGGGCGGAGTTTCGTCCCCTGGCCGGGCAGGATCTGCCCAGCGCTCCCGAACAGCCTGTCGAGTGGGCGCCACAGAATGATCGCCCGCAGCCCCGCCTGGACCGCAATCGCGGCAAGGGCATGACGGTGACCGTGGGTCGCCTGCGCCCCTGCGGCTTGCTCGACTGGAAGTTTACCGTGCTCTCGCACAACACGATTCGCGGCGCGGCCGGCGCTACCATCCTCAACGCCGAACTGCTGGCAAGCCTGGGCAAGCTGGACCCCGCGGCCTTTCAAGTGAGAGGGCTCCCGGTAGGAAGATTCGCATGAGCCTGGTGGTGATGAAGTTTGGCGGCACGTCGGTCGAGGATCCGGCCGCCATCGAGCGCACCGCGGCCATCGTGGCCGGCCGCCTGGCCCTCGGCAAGCAACCCGTGGTCGTGGTCAGCGCCATGGCCAAGGTTACCGACCAGTTGCTGCGCGCCGCCGCCGCCGCCGCGCAAGGCGACCGCGTTGGCGCCCTGGCCATCAGTTCGCGGCTGCGCTCGCGCCATCGCGACACCGCCGCCGAACTCGTCAAAGACCCCTCCGGCTCCGCCGATCTGATCGCCTTCATCGACCAGAAATTCGACTCCCTGGATGAGGTTCTGCGCGGCCTGGCGGCGATTCTCGAGCTCACCCCGCGCATCTCCGACCTGATCGTCAGCTACGGCGAGCGCATCTCCAGCCGCATCGTCGCCGCGGCCTTCACCGAACGGGGCATCGACGCCGCCCACGTGGACGCGCGCGAGATCATCGTTACCGACTCGCAGTTTCAGAAGGCCGCCCCCCAGGACGCAATCATCGAAAAGCGCGCCCAGAACAAGCTGCTCCCGCTCACCAGCTTGGGCAAGGTGCCGGTGATTGGCGGCTTCATTGCTTCCAACGAGGCCGGCATCACCACCACCCTGGGCCGCGGCGGCTCCGATTTCACCGGCGCCCTGCTCGGCGGCGCGCTCTCCGCCGAGGCCATCGAGATCTGGACCGACGTGGACGGCATTATGACCGCCGATCCCCGCATCTGCCCCGACGCCCTGCGCGTCAAGGTCATCAGCTTCGAGGAGGCGGCCGAACTGGCCTACTTCGGCGCCAAGGTGCTGCATCCGGCCACCATTCTGCCGGCGGTCAAGAAGAACATTCCCGTCCACGTGCTCAATAGCCGCAACGCCGCCTGCGAGGGCACGCGCATCACCTCGCTCGCCCCGCATTGCAAGAGCCCATTCAAGTCCATCGCCGTCAAGAAGAGGCTGAGCATCATCGACGTGGTGGCCAGCCGCATGTTAATGACTCACGGCTACATGAGGGAGATATTCTCGATCTTCGACCAGCACCGCTGCGCCGTCGATATGGTCTCCACCAGCGAGGTGAGCGTCTCGCTGACCGTGGACTCGAACGACAATCTGCCCGCCATCGCCGCCGACCTGAGCAAGCTGGCCGACGTGAAATACGAAGGCAAGAAGGCGCTGATCTGCATGGTCGGCGAAGACATTCGCGGCAAGAACGGCATGGCCGCGCAGGTCTTCACCGCCATCCGCCACATCAACGTCCGCATGATCTCGCAAGGCGCCAGCGAGATCAACATGAGCTTCATGATCGACGAAGACGACGCCGACGAGGCCGTCCGCTCGCTCCACGCCACCTTCTTCAAGGACCCCGACCCGGTTATATTCGACGTCGAGGCGCGAAAGCCTTTGACAGCTGCTAGCTGCTAGCCGCTAGCTTCTAGCTCTTAGCGGTTAGCCGCTGGGTCACCGCAGGAGTTCATCGCGGGTTGTTTCTGAGCTAGCAGCTGGGTGCCCCATCCTTTCGCCTTTTCTCTGGCGAAAGGGTGGGATACCGCAGGAGTTCATCGCGGGTTGTTTCTGAGCTAGCAGCTGGGTGCCCCATCCTTTCGCCTTTTCTCTGGCGAAAGGGTGGGATACCGCGGGAGTTCATCGCGGGTTGTTTCTGAGCTAGCAGCTGGGTGCCCCATCCTTTCGCCTTTTCCCTGGCGAAAGGGTGGGATACCGCAGGAGTTCATCGCGGGTTGTTTCTGAACTAGCAGCTAAAGAGAGGTTCACCATGCTCATTCTCGTCCTAGGCAAGGGAAAAACCGGCAGCCTGGTAGCCGAGGTCGCTCGCGAACGCGGCCACGGCGTCCGCGCGCTCGACATTACCGAGAACCAGCACGCCTCCGCGCTAACCGCGCCCAACCTGGCCGGCGTGGACGTGGTCATCGACTTCACCGCTCCCGAGGCTGCGGTCGAGAACATGCGCGCCGTACTCGCCCTCGGCGGACGCATCGTCGTCGGCACCACCGGCTGGTACGCGCATTTGGAGGAGATGCGGTCCAAGGCGCAAAAGGGCGGCGCGCTGCTCTACGGAACCAACTTCTCCATCGGCGTGCAAAAGCTCTTCCGCCTCACCGCCGAGCTGGCCCGGCTCGAAGGCTACACGTTCTCGATCGGCGAGACCCACCACGTCTCCAAGCTAGACGCGCCTTCCGGCACGGCCATCACCCTGCAGCAGATCGTCGGCGCAGCGCAACCCGGCGCTGACGTCGAGATCACTTCGCACCGCGTGGGCGACGCCAAGGGCGAGCACACCGTCACCGCCGCCGGTCCCGACGACGTTCTCGAGTTGCGCCACAACATCCTCAGCCGCCGCGGCCTGGCTTTGGGCGCCGTCCGCGCCGCCGAGTGGCTGGCCGGCAAATCCGGCGCATTCGACTTCCGCGAAGTCTTCGACCAGTTGTAGCTTGAACGTCGTAGCAACAGCCTGCCCGGATCGCGGCGTGCAAGAAAGCGCATCCTGCTGAATGCCCCGCTGAATCGCGGCGAGATTCTGCTCAGAGTAAAAAGCGTAGCCACACTCGCCGGCACCGCCATGGACGTGTGCGACAGCCCTGACCCCTGACCCCTGATCCCTGATCTCTGACCCCTGATCCCTGATCTCTGACCCCTGTTATCCTTTCCCAGTGGACCACCTCCGCCGCATCGGGCAACTGCGCCGCCGTTTGACCAGGGCCGGACTTCCGGGGCTGCTGGTCACTCACCTTCCCGACCTTCGCTATCTCTCTGGCTTTACAGGTTCGAGCGCCGCGCTGGCCATCACCCGCCGGGCCGCCCGCCTGTTTACCGATGGCCGCTATACGGCGCAGGCAGCCGAAGAGGTTCAGGCTGCCGAGGTTCAGATCGTCGCCAGTTCTCCGGCTGTGAGCGCCATCGAGTGGCTCACTGCGCAGCCGGGAATGAAGTTCGCGGGCTTCGACCCTGCCCGGACCACCGTGGCGGAACTGGCCCGCTGGAGGGCCGCTCTGCCGTCCCGGCTTCGGCGCGGCTTCCTGTCAGTATTGCCCGCTCCGCTGGTTGAGCCTTTGCGCTGGGTGAAGGACGAAGACGAACTGGCGCTGATGACCGAGGCGGCGCTGGTGGGCTGCAAACTCTTCGAGCACATTCTGGGCTTCATCCGGCCCGGCCTCAAGGAGATCGAAGTGGCCGCGGAGCTTGAGCATCGAGCCCGGCTGCTGGGCGCCGAGGGCATGTCATTTGAGACCATCGCCGCCTCCGGCGTTCGATCCGCCCTTCCCCATGGAAGAGCTACCGGCGCCCGGTTGCCCCGGCGGGGATTCCTGACCCTCGACTTCGGTGTTATTCTCAAGGGTTACTGCTCCGATATGACCCGCACCGTCTTCCTGGGGAAGCCGAGAGCCAAAGAGCGGAATGCGTACCAGGCTGTGCTCGAAGCCCAGGAGGCCGGCGTGGCTGCGGTAAGCGCGGGCGCAAGCTGCGCAGACGTGGATGAGGCCGCCCGAAGGGTCTTGCGCAAGGCGGGCTTGGCAGAGGCATTTACCCATTCCACCGGCCATGGCGTGGGCCTTGAGATTCACGAGCCGCCGCGCATCGGCGCCGGACAGACAGCCAGGCTGGCCGCCGGCATGGTTGTTACCATTGAGCCAGGAATCTATCTGGCGGGGCAGTTCGGCATTCGCATCGAGGATATGGTGGCTGTAACCCAAACCGGAGGGCAGGTGCTGACGCCGGCGCCCAAGGCCTTGATCGAACTTTGAAATCCCAGTTCCGCCCGCGCGCGGGAGAGTTAAGGAACGAATGAATCCGCTGAACCCAGAAAGCACCGACGATCTGCAACAACTGATCGATTTCCTGAAAGAAAATCAGGTTGCCGAGTTCGAGTTGGACCGCGGCGAACTCCGCGTGCGGCTCAAATTCGACCGGCCCCAGGCCTCGGCGGCGGGACTGCCGGAGCTGGCGAGCTTGTTGGCCGGCGCACAGACAGCAGCGGGTCAGGCCGGGACCGCTGTGCCCGCCGATTCGACGCTGGTCGAAGAACCCGCCGCCGATCCGAATGCGGGGCTGCACATCGTCAAGTCGCCCATTGTCGGCACCTTTTACGGCTCGCCTTCGCCCGGCGCCTCGGCCTTTGTCTCCGTCGGCGATCGCGTGGAGAAGGGCCAGGTGATCTGCATCGTCGAAGCCATGAAGCTGATGAACGAGATCGAATCCGACGCCGTCGGCGAGATCGTCAGATGTTTTTGCACCAACGGCCAGCCCGTCGAGTTTGGGCAGCCTCTCTTTTCCGTCCGGCTGGGATAGCCAAAGACAGCGGAGCTGGCGGAGTTAGCGTGGCTGGTCCAGCCAATTCCGCGGATTCAGCTAGAAGGAAACAAGAACGTAAGTTGTTGGAAAATGAGAAGAGGCATCTGAGCCTGTGCTAACCCACCCTAGCGGCAAAAACAAAGACGCCGCGAGGGTGGGGCACCCAAAGTTTCATCCCACCCTGGGCCGGCGATGCCGGTGGATGACTAACACCGCTAACTCCGCTTTCAAAAGGGTCATGAATGTTTCACAAAGTACTGATTGCCAATCGCGGTGAAATTGCGCTGCGCGTTCTGAACGCCTGCCGGGAACTCGGCATTCGCACGGTCGCGGTTTACAGCGAAGCCGATCGCAACTCGCTGCACGTTCGCTTTGCCGATGAGGCCATTTGCATCGGCCCTCCGCGCCTGGCCGAAAGCTATCTCAATGTGCCCGCTGTGATCTCCGCCGCCGAAATCGCCGATGTGGACGCCATTCATCCCGGCTACGGCCTGCTGAGCGAGAACGCCAGCTTCGCCGAGGTCTGCCGCGCCTCGAACATCAAGTTCATCGGCCCTCCGCCCGAGGTGACCCGTCTGATGGGCGAGAAGGAGAAGGCGCGCCAGGCGATGAAGAAGGCCAAAGTGCCCATTCTGCCCGGCTCCGATGGCGTGCTCGCCACCGCCGCGGAAGCGGAAAAATGCGCCCAGGCGGTGGGCTACCCGGTGATCCTCAAGGCCACGGCCGGCGGGGGCGGGCGCGGCATGAGAATTGTGCGCGCCGCCGAGGAACTGCCCAATCTCTTCCACGCGGCAGCCAACGAGGCGGCCAACGCGTTCGGCAACGGCGAGCTGTACATGGAGAAGTTCATCGAGCAGCCCCGCCACATCGAGTTCCAGATACTGGCCGACGAATATGGGCATGTGGCCACGCTCTTCGAGCGCGAGTGTTCCATCCAGCGCCGCCATCAAAAGCTCGTCGAAGAGGCCCCATCCCTGCAGGTGACGCCCAGGCTCCGCGAGGAACTGGGCCGCACCCTGTGCCGCTGCCTGGCCGACATCGGCTACCAGAACGCGGGCACCGTCGAGTTTCTGATGGACGAGGACAAGCAGCTTTACTTCATCGAGATGAATACCCGCATCCAGGTGGAGCACCCGATTACCGAGGCCATCACCGGCGTGGATCTGGTCAAGGCGCAGTTGCGCATCGCCGCCGGGGAGCGGCTGGACGCCATTCTGCCCGCGAAACTCGATATCCGCGGCCACGCCATCGAGTGCCGCGTCAACGCCGAGCATCCCACCAAGTTCACTCCTTCGGCGGGCAAGATCACCGCCTTCAACGTTCCCGGCGGGAACGGCGTGCGCGTGGATACGGCGCAGTACGCCGAGAGCGTGGTGCCGCCATATTACGATTCGCTGATCGCCAAGCTCATCGTTCACGGAGTCGACCGCGCGGAGGCCATCGCCAAGATGGAGCGGGCGCTCAGCCAGTTCGTGGTGCAGGGCATCGAGACCTCGATCTCGATGCATCAGGCCATCTTTGCCGACGCTGGCTTTCGCGCCGGCGAATTCGACACCAAATTCTTGGAGCGGCTGCTGGCCAGGGAAGCGGAAGGATAGGCGCGGGAGCGTTCCCGCGGAACCGATTTGCCAGCGCCAAGCGCTTGCAGAACCTTGGCCAGGTTCTCCTTGACCTCCGGCTCGTTGTCTCCCAGGGCGATTGCCCTTGCACGCGTTCCTTCGCGCCTGCGATCTGGTTCAACTGAGCCGGCGCAACCCTCTAGTACTTAGATCGCGTGGTTGTGTAATCTCTGGAATGTAGCGCCGGTCTCCGGACCGGCTGTTGCGCGGGCGTCCACGCCCGCATTTGTTCCGGGATAATTACCAAATCACACAGTCTCAGCACTAGAACTGCCAGACCAATCCGCTGGAGATGCGGCCGAAGTTGTTGGGAAGGCCGGGGATCCGGTATGGGACTAACGATACCGGCTGTTCGAGGGCGAAATAGGAGTACTGATAGCCGCCTTCCACGCGGAAGGCGATGCGCCGCGTGAGCCGCGTGTCCAGGCCGCCGCCGGCGAGGGATACGAACGAGGCGGTTTGGCCCTGCGCATTATTCGCCGCCCAGGTCTTGTTCGCGCCGCCGGTTCCCCCCAATCCCTCCACAAAAACGGATTCTCTCCCGAATCGCCAGGTGTATTGCGCGCCGCCCAGGATGAAGTAAGGGTGCTGCGGCGCGCCCAGGTTGGTCCCTTGGTATGCCGCGACGTCGATCTTGAAGCGCAGGCTGTGCCAGGACGGGAAGGCGATCGCGGCATCCCATCCGTTCAGCGGGTGATGGGATCCGGTGACTCCATCCAGAGAGTTGGAAAGGAATGTATAGCCGCCGAAGACCTGATAGCGCGCTCGGGGCTCCGACTGGGCGTACAGTGCGGACGACAGGCACAGCAGCGCGATCGGCAAGAAGAGACGAAACGGCATTCAGGGCCTCAGGCTATGTACTGAATTCTCTTTTACGGCACAGTTTCCCTTGAATTGTATCGCTCCTGCCGGGTATTGCAAGACCAGTGGCGCATTCGCGGTCGGAATCCGGGCGACTCCGCCCGCTGTTTGCCGGCTCTCGCACAGGCTGGGCGCCCCACATGGGAGCCCTTGGGCAGCGCGTGTCGCCGCGGTTCGCCGCGGCGAGCGGCTAGGTCTCTGACTGCTTGTTGTTGTACCATCTCCGTGCCCCATCCTTTCGCCTTTTTCCCGGCGAAAGGGCGGGAAAGCGTGAACCCCAACACACGAAATCACACGGTCATAGACCTAGTCAGGGTGGAATACTTCAAAGCACGGATGATAGAAGCAGTAAAAAATGCTCCATGAAGCCCGCTTGCACAATTGTCCAGACTCATCTGTAGCGCCAGGGCGCTACTGGCTGGCGAAGGGATTGCCGTCCTGCGGCTTGAGCAGCGTTGGATCCGGCTCCGGCGCAGCCTCCGGGGCAGGCAGGCCGGTCTTCGGCGCGCCCCTGTCGCTAAAAGTTTGGAAGACGCGGTTGGGGTCGCCGGGGAGCAGGTGGTGTTCCTCCAGCGCCAGCCGCACCCGCCGCCGGAACTCCCGTACCGGACCATACTGCTTGGTTGCCAAGGTCTTGAAAACTACGGGAAAGATGATTTCAGAGCCCTTCACGGCGTCCACGCCCAGAATCTGCGGATCGGCGATAAAGAGTTCGCGGAACTCCTCGCTCGAGCGGATATCCATGGCGATGCCCTTCAGCAGGCCGAGCACCACGTCGGGATTTGCCGAGAAGTCCACGCTCACGTTGACCGTAGCTACCGAGTAGCCGACGCTCAGGTTGGCCACCGTGGTGATCTGCGAGTTGGGAATCACGTACAGCGTGCCGTCAGCGTCGCGAACCGTGGTCCTGCGCAGCGTCATCGCCTCCACGGTGCCGGCCAGCCCGGCCAGGCGCACTGTATCGCCCACGTTGAACTGGTCCTCGATCAGGATGAGAATGCCGTTCAGCACGTCTTTGACGATGTTCTGCGCCGCTAGGCCGATGGCGATTCCCGCCACCCCGGCCGATGCCAGCAGGGGAACAAGATTCACTCCCAGCGCGTCCAGGAACTGCATGCCGGCGATCAGCCCGATGACGGCCAGCCCCGTGGTGCGGACAATTCCGGCCACCGTTTTCACCTGCGAGATGCGGTCCGGACTGGCCGCGTGCCGCTCGGCCGCGCGGATCATGTGGAAGGTGATGAGTCGCAGCAACCGGCTGAGCACAAAGGCGATAGTCGCAATCACCAGCAAGTGCGGCAGCTTGATGCGAATGAACTCCTGGGCATCGACGATCCACTCGTCGAGCACACGGCCCAGAAACCGGCCTTCGGCAAACCAGCCCGTTCTTGCCGCCAAGAAAAAAGGAAGCATTCCAGAACTCCTCTTTCTAGATTAGACTGTGCGCAGGAGGGGTCGAAAGAGTACTCTTCCTAGCTACGTCGGAAAGCCATGAGGAAGACATGAATCGCAGCAGCACCCAGGAGGTCTCCCATGCGGATCCCGAAGAATCAAGATCGCTCATCCGGGCAAGTCGGCGCCCAGCCATCCGGGCAGCCCAGGGGGCGCCGTTGGGGACGCATTCTCGCTTGCTTTGCCGTAATGGCAGCCCTTGCCGGCGCCGCCGGACCGGGCCAGAATACGCCGGATATGCCGAATAAGCCCGGCAACGTGTCGCTTCCCTCCTCCCCCCCCGACGCCGCCACCCAGATCGAAATGCGCGATAAGCAGGCCAAGCAACAGGGCTTTGAGGCAGCCAACGCCGAGCGCAAAAAGCAGATTGCCGAGGAAAGCGCAATGCTGCTCAAACTGGCGACAGAGCTGAAGGCCGAAGTGGACAAGACCACCAAGGACACACTCTCGCTCAGCGTGATTCGCAAGGCCGACGAGATCGAGAAGATGGCCCACGGCGTGAAGGAGATGAGAAAGCTTTTGAACGGGGGAAGCTGAGCGAAGGGCCGGCTTGGAAAGTAGCAGGCCGGTTTCGAGGATAGAAGACCATGCGCAGGCCGGAATCCGCATCATCGAACCGCGCGCCCAGGCGGTGGGTGTCTCTAGCCGCGCGCCAGGCGCTGTGCCTGGCGCTGCTGCTGGCGTTGCCGGGCGGTGCGCAGAATCCGACTCCGCAGCCGGTTGGCGGGCTTGGCCAACAGATGGGCCAGAACGCGGATAATCCGCTTGCGGAGCGGGACGCTCAGCAATACTCCGTGGAGGAGGCGAGGCGACTGCGCACGCTCAACGGCCTGCGGCAAAAGTCGCTGGTCGAGGACACCAACAAGCTGCTCAAGCTGGCCGCCGAACTGAATGCCGAGGTGAGCAGCGCGCATCCTGACGCGCTCACTGCGGAGCAGCTTCACAAGCTCGCGGAGATTGAAAAGCTGGCGCGCAGCGTGAAGGAGAAGATGAGCGCTCCCGTATCGGGAACTCCGGCGTTCCCGCAGCCGTTCTCTCCGAGTCTTCAATAACTTCCTCGATGAAGCCGCTTGACCGAAGCAAAGCCGATTGGAACTTGCTTCGCGTTATCCATTGGAGAAGTTCCGGTCCGCTTCGCGCCGGACTTCCGGCAACCATCCGGGAGCTACCCGGAAGGCGGTCGCGTTCCAGCGTGTGCTTTCGCCGCGGAGCCTGCGAATGGAAGGTCCGCGGCCAGGGGACAGTTCGCGCAGCGCGCCGTCCTGCCGCAGTGCGCCTTGCCCACGGCCACCGCGAGGGCGTGAAACTCGTTGAAGAGGCGCGCACGGCTGGCTGCGGGGTCTACGGCGAAGGCCTGCCGAGTCAGATCGGCCAGCGAGTCATAGCCTATGCCGCCGGGCGGGACCGTGAGCAACCCGTGCCGCCCGGCGATGCGGCGGAGATATTCGTCGGCTACGGGAACGGAATGGTTTAGGGCATAGAGCAGAATGGCGTCGGCGGTCTCGGGCCCCACGCCGGGCAGAGCCAGCAGACGGCGGCGCAGCGCAGCCGTGGGGGTCGCCGCGAGTGTATCGAGCGAGCCGGCGAACTCCTCGTCCAGCATGGCCATAAAGGCTTTGAGAGCCGGCGCCTTGCGGGCATGAAAGCCGGAGGGGCGAATGAGGCTCGCCAACTCGCCGAGGCTGAGCGAGCGCAGGCCGTCGAGGGTGAGCGCTCCCGCCGCGCGCAGGTTGGCGAGGGAGCGTTCGACAGCCTTCCAGGCGGTGTTCTGGGTGAGATAAGCGCCCAGGATCACTTCAAAGCGAGTCTCGGCCGGCCACCAATGCTGTGGGCCGTAGGCCTCGGCAAGCCGGTCGTGCATCCGGCGCAAACGCTGGGCAGGACTGGGCCGGCGCGGCGTCTTCACGGCAGCGACTCCTCGCACGGCGGGGACTGAAGCCGAATCTTCCATTCGAGCGCGCGGGCGCGGGCCGCGAGCAGGTCGAGTCTGTGCTCGTAGAGGGGCTGGAAAGGCGATTCGGCGATGTGAGGATTACCTTTGGTCACGTCTGTCGATATTTCTCTGACCGCTTGTTGTTGTACCAAGACTGGGTGCCCCACCCTCGACGTTCGTCGCGGTTCGCCGGGTGCCCCACCCTCGCCACGTTCTTGTTCTTGTGGCTAGGGTGGGCGAACACCACACCCCATCGCTGGAAACGAAATCACGCGGTCAGAGACCTAGAATAATGGGTGAGCCGGTCCGATGCATTCCACTCGGAGCCGTTAATGCCGGGAGGGCGCGATGAAGAGTCATACGGAGTATCTGGTCTTCCAGACGCGGAAGCGGCGAGAGATGGTCCATATCACCGATCAGGTGGAAGAGATTGTGCGCCGCAGCGGCGTGCAGGATGGGCTGTGCTTTGTGTCGCCCATGCACATCACCGCGGCGGTCTACGTGAACGACCTGGAAAGCGGTTTGATCGAGGATATTGCGGAGTGGCTGGAGGAGCTGGCGCCGGCCCG
>JBEKPA010000093.1:0-11560 GCA_049521195.1 Occallatibacter sp.
CCCAGCACGTTCCACAGGGCCTTGGCCTGCTGCGGGCTGAGGAAGATGGCTTGGTGGTTGCGGATGGTTACCTGGTCGGGGCTGGCGCTCGAGGCCACGCCGAAGACCAGCTGGAAGTCCCAAACGCTCACGCGCACCTGGACGCTGTTGGCATAGGACTCGCGGTAGTCGGGGGTCTGGGCAAGGTTCAATTGGGGCTGTTGCGCGGATGGACTCATGGTTACACCAGATTACTCCCGCCGGAGCCTGGAGCGCTTTCGGAAATGCCGTAAGACGCAGCCTGGCCGCGACCGCAATCTCCTTGCTTCCCCCCGCCCCGCAAGCGCGAATTAGCTGCTTGCGCCCGCGACGGATTGCAATCGCCGCCGCCGCGCAAGAGATTCTTGCCCGCATGCGTTCGCCGCTACCGTTAAACTGGTCGCATGAGCCTCTTGCAAAACTCCATTGAGACTGTAAGAAGTGTCAGGGCACGACTTCAGTCGTGCCGAAAGAGCAACAAAATCATGTTGGGCTTTAGCCCCTGCGGTTTTGTTTTCAGTAATTTGCAATTCCGCAGCGGCTAAAGCCGGAATCTAAATTGGCCATTTGCGGCACGACTGAAGTCGTGCCCTGACACAATCTATAGCCTGAAGGCAATTTTGCAAGAGGTTCCCATGGTCAAGACTGTCAAGCGCATCGGTGTGCATCTGGGGACGGCGGGGGGAGCATCGAACGCCGTTGAGCGGGCGCGGGAGATTGGCGCCAATACCTTTCAGATTTTTTCCGCGAGCCCACGCATGTGGCGCGCGCCCAAGGTGGACCCGAAACAGGCCGCGCGAATGCGGGAGCAGCGGGCGGCGCTCGACGTGGGCCCGCTGGTCATCCACACAAGTTACCTGGTCAACGTATGCAGCCAGTCGGATGAGGTGCGCGAGAAGAGCGTGGCGGCGTTTCGCGGCGAGATCGAGCGGGCGCTGGCCCTGGGCGCAGAGTACCTGGTCCTGCATCCGGGCTCGTGGAAGGGGCTGACGCGCGACCAGGGCCTGAAGCTGGCGGCCGACTCGATCGCGCGGGCCATTGACGGGCTGCCTTGGCAGATGACGGGCTTCCACATCCTCATCGAGAACACCGCCGGGGCCGAGTTCTCCCTCGGAGGCAGCTTCGAGCAGGTGGCCGAGCTGGTGGAGCGGCTTAAGGCGACGGCGCCGGTGGGCGTGTGCCTGGATACTTGCCACACCCACGTGGCCGGCTACGATCTGGTCAGCGCCGAGGGCTACGCGGAGACGATGCGGCAGGCCGGCGCCACAGTGGGCTTCGATGCGGTGCGCGTCTGGCACTGCAACGACGCCAAGGCCGAGCGTGGCTCCAAGCTCGACCGGCATGAGCACATCGGCCAGGGCACCATGGGCGTTGAGCCCTTCCGGCGGCTGCTCAACGACGAGCGCTTCGCCCACGCCGCCTTCATCGCCGAAACCCCGGTGGACGAGCCCGGCGACGAGGAGCGGAATGTGCGCGTGTTGAAGAGCCTTGTTCAGTCTTAGTGCAGTCTTCGTAGACTGCGCGCGGCGGATAGTAGGCGTGCGGGGAAGACCGAAACTGGAGTATCATGAAGGAGTAGGAGGGTGTCCCAAATGTCCGCCGAACCCGAACCGCTCACGATTGTGGAAGAGTCCAATGCCGAAGAGAAATGCGAGGGAAGCACCCTGCGCTTGATTGGCTGGTTCTCGGTGGGAATGGCGGTGGCCGCGCTGGGCATTTACCTGGGCTATGAGCTGCGCAAAGGCTACAAGTTCAACCGCCGCACTCCCTACGACTTCTTCTCCGGCGCAGGCGAACCGACGACCAGCGAGTTCGGCATGGGAGTCTAAAGCCGCTCTATTGGGATCTGCGCCACCCGCCAATTCGCGTTTTGAACCGGGAAACCCGCCTCCCCTACTAGGCAGTTGTGGTCCTGGTCGAAAGACTCTACCACGCACAGAAGCACGGCTCTTGGCTAGCCGCTATTTCTGCAATTCCCAATGCAATGAAGGATCACGTTCACCCTTGAAAAAGAAGCTTTCGGCAGCCTTTACGGTGACATTCTTGTCAACAACCTGGCGAGCGGGATAATCCCCATCCTGCCCACCCACGAATAGTGAGACCGTTTCACTTCTATCAGCCCCATTTGCGATTAGGTTCCAGAATTGCTGATCCGAGGGGGAAACATAGACGACATACTGTCCGCTTCCCCCACCAATCGCCAGATGTGTGCCGTCTTCTCCTTGAAGAAAGACGGACGTTTTGACGGTCGCATCCAATGCCTCGATGACACGGTGCAAATCGTCAACTGTCGGCGACACTATTACTTCGTCCTCAGTCAGCACACCGCTCCACTTGTCTGCGGTGATTTGGTTCACATAGTAGTTCATCACTCCCTCCTCACGGATTGATGGTCTGAGTCCCGCCAAGCGTGATTAAATTCAACACTTTAAATCTAGGTGCACAAGCCACACGCCTCACCCCTCCGGATGTTCCGCGGTGGCCACATAGCTCTCGATTCCGATCACAGGATGCCGCCTCCGGGCGGCATTTTGCTTTTGCGCCTGTTCGCGGCAGTTGCGCCTATCGAAGCTATCCCGGATACGCTCCCGCGATGTAGCCCTCCAGCTCCTGAATGATCTGCGCTTGGCCGGAGATCACCCATTTCACCAGGTCGCCGATGGAGATCAGTCCCACCACGGCCTCATCCCGCAGCACCGGGAGATGGCGAATGTGCTTCTCGGTCATCATGGTCATGCATTCATCCACGGTCTGCTCCGGACTCACGGAGATCACCGGGCTGGTCATGATCTCGCGCACCAGGGTTCCTTGGGCGGGGTGGCCCATCAGCACTCCCTTGCGCGCGTAGTCGCGCTCTGACAGGATGCCGACCGGCCGGCCGCCGGAAACCACCAGCAAGGCGCCCACATCGTGCTCGGCCATCTTCTCCAGCGCTTCGTAAACCGACTGCTCGGGCGCTATCGACAGGACTCTGTTCTCGCTCTTGCTTTTCAGCACCAATCCGATCGTGTCGGTAATGTTCATCAGCCCCTCCTGGCCCTTGACAGCCGCCTGCCGGCGCGGCACGTAGTCAATATAGCCCATCCGGATTGCGACGCAACAGCCCGAAAGTGGATTGGGGCTTTCCGCTCACCGCGAGCCTTTCGTCAGTTCCGCATGATTTTGCCGCAGCCAGGCGGTCACGCTTCGCTGGAGTTCGTTTGCAACTCCAATCGCTTCTTCAAGCTCCTGGCGGGAAATATTCCCGGCGGAATCGTAGCTGGTTGCGTTTCTCTTCTTCGAGAAGACCCTCATCTTCTGAATCAACCTGGGATCGGCTTCGACAGTGAGTTCCAGAGATTCGACAGTCTTCAGATGATGCCCCAACTGTGGGGCGGTGCGATAGCCGCATGCGCGCAGGGCCACATTCGCGGCAGTGCGCGCCGCATTGAACGCAGCCTCGAAGCGCCGGTCTTCCGAAATCGCTTCAACCCCGGCGTCATGCAGGTCGCGGCTGACGATTCCAAGCAAATCCGCGATTTCGTCGGCGCTGGCCGGCTCGGCCCTAAGCCAACCATACTCAGCCCATTTTTCCAAACTCATCCAGATCTCCCACGAGAATCACCTTTTCGCCGCGCAGGACCGATTGCAGGAAGTGATTGCCGCTTTGCAGCCTGATCCTGAACTCCTCGGTAGAATAGACCGTCGGATTGATCTCTCGCCCAATCTCGCGCTCGACAGACGTCAATTGCGCCAATACCTCATCGAGCGTCACGTCCCCGACAATCATCAAATCGACGTCGCTCTCGGCGTTCTCGTTCCGCCGCGCCATCGATCCATAAACGAATGCCAAGCGTACCCGGCTCGCAAGAGGAGCGAGGGCTGAACCAAGCAACGGGAAGACGCCAACGGTCTTTGCAATCAGGGAATGGAGTTCCGCGTAGATAGGATGGGCGCGGTTTGCCTGGTAGTAGACCTGCCTTCCCGACACAGACCGGCCGATCAATCCCAGGTGGGAAAGGGTCTCAAGTTCGCGCTGCACCGTTCCTGGACTGGTCCCGGCATGCCTCGAAATCTCGCGGACAAAGAACGTCCGATCGGGATGGCCATAGAGGAGCGCAAGGATGCGCCCGCGGGTCTGCCCAAAGAGGAAATCGCCCAATGCGCCAACATCCGTACTCATAATAAGAACAATTGTACTCATTATGAGTACCAACGTCAACGCTATCTCCGATTTCCTCCGGGCAATCGATCCCCAGGTCTTTGCTTCCCTGCGTTACCCTAGAGGCTTATGGGCCGCATCCGCATTCTTCCCGATCAGGTTGCCAACCAGATCGCCGCCGGCGAGGTGGTGGACCGGCCCGCCTCGGTGGTGAAGGAGCTGCTGGAGAACGCGCTCGACGCCGGCGCAGGCCGCATTCGCGTCGAGGTCGAGGCGGGCGGGCGGCGGCTGATCCGCGTCGCCGACGACGGCCAGGGCATGAACCGCGACGATGCCCTGCTGGCCTTCGAGCGCCATGCCACCTCCAAGCTGCGCACCGTGGACGATCTGCTCTCCATCGCGACCCTCGGATTCCGCGGCGAGGCGCTGCCTTCCATCGCCTCGGTGGCCCGCGTGACCATTGAAACCGCGACGGGCCCCTCGTCTGGCCAGGCCGAGGCCGGAACCCGCGTCGAGATCGCGGGCGGCAAGATTCTCCACGTCGACGACGCAGCCCTGCCCCATGGAACCACGGTCGCCGTCGCCGATCTCTTCTTCAATACGCCGGCACGCCGCAAGTTCCTGCGCGCCGAGAGTACCGAACTGGCCCACGTCACGGCGCTGGTAACCCACTACGCCCTGGCCCACCCGGAGAAGCACTTCGAGCTGGTCTCGGCCACGCACACCATCGTCAGCGCGCCGCCGGTCGAGCGCACCGCCGAGCGCATCTACCAGATCTTCGGCAAAGAGACGCTGGCCCAGCTGCTGCCCGTAGCCGCTGAAACCCCGCTGGCCCACGCCGGCCTGCCCGACCCGCCCCCCTGGAAACGAGACCGCAACCAGCCCGCCCGCGATCCCGGCGCTCTCCGCCTTAGCGGCTTCTACTCCAAACCGGAGCTGCAGAAGCTCAACCGCAATTCGATCTATATCTTTGTGAACAAGCGCCTTATCCGCGACCGGCTGCTCATGCACGCCATCACCGAGGCCTACCGCAACGTGATCCCGCCCACCAGCTTCCCGGTGGTGCTGCTCTTTCTGGAGATGCCGCCCGAGGAAGTCGACGTCAACGTCCACCCGGCCAAGACCGAAGTCCGCTTCCGCCAGCAAACTCTGGTTCATGATTTTGTCCGCGACAGCCTGCGCACGGCGCTCATCCAGGCGCGCCCCGCCGCTGGATTCCTGGGCGCGCACGCCGCGCCCACGGCCAGCCCCTCGCTGATGCCGCTTGCCGCTTCACCGCTGCCGGGCGCTCCAGACAGTGCGCCTCCAACACTCCCTCCGGACTCTGAACCGGGAGCGTCTCTCGCCGCCCGCGCCAACGCCGAACCCTTCCAACTGACCCCGCGGCTGCCAACGCCGGTTCCCGGCAAGCTGCCGTTTGACGCCCGCAGCTTGAATCCGGGCGGATGGGGAGACCAGGATCGCCAGGCCTGGGGCGAGGCGGCGGCAGCGCTGCTTCAGCCTGCGGGACCGGGCCGGCCGGAGGGCTGTTCTCCAGGTTCCGGCAGCGCCAACGATCCAGGCACGGCGGCTGCGACCGCGCTGGTGGAGGCGGAACAGGCGGCGGCCAACCTGAATCACCTGGGCTCGCTCCGCCCGCTGGCGCAGTTGCGGGAGTCGTTTATTCTGGCCGCCGGTGACGATGGATTGTGGATCGTCGACCAGCATGTGGCCCACGAGCGCATTCTTTTTGAAAAGATTTTGCGCGACCGCCAGGTCGAGCGGGTGCAGCGCCAGAGGTTACTCATGCCTCTTTTGGTGGAACTGAAACCCTGGCAGATGGTTGTCTTCGCGCGCATCGCCGAGGAGCTGGACCGCAACGGCTTTGAAGTGGAACCCTTTGGCCCACATACACTTGCGGTCAAGGCTGCGCCGGTCGGCCTGGAGGGACCGGCTTTAGAGCGGATGCTGGGCGAGGTAATCGAGCAATCCAGCGCCGATTCCGATGAACCCAAACGGAATGAAGATCTTATGGCTCTGCGCACGCGAATTGCAGCTTCCATCGCCTGCCATTCCGCCATTAAGGTCAACATGGCTCTTGACCCGGCACGTATGGAATGGTTACTGTTGGAATTGGCGAAAACTAGTCACCCAACCAGTTGCCCGCATGGACGTCCAATAGCTTTGTTGTATTCTTGGAAGGAGATCCAGCGGGCCTTCCATCGCATTTAGAACGTCTGGAAGGTGGCCGCCCTCCTCTCAGGAGTGAGGGCAGCCCGGCGCGGTAGCAAAACCAGGGAGAATGTATCCCGAAGCCGAATCACTTAAGCCGACGCAACCATCAGGGAGCGGCGGCCTTGAACAGGCCTAGACACGACGCAGCATCTCTGGTTTTGCCGTAACGCCAACCTGGAAGCGAGGTTTTTCTTTGACAGCAGAGCAATTGGAAGCATCGCGCGCCGAAAGGATGCGCCAGAACGGACACGGGACCCTCACCCTGGAGGACGCCCGGACCTGGATTGAAGAGACCGGTTTGTGTCTCTTCCTGCCCCGGCGGCAGTTTTCCTCCTCCATTGCGCCTTCGTTTGTCGAGGCTGTGGCAGGTGAGCAGAACGCCACTCCCAATCCCCGGCATATTGCGGCAGCTGAAGAATTGCTGGTGCGCCTGGAGACCGACGGCGTGGCCGTGCGGCTCAACCTCCTTGGGCTGCAGGGCGAGCAGCCGGATTTTGTCGTTGCCGGCTGGGTTCTGCCCTACGTCTATGCTCTCCGCGGCGACCGCGACTGGCGCCGCAGCCCGCAACTGACCGGTTCGCGCCAGGTTTCGCAACTGGCCGTACAAGCTTACAAAGTATTGGAGGCGGGCGACATTACCCTCGCCGCTCTCACCCATGCGCTGGGCCGGGAGGTGACCGAAGGCGCGGTTCTGCGCGCCATCACCGAGCTCTGGCAGCAGCTTCGCATCATTCCCGTTGTCTCCGTCCTCGGCCAGCCCGCTCAGTGGCAACTGTTGCGCACGCGCTTCCAGAAGGCCATCGCCGAGGGCGCCTCCACCTCTCAGGTCACGGCCATCTCCGTGCTCGCTTCCATCTATTTGCAGGCCGTGATCGCGGCCAGCATGGAAGAGGTCGAGCTCTTCCTGGCCCCGCTGACCGCGCGCAGCAAGATTCGCGAAGTGCTCCGCGGCCTGGTAGCCACGCGCCAGGTGCATACCATCTCCATGGGCCACGCCCCGCATTTCTATGTCGCGGGCACGCTGCCGGAGTTTGAGGTCCCTCCCACCGTCTATGCCAGTTCCTCGATGCCGGCCTCCGCATACTTCCTGCGTTCCTGGGACCATGAGGAAGAAGCACTGGAGGTTGAAGCGCCGCAGCCGGTTTCACGACCCTCGCCAGCGACGAAAGAATCGGACAAGTCCGGTGAATCCCGCATCCCCCGCTCCTCGGCGGCGCGCAAGCCCGCATCCAGCGGGAAGAACGCTGCCGCTCGACCCCACTTCAGCCCGTCGCGGCGAGCCACACATTCCAGGGACCGGAAACCGGCGCAGTCGCCCTCTGGAAGCCGCCCAGCCCGGCACGCAAGCTCTGATAGCCGTCCAGGGGCGGCACGTTCTGCCGGTGCCCGCGCGGCCAGCGGTTCCCGGCCGGCCTCCGGCGCACGCTGGAACCCGAATGCTTCCGCAAGCGGCAATGGGGCTCGCTCCGGCAGCGGCGCGCGGCCTGGCAATGGGGCTCGCTCCGGCAACGGTTCGGGCAATGGCTCACGGTCCGCTGGAAGCGCGGCGCGCCCGGCCCACGGCGTCTCCGGCGCGCGGACCGGGAAGCCTTCTGCACCGGCGTGGGGCCAGCGCAACGGCCACGGCAACAAGACTGCGGGCAAGCCAGGTTCCGACGCGCGCACCATGCACGGCAGCCGCAAGCCGGCTTTGACCGCGGGCGCAAAGGCGGGCAACAGCAAGCGGTTCGGCTTTACCGCCCGGCCCAAACCTCAACCCAAACCCCAATCCAGACAGGGAACGAAGAAGCGCGCATGAGTGCGGATGCAGCCCCTGCGCGCCCCCGTCTTCCAGCCGTCAAGATCATCGTCGCCATCGACGGCCCCGCCGGTGCCGGCAAGAGCACCGTCGCCCGCCATCTGGCGCGCCATTTTGGCCTGCTCAACCTGGAGAGCGGAGCCATGTACCGCGCCTTCGCCCTGAAGGCTCTGCGAGCGGGAGTTCCTTTGGATGAGAGTTGGAGACTGGAAGCCCTGGCCGCCGAAACCACCATCCTCTTGGAACCCACCCAAGAGGACAATCGCGTCCTGCTCGACGGCGAGGACGTGACCGGCCTGATCCGCAGCCAGGCGGTGACCGACGCCGCTTCGCGGGTGAGCGTTTTCCCCCCCATTCGTGCCTGGATGGTCCGCCTGCAACAGCAGTTGGGGGCCGGCGGCGGCGTGGTCATGGAGGGCCGCGACATCGGCACCGTGGTCTTTCCACGAGCAGAGGTCAAGATATTCCTCGATGCCGCTCCCGAGGTCCGGGGTTTGCGCCGCTTCGATCAAGTTGCCCAAGTTGGGCAGCCCAGCCCCCAGCCCGCCCGGCAGCCGGACGAGGTAATCCGCGAACTGCGCGCCCGCGACGAAAGGGATCGCAATCGCGTCGATTCGCCCCTCAAGCCGGCGTCCGACGCCGTACTTCTGGATTCAACCCGGATGACGCTGGAAGAGACTGTGCAGGCTGCCGAAGCCATTGTGGCCGCAAAGCTCGGATAGACCACCCCTTCCCAGCTCTCACCAGACCTCCAGCTTGAACTCCCGATAGTCGCGAATCAGCTCGAAATCGGCGCGATTCGACGTAATCAGGCAAGCGCCGTACGTCCTCGCGGTCAACGCAATCAGCACGTCAAAATGCAGATCGCGCAGCTTGTGCGGTTCGAAGCCCTGGTCGCCGTGAATCTCTGCCAGAATGCGGCCTGATTCCAGCCAGTTCTTTTCCGTGGGCGTCAGGATGGGCAGGCCCGCTTCGAGCATCCGCAAATATTCCCGCTCCGCCGCCTGGGTAGCCCCACGCCAGAGCTCAGAAAGCACCACGGACGAGGTACGCACGATTCGGGTTAGCGCGGCTATTCGCTGAGCATGGCAGTCCGTTCGCAGGTGATCGATCAGCACCGACGTGTCGAAGACGACAAACTCACTCATCGCTGCCCGCGAAGGTGAGCTTGCCTCCGTACTTCTTCATCAGCTCCTTGAAGCGCTTCAAGCCCACAACTTCGCGCAGCGCGATATGCACGGCTTCGGTTCGTGACTTGACTCCGAGCGCGCGCACGGCTTCGTCCGCCAGCTTCGTATCCAGTCGAATCGACGTCAGAGTGACAGCCATTCTTGCTCCTTCTATATATATGAAGTCTGATCTCCATATATACAATTGTCAAGCGTTCGTTTGGCGCCGGTCGCGCACCCGGCTGCTATCGCCGCCTGGACTTCGGTGGCGGCCGTTTCGTGATTCCCCATCCACACAGCGCGGGTTTATGATGAGGTTTCCCAGGGCAAGCAGATGGGCGAGGAGGTCGTCATGAGTGAGAATCAACCGGTACCGGCGCGCAGGCACGGGCGTCGCGAATTCCTCAAGGCCGGCGGAGCGGCAGCGGCAGCGTTGCTGGCTCCTGCGGCGCTGGCCGAAACCCCGAAGACCCTCCCCGGTCTTCCCTCCAATCCCGTAACCCCCACCGCCATGCCCACGCGCAACCTGGGCAAAACCGGCTACAAGGTGGGCATCTTCTCCCTCGGCGGGCAGGCCGCGCTGGAGCACGCCAACAACTTCGATGCCGCCGTGCCCATCATCGAGCGGGCGCTCGACCTGGGCGTCAACTACATCGACACCTCGTCCATCTACGGCGGACCTGAGCGCTGGAGCGAGCAGTACGTGGGCCGGGTGATGGCGCGCCGGCGCAGCGAGGCCTTTATCGCCACCAAGACCAGGGAGCGGACTCGCGACGACTCCATGCGCATGATCGAAAAGTCGCTTGAACTGCTGCGCACCGACCATGTGGACCTCTGGCAGCTTCACGACATCGGCACCATGACCGATGTGAATGCGGTCTTCGCCAAGGGCGGCGCCATGGAAGCTCTCCTCGAGATGCAGCGGCAGAAGGTGGTGCGCTACCTCGGCATCACCGGCCATTACCGGCCCGACGCGCTCATGGAGTGCATCCGCCGCCATCCCTTCGATACCATCCTCATGGCCATGAACGCCGCCGATCCCCATCACTTCAGCTTCAACCAGGAGCTTCTGCCCTTGGCGGTCGAGCGGCAGTTGGGCATCATCGGCATGAAGGTGCCGGCCCGCAGCCGCCTGCTCTCTAATTGGACACCGCCGTCCGTCGAGCAGCAGAAGCACTCCTGGGAGGGCATGACGATCCAGACCACCACTCCCGGCACGCTGACCATGCGCGAGGCCATGTACTACACGCTCTCCCGCCCGGTGAGCACGGTCATCGTCGGCTGCGACACCATCGCCCAGCTTGAAGAGAACGTCCAACTGGCCCGCGAGTTTACGCCCTTGAGCGACAGCCAGGCGACGCAACTGGTGGCGCGCGCCGAGCCGGTCGCCAAGCCCTCGCTCTTCTTCCGCTTCTACGATCGGCCCTGAGTCGGCGGCAGGGGGGGGCGGTAATTGGCGCTCCTGGCGGGCGGCCGAGTCCCTGCTGGTTAGCACAAATCGGCTGGTGGAATCAATGGTACAGGGGGTTTCAACGACTGCGAAAATGCGCGGCATTGTAAAAGGGCACGACTTCAGTCGGGCCGCAAACGGCCCGAAAATGACGCGGGCTTTAGCCCCTGACGAAATGCCTGCTGACCGGCATAAACCCGTTCAGACTCACGCCCGGCGCAAGACCGCCGCGCCCCAAACCTTGATCGGCATTGTCTGCGAACGCTACAATTCGCCCATGAGCCAAGAAACGCAATCTACCCACTTTGCCAATCAGTTGCTCGCCAGCAAGGAGTTCTTTGAACGCTCCACCAGGGTCCTCGACGAGGCCGACTCCGGCTTCCGTCCGCGCGACGAAATGATGACCGTAGCGCACCAGGTCGCGCACGCGGCGCAAACCATCGACTGGTTTATCGAAGGCGCCTCACGGCCTGAAGGCTTCGATCTGGATTTTGCGAAACACGCCGAGGTCATTGCGCAGGTGACCTCGCTCTCCGCCGCCCGCCAGATGCTTGAAAAGGCCTTCGCAAACGCGATCGAATTCGTCCGCTCGCGCGGTGCGGAGGGACTCGCGCAACCGCTGCCGCCCGGTCCGGTCATGGGTGGCCAGCCCATCAGCGACATCGTCTGGTCCATGGTCGAGCACACCGCGCATCACCGTGGCGCGCTCACCGTGTACTCGCGCCTGCTCGGAAAACTTCCACCGATGCCCTACGGCGGCTGAATCGACT
>JBEKPA010000094.1:0-11518 GCA_049521195.1 Occallatibacter sp.
GGTGGCGCTGGGATTGGCGGCTGCCTGTTTCTGCTTCTTCTCGCTGACCCAGGTGATTACCATGCTAGTAATCACGCGCATTCTGCTTCAGTTCTTCCTGCAGCACCTGGGCGTGATGCTGCTTAGGGCGCAGCGCCCGGCTCTGGATCGCCCTTTCAGGATGCCGCTTTATCCCCTGCCGCCGCTGGCAGCAATGGCCGGCTTTCTCTTCATGCTTGTCAACCGCAGCCATGCGCTGGGCGGGCTGGGCGTGGCGGCGGGGATCGCGGTATCGGGCACGCTGATCTATGGATTCCGGGCGCGGCGTCAGGGGCAATGGCCGTTTGCGCGGGGCGGGTGAGCGCGGGCGCCTCTTCGAGCGGCCCAATCCGCTGCAACACGTCCGGACGAATCTTGTGACGCGCGGGCCTTCCATCGTGTCTAATGAATAAGACTGCGAATTCTCCTCGCGAGGTCAACCAATGCTCATCGCCAAGCCGCCGGATATTCCCTCTTCCGCCATCACCCCGAAAGACCAGTACCTGAACCGCCGCCGTTTTCTGCGCGGCGCTGTCTCCGGCGTGGTGGCCGCGGGCGCGGCAGCTCTCGGAGCGGAGCGGCTGGCCGAGGTGGTCTCGCCCAGCATCGGCGCGCTGGCCGGAACCAGGTTGGAGACGGTGAAGAGCCCGCTGACCACCACCGGCGAGGAGCTGACCAGCTTGAAGGACGTGACCACCTACAACAACTTCTATGAATTTGGCGTAGACAAGGGCCAGCCGTCGATGAATGCCGGCGGCCTGCCCACGCGGCCCTGGACCGTGCGCGTGGACGGGCAGGTGCGGAAGCCGAAGCTCTTCGATGTTGACTCGCTGCTCAAGTTGCGGCCACTCGAGGATCGCGTCTACCGTCATCGCTGCGTCGAGGCCTGGAGCATGGTAATTCCATGGGTCGGTTACTCGCTCTCGGAGTTTATCAAGGAGTGCGAGCCGCTTTCGACCGCAAAATTTGTGCAGTTCCTCTCTTATTACGACAGAAAGGTGGAAAAATGGGCTTCCGAAAGCACGATCTCCTGGCCGTACTCCGAGGGCTTGCGTATGGACGAAGCGATAAATCCGCTGGCGCTGCTCACCTTCGGCCTCTATGGCGAGGTGCTGCCCAACCAGAATGGCGCGCCGCTGCGGATTGTGGTGCCCTGGAAGTACGGCTTCAAGTCCGCTAAGTCGATTGTGGCCGTGCGCTTCCTTGACAAGATGCCGCCCACGACATGGAACGATCAGGCGCCCAGCGAGTACGGCTTCTACTCGAACGTGAACCCCAACGTGGACCATCCCCGCTGGAGCCAGAAGACGGAGCGGCGCATCGGCCTGCCGTTTTATGCGCAGCGCCGGACGACGCTGATCTACAATGGCTACGGAGATCAGGTAGCCTCACTCTATAACGGCATGAACCTGCGCAAATATTTCTGAAGCGAAGCTGGCCCCGCTAACCATCTGACCAGCCAACTCGCTAACCGGGCTAACTTGCTAACTGAGATAAATCCGCTGGCGCCGCTAACTCCACTAGCGCCGCTAACAACGCCAACAACGCTAACTGGCTGCCCATGAAACGACCGACCCTCATCTTGCTCAAGACTCTTACCTGGCTGACCTGCCTATGGCCGCTGGGCAGGCTCGTCTGGGGCGCAGCGACCAGCGACCTAGGTGCAGACCCCACGGCTACCATCACCTTTGCGACGGGCCTCGCTACGCTGCGCATCCTCACCATTTCACTGTCGATCACTCCGCTGCGGAGGCTCTCGCCGCGCCTCAGCTGGCTCATCAAGTTCCGGCGCCTGCTGGGCCTCTTCGCCTTCTTTTACGCTTCGTTGCACTTGATGACCTATGTCGCGCTCTACGCGGGCTTCGACGTGAATGCCATGGCCGCCGATATCGCCAAGCGGCGCTATATCACTGCCGGCGTGGCCGCGTGGCTGCTGCTGCTGCCGCTGGCGGCCACCTCCACCAACTGGGCCATTCGTAAGCTGGGCGGCAAGCGCTGGAACCGCCTGCACAAGTTGGTCTATGCGGCCGCTGTTTGCGGAGTCATTCACTACTGGTGGCAGGTGAAGCCGGGGGTACTGACTCCGCTGACCATTACAGTTATTCTGGGAGTCCTGCTTCTTTCGCGGCCCGCATGGACCTTGCAGCAGAGATGGCTCCGGAGCAGGAAGGCCGCTGCTCCGCGGCCAGCAGGCTAACTCCGGCCGCAAATTCGTTACCTGTGTAGCATTGAGTAGCGCCGCCTATTGGTTCTGCGGTTTATCTTGCACAGCTGCGGCAAGCGGCATCTGGATATCGTCCATTTCGCCGAGCACCGCGAGCGGAATCTCCTTATCCGCGTAGCTGGCGGCAGCGGGAGCGGGTTTTGCAGCCGCGGCTTGAGAGTTATCGGCGCCCGGCTCGGCAGCCTTCTGCTCCGCATCCTCAGCGCCGGAGACCTGGAGAATGTATTTGCCTTCGGCGACATACTGCAATGAGAAGCTCCCATCGTCAAGGATTGAAGTCTCCCGCGCCTTCTCCCGGTCGTCGGCGTAGAGCAGGCGCACCGTTCCATGGCCCAGCGCGTGCCCATCGGCAAGGGCTGTTACGGTTCCCGCGACAGTATGCAATCCAGAGAGCGGGATCGCAATGTCCGCGCCGCTTGCCGTCTCTCCGGCCTGCAGTTTGAGGGTCGCCGCATCCTTCTTGCGGAAGGCATTTCCCAGACAAACGCGAGCGGCGGAGTCTTGCGAGTCGGAGGGCATTAAGGCGCAAACGGCGTATTCTCCGGCGGGCAGATCGGTCACGCTGAAATGCCCGTGGCTGTCGCTCACCGCGCGCGTCGACCAGCCATCGAAGAGAGCCAGGCCAACCTCCGTCATGCCGCTCTTCTCTGTCTTGCGCAGGAGTTGAAAGTGCATTCCGATGGCCGGGCTGCCGTCGTCGTAGGTCACCGTTCCGGCGATCTCCGCGGCGCGCTCCATGCGCAGAGAGATTTCGGTGGTGCGATGCACGCTTGCGGTCAGCTCGACGAGGTGATCCTTCCACTGATCGATGGCGTCCAGATTGCGTTCTTTGTCGCTGCCCAAACCGTTGAGCCGGGCGAAGTCGATGCCGTTCACCGGGTCCAGGTAGCCCTCCTGGGTCGCGAAAGCATAATAACGGCCCGGTTCGACGGCCTCGATCCTGAACCGCCCATTTAAGTCCGTAATCGCGGTCTCCGTGGCCGGCAGCGGATTGCCCTGGTCGCTACTCTCGTCCGTTTTGTTTGCACTTGCCTTCGCATTCGTCTTCGGTGCGGCCGAGAGCGTCACGGTGGCAAACCGAGCCGGCTTGCCCGTATCCGCGCACAGGACGATTCCCGCAACCGCGCCCTTGGTGGCGTCGGGCTTCTTGGGCCGGTTATCGCAGCCGGCCAGCAACAGGCAGGCTAGAGATGGAATCCACAACCAGCGCGGATGCGCCAAGACGAGCCTCCATGGGAACTTAGGATTGAGGGAATTGTAACGCCGCCTGCGCCACTGGGCGAAAGCTCCTTCTGTGCAGCGGCGTCGGACCCAGCAGTTCGAGGGCCGCCTTGTGCGCGGGGCAGGCGTAGCCCTTGTGCTGGGCGAGCCCGTAGCCGGGAAACTCGCCGTCCAGTTCGACGAGCAGCCGGTCGCGGTGAACTTTGGCCAGGACGCTGGCGGCGGCTATCGAGAGGCTGATTGCGTCGCCTTGGATGACGGCTTGCTGGGGGCAATCCCAGTCGATGGTGTCGCGCCCGTCGATGAGCAGGAAGTCCGGGCTGAGCGCCAACTGCTCGACGGCGCGGCGCATGGCCAGGAGCGATGCCCGGCGAATGTTGATGCGGTCGATGGTCTCGGCATCCACGGCGGCTATCGCCCAGGCGACGGCGTTCGCGCGAATCTCCACGTCGAGTTGGTTGCGCTTTTGCTCGGTGAGTTTCTTCGAGTCCGTCAGGCCGGCAAACAAGAATCCCGGAGCCAGGATGACTGCGGCCGCGACCACCGGCCCAAACAGCGGCCCGCGTCCCACCTCGTCAAGCCCGGCAATGCGCAGCGCTCCACGCTCACGCGCGGCCTCTTCCAGCGCAAATCCGCAGACGGCCTGCTCCCTCGCCATAGGTTCGAGTATATCCAGTGTATGAGACCGCAGTGCCGGAGAAGTGCGGACTGCTAGAGTTGCGCTCTTCGGTCCCGAAGCGTCTCCCGAATACTCTCACGCATTTCAGGGTCATGCTTTACGTTGACGCCAAGTCCCTTCAGGCCGCAAAGGATGCGATTGGCCTCCGGCGTCTCAATACCCCAGAACAACTTCCATGGCTCGCCATCCATCTCGAACAGAATCCCATAAACGCCCTGAGCTCTGTAAACGATGGCGTAGGAGGCCTGAGAAATCTCGGACAGCGGAATCGAACGCTTAGCCCAATGGTTGCCAAGGCTCACCCATGGGATCTTCGACCAGGTAAGCGTGGAGCGGTCACAGTGGAGCCGCTCGCCGAAAGGCAAACAGTATCGGACGCCGAAGGCGAAAAACACAACCACCGCTACCAAAACCACGACTGCGCCAAAAGCATTGAAGATAAAATCCAGAGAGCCCGGTCGCGAGTCCGCTAGGATCACCCAGACGCCCGGATTGCGCCCGTGCCCAATGCCCGAATAGAGCATAAGTAGGGAACCCGCAATAGCTAAGACGCCGAAAAGGTGTTGCGAGGTCCTGGAACGAAATGGGGTATCGCACTCGACATCAACCGAGTCCGCGGTGACCTGAATCCGGTAGTTGCTCGTGAGCATGGCTTTGAGCGGATTATAGCGCTTACCGCTTGGCGGTCGGACTCGGCAAACCGGCGCCTCGACGCAAAAGCAAAACCCCCAGCCGAGCGGGCCGGGGGCTTGTTGAAAAGAGAACTCCAGGGCTCAGGCGCGGACTTTGCCGGTGGCGCGGTCCACTTCCTTCAGGCGTGCAGCCTTGCCGCGCAGTCCGCGAAGGTAAAACAGCTTGGCGCGGCGCACCTTGTAGCTGCGAATCTTCTCAATCTTGTCGATCACCTTCGAATTGAAGGGGAAGATGCGCTCCACGCCCTGCCCAAAGCTCATTTTGCGCACGGTGAAGGTGCCCTGGGGCCCTTTGTTGATGGCGATAACCAGGCCTTCGAAGGCCTGCAACCGCTCCTTGTCGCCTTCCTTGATCTTCACTTGGACGCGAACCTGGTCGCCGGGAACGAATTCGGGAAGGTCGGTGCGCTTGAGCTTCTCCGCCAAGCGCTGCATAACGGGATGAATTGACATTGTGTTTTCCTGCAGTTGGACTCAGAACCTCAAGTTTATCAGAGAAGCAGCCATCCTGCCTAATCTGTCCGGCTTCGACGGAACATAGAGCGTGCTCTCGCGCTATAGTCTTGTGGTATGGATGAGAAACGCGCATTGCTGCGCCACGCGCTGGCCACCCTTGCCTATCGCGCCGCCCGAGCCCTGGAGGGCGCGCCCGACCACTTTGCAGGCTTTGACGGTGCTGGCCGCCCGCCGGTGCAGATCCTGGCCCACATGGGCGACCTGATGGATTGGGCGCTGAGCATGGCTGAGGGCCTTCAGCGCTGGCATGATTCCAAATCCCTGCCCTGGGTCGAAGAACAGCGGCGGTTCTTCGTCGCACTCAAGGCCTTTGACACGTTTCTGGCCTCTCAGGAGCCGCTGCGCGCACCAGTCGAGCGACTGCTGCAAGGCCCGGTGGCCGACGCGCTAACTCATGTGGGCCAACTGGCCATGCTGCGGCGTCTGTCCGGCAGTCCCACGCGCGGAGAGAACTTCTATGTGGCCGCCATTGCGGAGGGTCAGGTGAGCGCCGACCAGCCCGCGCCGGTAAAGACGTTCTAGGATTGTGGTTCGGCTTCCTGCCGGATCGATTCCAGCACCCTTCGGTCTTCGTCGCTCAGGCTGGCCCTCTCCAGCAGGTCGGGGCGGTTGGCCAGGGTCTTGCGCAACTGCTGCTCGCGGCGCCAGCGGCGAATCTGCTGGTGGTCGCCATTCAGAAGCACCTCCGGCGCGCGCAGGCCGGCGAACTCCGCGGGGCGGGTGTAGTGCGGGTAATCCAGCAGGCCTCCGGCCCCGTGCTGCGAGCGCGGCACGCCTTCCGCATCCGCGGCGATCTCGGCGTCGGACACGCCGAAGCTCTCGAACTCGCCCGAGGCTTCGTTGCCCAGCACGCCGGGAACCAGGCGCATGACCGCATCCATCACCACAGCTGCGGCCAACTCGCCCCCGCTCAGGACGTAGTCGCCGATCGACAGCTCCTGGTCGCAGTAGAGCCGGTTGATGCGCTCGTCAACGCCCTCATACCGGCCGCAAATCAGCACCACGCGGTCCAGCGCGGCCAACTCGCGAGCGACCGCCTGCGTAAAGGGACGCCCCTGCGCCGAGAGCAGAATAATGCGCGTGCTCGATCCATCAGGGGCTTTAGCCCCTGAGGAAGGCTGCCGGCCCTGCTTCGTCTCGATGCCCAGCGCGGCCAGTGCCTCTCGCAGGGGCTCGGGTTTCAGAACCATCCCCTCGCCGCCGCCAAAAGGACGGTCGTCCACGGTGCGGTGCCGGTCGTGCGTAAAGGCGCGGAGATCGTGCACGCCCACCCCGACCCTTCCCTCCGCGAGCGCGCGGCGCAGAATCCCGTGTTCGAAGATGCTCGGAAAAAATCCGGGAAAGATGGTGACGATCTCGAATCGCATACTCACTGATGATAGATGCAGAGGTTTCAAGTACGCTCCCCGGCGGATGTGTTCTAATGTTGGGCAACCGCCATGGCTGACTTCGATGCGATGCTGAACCGCTGGCAAAAGGCCGGCGTCCTGGATGCGGAGGCCGCGCGCCGCATCCGCACCTTCGAACTGGAACTGACGCGCCCCGCCGGTTTGCGCTGGCAGGGCATCGTGGCGCTGATTCTGGGAGCCATCCTGCTGGCCTGCGGCGTGGTGCTCTTCGTCTCCGCCCATTGGGACGATATGGGCCCCAGTCTGCGCTTTGCCCTGGTCATCGCCATGGTCGCCGTCTTCCACCTCGGCGGAGCTTGGGCGCGCGAACACTTTCACGGGCTTTCCACCGCGCTGCACGCCGTGGGAACCGTCTCCACCGGCGCGGCTATTGCGCTGGTGGGGCAGATCTTCAATATCCAGGAACACTGGCCGGCGGCGATTCTGCTCTGGGCCATCGCCGCGGCGGCGGGCTGGATTCTGCTTCAGGACGAGGCGCAGCAGATCCTAACACTGCTACTGTTCCCGGCGTGGATTCTTTCGGAATTCTCGTTCGCCGCCGAAGGCCACATCGGCGAAGACGTTTATATTGGCCGGTTCCTGATCGTTTGGGCGGTTCTCTATTTGACCGTCTTTCTCGGCTCCAAGCGCAAGGTGGTCCAGAGCATTCTCTTCGCCGCCTCGGCCATCGCCGCGTTGGTTGGAATCGTCCTCATACTGATGGATGGTTGGCTTTCCTGGGGGCAACAGACTTTTCTGCCCTTCGGGACTCGCGTCTGGGGCTGGGTGGACATTGGGGTGCTGCCACTTTTATTTGCGGTCATCAAGCTGCGCAAGAGCTTGATTCCCGTGGCCGTGGCTATTGCTTTCTCGATTCCGCTGCCCTGGTGCCAGCGAGTCTGGACGGAGCACTACGACTACCGCGACACCCACACCTCCTGGATACGCCAGGAACCCAACCTCACAGCCCACGCGCTGGTTGCGGCCTTCGCCATCTTCCTTATCTGGTGGGGTGTGCGCCAAGCCTCGAAGGCGCTGGTCAACCTGGGCATCGTCGGGTTTGCCATCGCGGTCGGCTGGTTCTACTTCAGCGACATCTTTGACAAGGTGGGCCGCTCGCTGGGCTTGATCGGCTTGGGCGTTCTCTTTCTGGCCGGCGGATGGGCGCTTGAGAAGGCGCGCCGCCGCCTGATCGATCGCATGGGGCAAACAAATCCTTCCACGCTGGAGGCCAAATGAAGCTCTCCAAACTATCGATCGCTCTGCTTCTGATTCAGTTGGTGCTGGTCTCCTCCATCGCCGCCAAGTATCTCTACCAGCGCTGGCGCTGCCCGCGCGCCTGGACGCGCACCGTGGCTTACGATCCGGAACTGCCCATGCGCGGCCGCTACCTGAGCGTGCAACTGATCGTGGACGGCTGCCAAAGCACCATGCCCTCCGCGATGGAGATCACTGTACCGAGGAACGCCGAGGGCGTGCCGGTGGGCAAGACGTTCCGAATCAATTCGCCTCACCCCGTCCAGTTCCCGGCGCGCCTCAAGGTAGTGGGCAGCAAGCTGGTGGCGATCCGCATTCCGGAGGACGACAGCCAGTCTCGCGGCCAGACGGTCTCCGCCCAGCCCGGTTCGTCCTGCGAGAGCTTTCGCCTCGACGAGCCGGTCGATTTCTACATTGCCGAACACGCGGCCAGCCCGGTGCCCGTGAAGCCCGGCCAGGAGCTCTGGATCGAGGTTACCGTCCCGCCCAAAGGCCCGCCGCGGCCCATTCAACTGGCGCTGAAACAGGACGGTGCCTGGAAGCCGCTGGCGTTCCAATAAGGCGCAGGCATAGCCCAGTCATTCGCAGGGCCAATGGCAGTACAAGATGGGGCGAAACTGGGAAGTTTTCCGCGACTCTATCAGCCTTTTCGCGGCGCATTCAGCTCGGCCAGCCCCTTCGGCAGCGCCATTTCAACGCGCTTGCCGGCCAGGTCGATGCTGCGCAGGTAGCTCTTGGCGAAGGGAATGAGGACTTTGCCGGCCGCTCCGCGCACCACCAGCAAGGCCACCGGCCCGGCTGTCCGGTCCACATCCTCGATCTCACCCACCCGCACGGGCGTTTCGCCGGCCACATCCACCAGCGTGCAGCCGATCAGGTCGGCGACATAAACCTCATCCTCGGCGAGCGGGGCGCGTTCGGCCAGCGGGATCGCCACGATCAGTCCGGCGAGGGTTTCAGCGGCGGAGATGGAGTCCACCCCGGCAAAGTGCAGCACCACCCCGCCCTTGTGCAGCCAATGGGCGATGAGTTCGACCTTGCGCGGGGCAGCGCCGGGAGCGGACTGGGCCATCAGCCAAAGCCGCTTGCGTTCGGCAAACTTCTCCGGGAAGTCGGTGAGAATTTCGGCGAAGACTTCGCCCTTGCGTCCCTGCGTGCGGCGAATGCGGGCCAGCCAGACCCATTGTGCAGGTGGTTCAGACGGCTCCGGCGCGGTCATTGCTGCCTCCGACGTATGAGCGGCGCGATATGCGGCTCAGAGCTTATCCGTAAATCGCGGATTTTGTAGCGCCGCTCACCAGAGCGGCTGTCGCGCATCCGCCGCGGCGGACAGACCTGCACCCACCGCCCTTGGCGGCTTGGAAGCCGCCAGTACAGCCGGTCTGGAGACTGGCGCTACAATTTGCGGATAGACTCCTAGTCGTCCTCTTCCAGAATGTCGAGCGTGTAGCGGTGATGCAGCTTCACGCTGACGGCCCCCAGAACGGTGCGCACCGAGCGCGCGGTGCGCCCCTGCTTGCCGATAACCTTGCCCACGTCCTGAGGCGCAACCCGGAGTTCGAGAAGGGTATTGTCGCCCCGCTCCACGGATTCCACCTCGACAGCTGCCGGCTCATCCACCAAGGCCCGCACTATCTCGCGGACCAGCTCGGCGGCTGATGGTGATGCGACCATTTCGTGCTGGGTCATGCGCGTGCTCCCGGCCAAATTGATCCCGAATTGGCGATCCAAAAATAGCGACTCAGTTCGGTGCGCTGAATACTATCAGCGGAGACCCGTCGCCGTCAGCAAATGCATGCTGGCCGGCGTCGGCCCCCAAGTGAGGGGAAAAGAGAGCGACGGATCAGGCCGCGGCCGATTCCGGGGCTGCTTCGGCAACCGGGACCGGCGCCGGGTTCTTGGCCACCAGTTTCTCCAGGATGGGCGACAGTTGTGCGCCCACGCTGCGCCAGTGAGCGATGCGCTCGTGCTTCAATTCGACCGTCGCCGGGCTGGTGCGCGGGTTGTAAGTGCCGACGACCTCGATTGAACGGCCATTGCGGGCGCGGTCCTTCTCGATGACCACGATGCGGTAGTAGGGCTGCTTGCGGGCGCCGAAACGCGCCAGACGAATCATTACCACGGCGACACGGTTCCTTTCAAACTCCAGTGCTCTGTTGCGGCTTCTTGGGTTCTTCCCGGCCGGCGGCAGCTTTGCTCATGCGCGCCCACCCTGATCGGCAGCCGGGACGAATCGCCCAGCCGCACAAGACTCAACACCTAAGTATCGCCGAAAGCGGCGCATTGGAGCAAGTATCGAAGGAGAGACGGTGCGGTAGACTGAGAGCAAAGTCGAACGAGGGTTATGCAATGAGCGAACTGAATCCCTATGAACGCTTTCTCGATGGACGGCCGCTGGAGGCGATTCTGGCCGCTACTCCCGGAGCGCTTGGCTACGTGATAGACGTCCTCGGCGCGGAGAAATCCGCTATTCCGCCGGCCCCCGGCAAATGGAGCGCGGCGGAGATTGCGTGCCACCTGGCCGACAGCGAAGTTGCGTTCGCATTTCGTCTGCGCCAGACTCTGGCCGAGGATGCGCCGGTGATCCAACCCTTCGACCAGGACAAGTGGGCTGAAACCTACTCCGGCCTCCCTGCCAGCCAGGCGCTTGAAGTGTTCACAGCGCTGCGCGGATGGAATCTGCTTCTAATTCGCACGGCTCTGCCTGAAGCGGCGGAACGGCCGGTCACACACCCCGAGCGGGGCACGATGACGTTCCTGACGATTGTCGAGACCATGGCAGGGCATGATCTGAATCATTTGAAGCAACTGCAAAGGCTGCCAGGAGTCACCGGGGCTGAACAGTCGCCTCGCGCAATCCTGGAAAAGTGAAGCTGAAACCTGCAAGATTTCGCCGCTGCCACGTTCTCAAGACGTGGACAGCTGCGATTCTGTGTCTTAACTGGGAATCATTTCGCCTTCACCGGGGTCAAAGACAATAGTATTCCCGTTTGTCTGTCCGAGGAGGTTTCATGCGCCGGATTCTTGCCGGATTCTTTCTTGCCGCCTTCACGCTGACCCTTGCCGCGCAATCCGCGGCCGGGCCCACAGCCAAATCGAAATTCATCGCGCCGCAGGCGCAGCCAGCCCCACCGCAGGTGGTCAAAGACCTGCCGGTGCGCAAGGTCGTCCTCTACAAGAACGGTGTGGGCTACTTTGAGCACGCCGGGACGGTCAACGGCAACCAGCGCGTGGCCATCGACTTCACCTCGCCGCAGTTGAACGATGTATTGCAGTCGCTTACCGTGCTCGACGAGGGCGGCGGGCGGATCGCCGGAGTCAATTACAACTCCACCACGCCGCTGGCCGAGCAGCTCAAATCCCTCTCGCTGGGCATGAGCGACGATCCCACCTCCACGGATATCTTTCAGGCGCTGCGCGGGCAGCGGGTCGAGGTGCTGGGCGGCCCTGGGGGCGCTATCACCGGCCGCCTGCTCTCCATCGAGTCGCGCACCGAGAAGTCCGGCACGGGCGACAACACGGT